>NZ_SZNL01000006.1:30123-179371 GCF_005068605.1 Sulfitobacter sp. 15WGC | reverse complement strand
GATTAAAAAAAGTTCCTGGTCAAACCGTTAGTGCCAAATAACAGGTAACGACGGCCCGAGCCATGCGGCAAAGCAATTCCCAAAACCGGACGCTGCCGATTGTCCACGAATTATGGATCTTGGCTGCGGGTCAGTTTAGCAAAAGGTGGACGGATGTATTGGAAAGGGTTTTCGTTTATGGGTTGTAAAGCGTAATAGGTAGGTCATGCCGATTGCAATCACACCAGTCGCAGAGAAGGGTTGTTGGTCCGGGTCCACTTGGACGATCGACCACGAGGGTGAACTTGCGGAATTGATTGCACGTGTTGCCATTGGGCAGTCCAGAACTGTGGAACGCATTCTAAAAGCCACTGGTGATTTGCCAGCAGGATATCCAAAGGGCGGCTTTCAAGGCGCCAGGACGCTACTGACTGTTGGAAACGGAGATAAAACATATCACCGAGATGGTTGGGTATTTCAGGTCATCGCTTGGATCGCCGCCCATCGTTTCGATGAAGACGCCCTTATCCGGTCACCTCAAATGATTAAAGCTGACAAAGGCTTGGACGGGCTCATGATCGAGTTCGATGACAACGGCATTGCACAGGTTGTCATCTGTGAAGAGAAAGCGACCGAACATCCGAGACAGAAGATCAAATCTCAGGTCTGGCCAGAGTTTGAACAGTTCGAGACGGGTGCTCGCGACAATGAGCTTGTTGCGTCCGTCACGTCTTTGTTGGAGAAATCGGACGATGCAGATCCGGACCGAACCGTTGCCGATATCCTGTGGAACGAAAAACGTGCCTATCGTGTGTCCGTGACAGTTGGTGATAAGCATGCATCAGAAAAAGGGCGCAAACGCCTATTTGCAGGATACGAAAAAAGGGTGTTGGGCGACGTTGAGCGGCGCCGTGCGGAAACCTTGGTCTTAGAAGATGTGCGTGAATGGCTGGACAAGATAGCTGAGATGGCGCTTGCCGCAATTGAGGACGCGGAGGCCGACAGCCTTGTATGATCCCACGACAGCAGCGCTTATTCGATCCACACCAGAACTTGATGATCTGGATACTGAGGCATTGCCCGATCAGCTCGCACGCGCTTTCGCAGAAATTGTATCGGCGCGGGTGATGCTGCGTGAGGGCGACGAGGATCTCGCCTCGCTCAGTGAAACCACCAGCTTCGCGCGCCGGCTGGCGCAAACAAATGAAGCATTGGTCGCAATCAATCCTGATCGGGAGAACCGGGCTGCTGCAGGCTTTGTTGCCGCGAGCGCTTACCAGTTGCTGTATCAGGCACAGGCGCTGAAAGAACCGGAGCCGCCCGCATCGTTCATCACACCTGACGGTATTAGCCCTGAGATTTCAGCGATGCTGCTCTTTCTGGTTGCTGAAGCATCAGCCGATGCTGCAGAGGTCGCAGCAGCCATGCGGGTTCCAAGCGGTAACAGGCTTCAGTCAGAACTGATTCTTCATTTGATCATGCTGGCAAAGGGTCAAGTTGGTCGAATTCGAAACCGAAAACGGCCTCCACAGGACGACCTTGTCACTGGTTCGGGTGGCGAACGCGCAAATGCCGCACTCTATTACCGGATTTTGCGCGGTATTCGGGCGCTTGCGTTCGTGCTTCAGGGACGACGCATGAGGGGGCTGGTGGATCCAATTGAAGTTTTCACTGAAGTCAAGGATTTGGCAGCACCTGGTGCAGAAGAATTCGCCGATGAATATCCTGATGGCGTGGTCGCTGTATTCCCAGGGCCATTTCACTTGGCAAGTCTTCTGATTGCAGCGGGTTCAGCACTTCTTGGCGGCGCTGTTGTTAAATTGCCGCCTCCCGAGGGGGTGGATGGGGACCGATGGGCTAAGGCGATGAAAACGGTTTCTGAGACGCGTCCGTATCTTTGGCGCAATCACAGAGATGCCGTCGAGCAAGGTTATCTGGAAATAGGAACGTCCTCAGCGATAGGGTTCCCAACCGGGGCGGGTAAGTCAACCACAGCCCAACTAAAGATCCATGCAACGCTATTGTCCGGTCGCAAAGCGGTGTTCCTTGCCCCTACTCATGCACTCGTGGATCAAACAACGCGAGACCTACGCGATGCCTTCCCTCGGGCAACTGTCCGCGGCGAACGCACGGACGAGTTTGGGTTTTCGAGCCAGGGAGAAGACCTACCCGACGTCATGGTCATGACGCCGGAAGCCTGTCTGCTTTCAAGCCACATGGAGCCAGAGCGATTTGACGATGTCGGCTTGCTGATTTTCGACGAATGCCATCTTATGCATCCCAGCACAGATGGGGATCGTCGGGCCATTGATGCCATGCTCTGCATCTTGGGCTTCACCCGCGTCGCACCTGATGCTGATATCGTTCTCTTGTCAGCAATGATGAAAAACACGGATGAGCTCAGCGGCTGGCTTGAAGAACTTACGGGTAGAAAATCATTGCCTCTCGACAATGCATGGAAACCAACTCGCCAACTCAGGGGCTGTGTTGTCTATGACGCCAACAGATACGCAAATCTTCAAAACTTTCTGAAAGCGGAACGTCGCAAAAAGCCAACAGGGGGAGTGCCGGTCGCGGTCAAGCGCAAGCTCACGGCTACCCCAAGAGGTTTCTTTAGTGTTAAGCAGACTTGGGCGTCTCAAATTCGCAGTGACTACACGCTGGTCCCGCTCCTTGATACCGCGCTTGAGTTCTCAACCAACAAGTTTTGGAAGCTTACACCTAATTCCGGGATTGTCGCGTCGTCCATAGCTGTCGCTGCTGCGCGGGCTGGCTTGAGAACTCTTGTCTTCTCGCAATCTATTCCAAACGCGTTTTCGATCTCAGAGAAAGCACGCATGGCACTTGACGATTGTGCTGTCGAACTGACCGAGAATGAGCAGCGGTTCTATGAAGTTTCTGCCGATGAAATGGGTGGCGCTGACCAACTCTATTTGACGCTCGAGAACGGAAAGCTTGTGTCGCAGGCGGCCACGCATCACGGCCAGTTGCTTCCAGAGGAGCGGCAGCTCGCAGAAGCACTGTATAAGCGCGATGGTGCTCTATCTGTCCTCGCTGCAACTCCAACACTTGGCCAAGGTATGAACCTGCCAGCAGATTTAGTCATCATCGCAGAAGATAGCCAATACGATGCTGCATCGGGACGCAAAGACCTTTTGGAAGCTGAAGATCTTCTCAATGCCGCTGGTCGCGCGGGTCGAGCTGGTGAGAGCGCGACAGGCATTGTCTTGGTTGTCCCAGGGCAAGTTGTTCCGTTGGATGATACCGAGAACAAGATTGGTGGAAGATGGACACGCCTCCGGGCGATATTTGGTCAGTCCGATCAATGCCTTATTTTGGACGATCCGTTTACGGCATTGATGGATCGCATTCATGACAAAGCTTCAGACATTGGAGATCTGGAACGATATGTTGTCGCGCGGCTCGCGGAGACCGATCAAAGTGAAGACGGTGTTCTCGATGTGCGGCTTGGCCTATCGAGAAGCTTCGCAGCTTATCGCAAACGTCAGGATGCTGAAGAGGACTGGATTGAAAGCAGGACAGCAGCGGCCCTTTCGCTATTGAATGATGATGACGAAGCCCTGCCCGTTGAGTCCCTGTCTTTGCGCAATACTGCCTCTATGTTGGGGCTGCCCGAAGATGTCCTGAAGGACTTGTCAAATGCCCTTGCCGAAGAGGGGTTTCACAGCTTTCATTCAGTCGAAGCATTGTGCAATTGGATGTTCGAGTGGCTGACAGCCAAGCCTGAATATTTGGACCGTGTAATCAAGCCAGACAGCTTGGAGTATCTATTTGGAACAGACTTCAAGAAGCTTAAGGGCGACGCTGCTCGTGCGTCCCACGCCCTCCCAAAGCTGCGGGAAGCATTGAGCCTGTGGATGAACGGTGAGCCACTTAGGGCCATCCAAAAAGCCTTATCTGACAAAACTCGTGACCGGAAGCGCAGCACAAGTGCGCGAAAATTCGTGATCCGGCTTGTTCCGGATCTTGCACATCTGATGGGAGCCCCTCTTCATATCTTGCAGGGTCATCTTAATGTGCACGCTGATGAACAGATTAGTCCAACTACTGCATTGGGGCTTGCCAATCGGTGTGTCAGGCGTGGCTTCTCAAGCGCGGAGATGGCAGCATTTGGGACACTTATGTCATCTGTAAGATGGTCCAGACGTGAAGTGCACAGGAGTTTTGCAAACATCACACCTTATCTCCAGCCGGCAGGGGAGCACGAAACCCTCGAAAGACTTGAGCTGCGCGTTGAGTTGGCGTCGGACGAAGAACTAAACAACAGAACTTATCCAGATCCATTCCAAGACGGTTTATGACTGAAAAACAGAGGCGTAGTTTCCCCGAGCGTTGTTCGGAAAGGCTCTTCGAATTGAACAGTCGGGTCAGACCAGAAACAACCATCTGAGTGTCCGCTTTCCTAAGGAAAAGGTGATCGTCTTTTTGTTCTTCAGCTGCGGTGCCTATCCCGTGGTCTGCGACTTCGATCCGAACTTTCTGATCTATCCGTCTCACGCTCATTTCAACCACATCACCTTCAGAGGTAAACTTGGCCGCATTCGAAATCAGGTTACACAAAACACCACGGCGTAAGCGGCAATGTGACGGGGCGCGCGGTGGATCGCGGGACGGCTGTTGAGAGCGATAGGGATGCACGACGCAAATTGGGATTTCCGACCCAGCCGACACAGATCTCGTTGAGAGATGGTCGCCTGATCCATCTTTAGCCGGGCGGCACTAACCGTGCTGTCAATTTCAGGTAGCAGCTTATCGGTTGGGCTCTCCGTCTCAATCGTGCCAAGAAGATTTATCTACTCAAACTCATTGTTGGTGGCAGGATCGATGATGCCGCCACCTCCACTTAGTGCTCTCCCGATCCGACAACCATGCATCAGCTTTCGCCTAACCCTATCTTAATTTGCATCAGTTTATTCACTGATGCATTGTCCAGTTCTGGGTATGTTCGGTCCTGTTCACGCATGGTTCTCAACGCAAATTAACACATCAAATCCCACTAAAACTTAATGGTATATTGCACTTACCCTATTCGATAATTAGGAGACTCCCGCGTGATCTGCACGTCATGCACATGGCTTTCCTTCAGCCCCGCGCCGGTGATCTTCACGAAGTTGCAATTGCGGCGCATCTCATCGACCGTGGCGCAACCGGTATAGCCCATGGCCGCGCGCAGACCGCCGACCAATTGGTGCAACACATTGCCCGCGCTGCCCTTGTAAGGCACCTGACCTTCGATCCCCTCGGGCACCAGTTTGTCAGAGGCGGCGTCTTTCTGGAAATACCGGTCTGCCGAGCCGCGGGCCATGGCGCCCATGCTGCCCATGCCGCGGTAGCTTTTGAAGCTACGGCCTTGATAAAGAACGACTTCGCCGGGGCTTTCGTCGGTGCCGGCGATCATGCTGCCGACCATGGCGCAGGAGGCACCGGCCGCGATCGCCTTGGCGAAATCGCCGGAGAACTTGATGCCGCCATCGGCGATGATCGGCACGTCGCCCGCAGCGGCCACGCAGTCCATGATCGCGGTCAGTTGCGGCACGCCCACGCCCGCCACCATCCGCGTGGTGCAGATCGAGCCCGGGCCGATGCCGACCTTGACCGCATCGGCGCCTGCGTCGATCAACGCGCGGGTGGCGGCGCCGGTGGCCACATTGCCCGCGACGACCTGCACATCGGCGAACTGTTTCTTGGCCCGGGTCACCGCATGGGCCACGCCTTCGGAATGGCCATGGGCGGTGTCGATCACGATCATATCGACGCCCGCATCGACCAGCGCTTCGGAGCGCTCGAAGCCCGCATCGCCCACTGTCGTCGCCGCGGCGACACGCAAGCGGCCCAGATCATCTTTGCAGGCGGTGGGGTTCAGCACGGCCTGTTCGGTGTCGCGCAGGGTCAGCAGCCCGGTGAGCTTGCCTTCGGCATCCGTGACTAGCAGTTTCTCGATCCGCCGCGATTTCATCAGGCTGATCGCCTCGTCCCGGTCGGCAGGCTCTTGCAGGATCGCCAGCCGTTCAGAGGTCATCATCACCGAGACCGGCGTGCGGTCGTCAGAGGCGAAACGCATGTCGCGGTTGGTGACGATGCCCAGCACGCGGCCATTTTCGTCTACAACCGGGAAGCCGGTCACGCGGTAGCGTTCTTGCAGGTCCTTGGCATCCGCCAGCGTCTGGTCGGGACGCAGGGTGATCGGATTGTAAACGATGCCGGATTCAAAGCGTTTCACCCGACGCACTTCGCGGGCCTGTTCTTCGATCGTGAGGTTGCGGTGGACCACCCCCATGCCCCCGGCCTGCGCCAGTGCGATGGCCATGCGGCTTTCGGTCACCGTATCCATGGCCGAGCTGAGCAGCGGGATATTGAGCGCGATGCTCTGCGTGACGCGGGTTCGCGTATCTGCGGTGGACGGCAACACAGAAGACGCTGCGGGAACCAGCAGGACGTCATCAAAGGTCAGGGCCTCACGAATCTCCATTTAACACCTCGGGTCTGGATGGGTTCATTTGGCGGTTTCCTATTTCACGGATGGCCGGGATTGGAAAGGCCTATTCCCCCGCGTAAGCCACAGAGGGGGAATGACGCGGGCGCGGCACGAATTGCCGCCCCGCATCTTTCCCCTGCCGCGCGGCACGCTATGCTGTCGCAAAGAAACAAAGGACGGCCCCGATGAGCAGTGACCCCCTCGTGATTTTCACGCCCTCCGGCAAGAGAGGGCGCTTTCCCAAAGGCACCCCGGTGCTGACTGCCGCGCGGCAGTTGGGTGTCGATCTTGACTCGGTCTGCGGCGGGCGCGGCATCTGTTCGAAATGTCAGGTCTCGCCGGGGTATGGGCAGTTCTCGAAACATGGGGTGACCGTCGCGCCTGACGCGCTGAGCACATGGAACGCGGTCGAGGAACGCTATGACGAGAAGCGCGGCCTGAAGGAGGGCCGCCGTCTGGGCTGTCAGGCCACGGTGCAGGGCGATGTGGTAATCGACGTGCCGCCAGAGAGCCAAGTGCACAAACAGGTCGTGCGCAAACGCGCCGAGGCGCGGGAGATTGTGCTGAACCCGTCGGTCAAACTCTTCTACGTCGAAGTGACGGAGCCCGACATGCACGAACCCTCGGGCGATCTGGAGCGTCTCAGGGCCGCGCTGGCCGAGCAGTGGGAGCTGGAGAAAGTCACCGCCGATCTGCACATCCTGCAAATGATGCAGCCGGTCCTGCGCAAGGGCGATTGGAAAGTCACCGTCGCCGTTCATCTGGGCGATCAGGAAAACGCCGCGCGGATCATGAACATCTGGCCGGGGTATTACGAGGGCACGGTCTATGGTCTGGCGGTCGACCTCGGCTCTACCACCATCGCGGCGCATCTGTGCGATCTGCAAACCGGTGAGGTCATGGCCTCTTCCGGCGTGATGAACCCGCAGATCCGTTTCGGCGAAGACCTGATGAGCCGCGTCAGCTATTCCATGATGAACCCCGACGGCGCGCAGGAGATGACCCGCGCGGTGCGCGAAGGGATGACCACGCTTTTCACCCAGATCGCCGCCGAAGGGAATGTCGCGCCCGATCTGATCGTCGACGCGGTCTTTGTCTGCAACCCGGTGATGCACCACCTGCTGCTAGGCATCGACCCCTTCGAGTTGGGCCAAGCGCCCTTCGCGCTTGCAACCTCCGGCGCGCTGCGTCTGCGGGCCGAGGATTTGGACCTGAACATCCACCCCTCCGCCCGCGTCTACCTGCTGCCTTGCATCGCGGGCCATGTCGGCGCGGATGCCGCCGCCGTCGCCCTGTCGGAGGCGCCTGAGAAATCCGACGAACTGATGCTGGTGGTCGATGTAGGCACTAATGCGGAGATCTTGCTGGGCAACAGGGAAAAGGTGCTGGCCTGTTCCTCTCCCACCGGGCCCGCGTTTGAGGGGGCGCAGATCAGCTCGGGCCAACGGGCGGCACCGGGGGCGATCGAACGGGTCGAGATCGACCCGGAGACCAAGGTGGCCCGGTTTAAGGTGATCGGCTGTGATCTCTGGTCCGACGAGGACGGCTTTGAAGAGGCGGTGGCGAGCACTGGCGTCACGGGCATCTGCGGCTCCGGCATTATCGAAATGGTCGCCGAGATGCGCATTCACGGCATCGTCGACGCGCCGGGGCTGATCGGCAGTGCTGCGCGGACGGGCTCGGCCTCGGTCTTTGCCGATGGGCGCACCAACAGCTATCTGGTCTATGACGGCACCGAAAAGGGCGGGCCCAAGATCACGGTGACCAACCGCGACATCCGCGAGATCCAGATGGCCAAGGCCGCGCTCTATTCCGGCGCGCGGCTGCTGATGGACAAATTCGGCGTCGACAAGGTCGACCGCGTGGTGCTGGCGGGGGCCTTTGGCGCGCATATCAGCCCCAAACACGCGATGGTGCTGGGCATGATCCCCGACGCGCCGCTCGACAAAGTCACCAGCGCGGGCAATGCCGCAGGCACCGGCGCCCGGATCGCCCTGCTCAATACCGAGGCCCGGGCCGAGATCGAGGCGACCGTGGGCGCGATCCACAAGATCGAAACCGCCGTCGAGCCGCGCTTTCAAGAGCATTTCGTCAATGCCTCGGCCATTCCCAACGCGGTGGAGCCTTTCCCCATCCTCAACAGCCTCGTCGCCCTGCCAGAGGTGACCTTCAACACCGGCGGCAGCGGCGAAAGCGAACGCGGCGGGCGTCGGCGCAGAAGAAGGGCGACGTGATGACTGCCTCGGACAACAGCGATCAGGTCGAATTCTGGAGCGCCTCGGCGGGCCAAAGATGGGCCGCGCGGCAGGCTGAGTTGGACATTCTGATGCAGCCGGTGCTCGACGGCATGCTGGCGCGCGCCGAACTGGCACCGGGGCTGCGGGTGCTCGACATCGGCTGCGGCGCGGGGGCGGGCTGTCTCGCCGCCGCCGAGGCGGTGGGCGATGCAGGCGCGGTGCTGGGCGTCGATGTCTCTGCCCCGCTGCTCGACCTCGCGTGGCAACGGGCCGCCGCCCTGCCCCATGTCGCCTTTCACCACGGCGATGCAACGACGCTAGCGCTTTCCCCTTCCTATGATCGGCTGATCTCACGCTTTGGCGTGATGTTCTTTGCCGATCCGGTGCTGAGCTTCACGCGCATGGCCGCGCAGCTCAGCCCCGGCGCGAAAATCAGCTTTGCCGCTTGGGGCCAAATCCCCGAGAACCCTTTCTTCACCCTGCCCGCCCGCGCGGCCCGGGCCACCATCGGCGCCATGCCGAAAAGCGATCCTGACGGCCCCTGCCCCTTCGCCTTTCGCGACCCCGAACGCGTGGTGTCGATCCTCGCCGAGGCGGGATTTGTCGATATCGCCTGCAAGGTGACACGGCTTGACCTCACCCCCGCGGGCACGGTCGATGACCTTGCCCAGCAGATGTGCGACATCGGCCCGGCCAGCGGCGCGATCAATCATTTCGAGGCGGGCCCGGCACAAGTTAAGGAACTTCGGCAAACCATCGCCGAAGCTCTGCGTCCCTATGCGGAAGACGGCCCCCTGCGCCTGCCCGCCGAGATCAATTTCGTCACCGCGACGAAACCCTGACTTGACCTTCCCCCGCGCGCCGATTATCTCACCCTCAGCGCGCGGGTATGGTGAAAAGGTATCACGGCAGCTTCCCAAGCTTTAGTTACGAGTTCGATTCTCGTTACCCGCTCCACGCTCCCCCTCCGCCTTCGTGACGCCGCCACATGCCCCCGCATAGGCCCCGCAGGGTTCCCCAAGGTCACACCCATGAAAAGCCTAATCTGGTCCGAATTTCGCCATGATTGCCCGCAAAAGTAGCGATCTACAGGGAAGTAACTTACGCGCAGATGGCCCAACGATGTCGGATGCGCATTGAGGCAAAGGAAAAAAGCGTGGCAAACGCGTTTCGGGACTACGCGACATCCAAGGCGTATATCATCGTCAATTTCATCGTGCTGTGCTGTGTCGCCGGCATCAGCTATTCGATCGTCAAACTGGATTACGAGCAGCATATCGCCAGCATCCGTCAAGATGCCCGGCAAACACTGCATGAAGTCAGCAATCAGGTGCAGCATCAGTTCCAAGAGACCATTCTGGTCACCAAGAACATCGAGAATATCCTGCTTTCCAGCGAGGCCTTCAAAGACAAGAAGATCGAACTGCTGGTCAAAGAGTTGCGCGACCGGAACCCCGGCATTCAGGCCTTCGCCCTCGCCCCGGACCTCAAGATCACCCATAGCTACCCCAAAACCCAGAATGGCGAGACGATTGGTCTGGAATACAAGAACATCCCAACGCAGCTTTCCGGCGTCGCCAATGCCTACCGCCGCCAGAGCCCGACCATCGAAGGGCCGCTGAACCTTGTTCAAGGCGGCAAGGGCTATATCATGCACTACCCGGTGTTCGAGCGCCCCATCGGCCTCGGTGCGCCGCGTTTTTGGGGGGTGATGTCCATCGTCTTCCAGCCCGACCGGCTGTTCGAGCCGCATCAAAACCCGCATCAGGCCGCCGACTACATCTATAGCCTCCGCGCCTTTCCCACGGGCGTCATGCCGCCTGAGATTGAGCCCGCGGCGGTCGACCCCACAGCGCCTGTGCGCACCCGGTTCGAGCTTTTGGGCAAGACATGGGAGGCGACGGCAAGCCCGGCCAACGGCCTGCCCCCCTATGCCCCGCAAAGCCCCTACCTCGTGGCCTTCGCCCTGATCGCGACCATCGCGCTGATGGCAGGCCTCTGGGCCTTCCGCCGGGTCACGCTGAAAAAGCAGGAAGCCCATGCGCTTTTGGCCGAAGGGATCGGCTCGATCCAAGAGGGGTTCATCGCCTTTGACGAGAAAGAACGCCTTGTCACCGTCAACAGCAAGTTTCTGGAGTATCACCCTGAAATCTCTGACCTTTTGATCCCCGGCAAAACCATCGAAGAGCTGTTGCGCCATTGGGTCGCCCGCCATCAGCACCCAGAGCAGGTCGAAGAGCGTGAGGCATGGATCGCCAAACGTCTCGCCCGGTTCCGCAACCCGACCGGCGCCTTCATTCTTGAGGTTTCGGACAACTTCTGGCTCAAAGTCACGGAATCGCGCACGCCGCATGGCTATACCGTGGGCATCTGGACCGATGTGACGGCCGAGAAACGCGCGCTCGACGCGGCCAAGGCGGCGGACCGCGAAAAGACCGAATTCCTCAACAACGTCAGCCATGAACTGCGCACGCCGCTCACCGTGATCTCGGGCCGGGCGACCTTCCTGCAACATGCCGAAAAGCTCCCCCAAGCCCGGCGCTTGCAGACCGCGTTGAACAACAGCGCCAATGCCACGCCCGACATTCGCCACAGCGTCGATGAGTTCCAAAACTTCGTCTCTGACCAAGCGGGCGGCATCGCCGGGTCGTCCAAACATATGCTGCGCCTTGTCGAAGACCTGTTGGATTGGACCAAGGTCGCGCGCGGCAAGATGGAGCTTGATCTGCAAGAGGTTGAGACCAGCGAGATCGCCCGTTCCGTCGCCGATGACCTGCGCCCGGATGCCGAGGCCAAGGGGCTGACGCTGACCTATGAGGACAATGGCACGGCCCTCGCCAATGCCGATCCGGTGCGCCTCCGGCAGATCCTCTACAACCTGATTTCAAACGCGATCAAATTCACCCGCAGCGGCAATATTCATCTTCAGATGCAGCAGGATGCCGAAGAGATCACCTTCTCGGTCTCCGACACGGGCTGCGGTATTTCCGAGGACAATCTCGAACGGGTTTTCCTGCGGTTTCAGCAGGTTGACGGCTCAATGTCGCGTGAGAACGGCGGCTTGGGATTGGGCCTTGCCATTGCCGAGCAACTGGCCAGCCTGCATGGCGGTAGCCTGTCGCTGGAAAGCAAAGTCGACGTGGGCAGCACCTTCCGGCTGACCCTACCCCGCCCCGTGGCCGATAGCGAGATGCGCCGCTCGGCCTGATGGCAAAACGCCCCGGCCCAAAGCGGACCGGGGCGGCCTATCTTAGCTCTCGCCCTGCATCAGCACATCGCCAAAACGGTCCCGCAGGTCGCGTTTCAGCACTTTGCCCGTCGCGTTGCGCGGCAGTGCCTCGGCGAAGACCACCCTGTCGGGCACCTGCCATTTGGCGATCTGATCCTCGAAAACCTTAAGGATATCCGCCTCTGACGGATCGGCCCCTTCGGCCTTCACCGCGACCAGAACCGGGCGCTCGTCCCATTTGGGATGGGTGGCCCCGATGACGGCGGCGTCGGCCAGATCGGGATGGGCGATGGCGATATTCTCCAACTCGACCGAACTGATCCATTCGCCGCCGGACTTGATGATGTCCTTGGCGCGGTCACGGATGGTGATATAGCCGTCGGCGTCCATCGTCGCGATATCGCCGGTGTCGAACCAGCCATCGCGCAGGGTGCTGTCGCGATCGGATTGGTAGTAGGCATCCAAAATCCAATGCCCGCGGGTGACCAGCGCGCCTTGGGTTTCGCCGTCGTGGGGCAGCGGCTTGCCTGCGTCGTCCCAGATCTCAAGTTCGACGCCAAAGACCGGGCGGCCTTGGTTCTCGCGCAGCTTGTGCTGGGCGTCTTCGGGCAATTCACCGTGTTTCGCCAAGGGCTTGTTGACGCTGCCCACCGGCGACATCTCGGTCATGCCCCAAGCGTGGATGGTCTCCACCCCATAGTCTTCGCGGAAGGTCTTGATCATCGACGGCGGACAGGCCGAACCGCCGACCACCGTACGCTCTAGGCTGGGCAGTTCGCTGCCGGATTTCTTTGCCGCCGCCAAGAGCCCCTGCCAGATCGTCGGCACGCCAAGCGCCAAGGAAACGCGGTAGGTGTCGATCAGCCCCACCAGCGACGCCCCATCGAGGTTCGGCCCCGGCAGCACCATCCGCGCGCCGGTCATGGCGCTGGCATAGGGGCAGCCCCAAGCGTTGACATGGAACATCGGTACCACGGCCATCACGATGTCCCGTGCGGAGATCGCGATGCTATCGGCCATGTTGATGCCAAAGGAATGCAGCACGGTCGAGCGGTGGGAATAGAGCACGCCCTTGGGATTGCCCGTGGTGCCAGAGGTGTAGCACAGGCTCGACGCCGTGTTCTCATCCAGATCGGGCCAGTCGAACCCGGCATCGCCCGAAGCCACCAATTCGTCGTAGAAGATCAGCCCCGGCAGCGCTCGGCAGCCTCGGCATCGGGGCCGGACATCAGGACGAGGTGCTTGAGATGCTCAAGCTTGTCGAGGATCGCGGCGACGAGGGGGACGAAGGTCTTGTCGATGAACAGAACCTCATCCGCGGCATGGTTGAGGATATAAACAAGCTGATCGGCAAAGAGCCGCGGGTTGATCGTATGGCAGACAAAGCCCGCGCCGGAGGTGCCGAAGTAGATCTCCAGATGCCGCCGATTGTTCCATGCGATGGTCCCGCAACGCGCCTGCGGCGACAGCCCCAGATCGGTCAAGGCCGCGCCCAAACGCCGCGCATTCTCGGCCACCTGCCCCCAGTTCGTCTCCTCGACCCCGCCGGTGGTCGAGACCGAGATGATCTCGCCCTCGGGGTGATAGCGTTCGGCATGGGAAATCAGGCTTGAGATCAGCAGCGGCTGCGTCATCATCTGGCCAAGCATAGGGGGTCCTCCAATCATTTGCTTCGAGACTGTCCAAAGGTCAGGGCAGTTGCAAGCCTTCCCCTCCGGCAAGTCGTAATAGCGCTGACGGACAGGACAATGGCACCGCGCAGGCGGCTGTCGCCCGCGCGGGGCCTCGTTCCGGTCTAAGGGCAGCCCCTAGCCGCGATGCTGGTGGATATAGCCGATCAGCCCTGCGGTGGAGCCGTCTTTCCCCTCGGCAGAGAGGTCGCCTTCGACCAGCGGTTGGAGGGATTTGGCCAGTTCCTTGCCCAGCTCCACACCCCATTGATCGAAAGAGTTGATGCCGAGGATCACCCCTTCGACGAAAACGCGATGCTCATAGAGCGCGATGATCTGGCCCAGCGTGAAGGGATCAAGCGTTTCATAGGCAAGTGTGGTCGAGGGCCGGTTGCCGGGGAAGACACGGTGGCGCGCTTGGCGTTCAAGCGCGTCGCCCGAAAGCCCCGCGTCGCGCATGATGGCGCGCGCTTCGTCCAAAGACCGTCCGCGCATCAGCGCCTCGGATTGGGCAAGGCAATTGGCAATCAGCAGATCGTGGTGATGCTGCAACTCCGGTTCATGCCCCTTGGCCGCCACCAGAAACTCGCAAGGGATCACCCGCGTGCCTTGGTGGATCAACTGATAGAAAGCGTGCTGCCCATTGGTGCCCGCCGCGCCCCAGACCACCGGGCCAGTGTGGCGTGGGCTGTCGGTGCCGTCCATCTGCACGCCTTTGCCGTTCGATTCCATCTCAAGCTGTTGCAGGTAGTCGGGCAGCATCTCAAGCCGTTGGTCATAGGGCAGCACCGCGCGGGTGGCATGGCCGCAGATTTGGTTGTGCCAGATGCCCACCAGCGCCAACAACATCGGCATGTTCTCCGCCGGATCAGCGGCGCAGAAATGGCGGTCCATCTCCTGCGCGCCGCGCAGGAAGCTGTCGAAAGCCTTGGGCCCAATGGCGATCATCAGCGAGAGCCCAATCGGCCCCCAGACGGAATAGCGCCCGCCGACCCAATCCTCGAAACCGAAGACGCGAGCCGGGTCGATCCCGAACTCGGCGGTCTTGTCATCCGCGGTGCTGAGCGCGGCGAATTGCGTCGCCGGATCGCCGCCATGGTCCTGCATCCACGCCCGCGCCGTGCGCGCATTGGTCATGGTCTCGATGGTGGTGAAAGTCTTGGAGGCCACGATCACCAGCGTTTTCTTGGCATCCAGCCCCCGCAGCGTATCCGCGATATGCGCGCCATCGACGTTCGAGACGAAGTGGCAACGCGGCCCATCGTGATAGGGCCTCAGCGCGCGGGTCGCCATGGCGGGGCCAAGGTCGGAGCCGCCGATGCCGATGTTGACCACATCCGTAATGTCGCCGCTGCGCACCTGATCGGCAAAGCTGCGCATCCGCGCCAGCGTGTCGCGGACCTGCGGCATGACATCTTCGCCCGCGACTTCTACCGGCCCGCCATCGAGATTGCGCAATGCGGTGTGCAACACCGCGCGGCCTTCGGTCTCATTGATCGGCGCGCCCACGAACATCGCATCACGCCGTTCGGTGACCTTGGCGTTTTCGACCAGTTGCAGCAGTGCCGCGCGGGTCTCGGTGTCGATATTCGTCTTGGCGTAGTCGAACAGCATATGCTGCGTGCGCAGCGAGAAGTCCTCGGCCCGGTTCGGGTCATCGAACAGTGCCGTGATCTTGCGGTCTGCCACGGCGCTTTGCCGCTCTTGAAGGTCTTGCCAAATGTTCATCATGCCGCCCAGTAAACCTCGATTTCATCCAGCACCGCTGCAATCGGCGCCTCTCCGGGGGAAAGCCCCTCAGCGCGCTCAAGCGCGGCGCGTTTCTCATCCCCGAAAATCACGAGATGTTTGTTCAGCGCCCCGTCGAGCACATGCGCCGGCAGCGTGACCCGCGCAGTGGGCTGGCCCTCGGGATAGACCGGGCACAAAAGCGGGGCATCGGCGGCCAAAGCGTCAGGCAAGCTCGGATCACCGGGGAAAAGCGAGGCGGTGTGCATGTCGTCGCCCATGCCAAGCAGCAGGACAGAGATCGGCACATGATCCGTCAGACTGGGGGCCACCACCTCTGCCCCCTCGCCCGGAGAAAGCCCGGGGCGGAAAAATGGGATGAACTGCGCCGCCGCGGCGCGGTCGTTCATCAGATGCTCGCGCACCAGACGCGCGTTCGACAGCGGGTCATCCACGTCCACCCAACGCTCATCGGTCAACATCACATCCACCCGGCTCCAATCCAGATCGGTCGCGCTGAGCATCTCAAAGATCGGGCCGGGGGTAGAGCCGCCCGGCACCGCGAAAGACACGCGGTCATTGCCCGAAAGCGCCGATTTCAACTTGCCCGCCAGTTTGTTGGCGACATTCATCACCAGCATTTCGCGGTCCGCATATTCGATGATGTTCATGGGGATACCTTTCGCCATTCACGGCCATCGCGCCGCATCATTTCTGTCGCATCCGTGGGCCCCGCCGAGCCGCTGTCATAGGGTTTGGGCACGTCGTGACGCGCCTCCCAGCCTTGGATGATCGGATCGGTCCAGGCCCAGGCGGCCTCGACCTCGTCGTCGCGCATGAACAATGTCTGGTTGCCCCGGATCACATCCATGATAAGCCGCTCATAGGCATCGACCTGATCGCCCCCATCGGGGCCAAGCGCTTCGGCAAAGGTCATGTCGAGCGGCACATCGACCAGACGCATGCCCCCCGGCCCCGGTTCCTTGATCGTCACGCCAAGAGTGATGCCCTCGTTCGGCTGCAAGCGGATCGACAGCACGTTGCGATGACGGCCAGCGTCTTCGGCAAAGATGGAATGCGGCGTGTCTTTGAAAACCACCGTGATCTCGCTCGACCGCGCCACCATGCGTTTGCCGGTGCGCAGATAGAACGGCGTGCCATGCCAACGCCAGTTGCTGATATGGGCCTTCAACGCCACGAAACTCTCGGTCCGCGAACGCGGGTTGCCGACGGCATCGCGGTAGCTGGGGGCATCTTCTTCATTGCCCTCCTCGGCCTCATACTGCCCGCGCACGAGGTGATGCGGCAGCACCGGATCGATCGCGCGGATCACTTTCAGCTTTTCATCGCGCACCGCATCAGGGTCGAAACGCGCGGGCGGCTCCATCGCGATCAGGCACAAGAGTTGCATCAAGTGGTTCTGCACCATGTCCCGCATCGCGCCGGATTTGTCGTAATACTCCCCACGGCCGCCGACGCCCACCGTCTCGGCCACGGTGATCTGGATGTGGTCGACGTATTGGCGGTTCCACAGCGGCTCGAACAGCATGTTGCCAAAGCGCACGGCCATGAGGTTCTGCACCGTCTCTTTGCCGAGATAGTGATCGATCCGGTAGATCTGCTGTTCTTTAAAATAGGTGGCCAGCGTCGCGTTGAGGGCGCGCGCACTCTCCAGATCGCGGCCAAAGGGTTTTTCCACGACAATGCGACATTCTTCGCCCGCCATGCCCCATTGCTGCAACCGTTCGGCCAGATCACCGAAAAGCCCCGGCGCGACAGAGAAGTAATAGACCTCGATCCGGTCCTTGCCGGACATCAGGTCCTGCAGCTCGGCCCAGCCGGTCTCTCCGCGTGCGTCGATGGCGACATAGTCAAGCTTGGCGAGAAAGGCGTCGAGGTTATCGCAGGCGTCTTTCCCGCCAAACTCTTCAATCGCTTCGGCCACCATCTCGCGGTAGCCTTTGGCGTCCATCTCGGTGCGCGCAGCCCCGATGATCCGCGCCTCTTCGGGCATTTGACCCGCACAATATCGCCGGTAAAGACCCGGCAAAATCTTGCGCCGGGCCAGATCGCCGGTGCCGCCAAAGATGACAAGATCGAAGGGGTCGACAGGGATAACACGCGAAACCATTGATTAATCCTTGTCCGGGCAGAATGGCAGAGTTAGCGCAAACATACTTATTTTTCCCTACATCACAAGACTGTGCGCCCCGGTGCTTGGACTTTTAGGGTGCGCCGCAATAGCTTACCACAACAGGAACACACGGGATCACGCAAGGAACAATCATGAAAGATATTGCGCAAGCAAACGAGGGCAAGTTCCAGAACCCGGCGGTCACCGCCAAGGGGGAACCCCGCGCCACCGTGGCCCTGCGCGGGGCGGAAACGCTTTGGTTCAACACAGGCACCCTGTGCAACATCGAATGCGTAAACTGCTATATCGCCTCCAGCCCCAAGAACGACGCGCTGGTCTATATCACCGCGGATGAGGTGCGCGACTATCTCGACCAGATCGAGCAGCGTAGCTGGCCGGTGCGCGAGATTGCCTTCACCGGCGGCGAGCCCTTCATGAACCCCCAGATGATCGAGATCACCGAAGCCTCGCTGGAGCGCGGTTACGAGGTGCTGATCCTGACCAACGCGATGCGCCCGATGATGCGTAAATCGGTGCAAAAGGGGCTGTTGCGGCTGCGCAATGCCTATCCCGGCAAGATGACCTTCCGCATCTCCGTCGACCATTATCGCCGCGACCTGCATGATGCGGAACGTGGGACAGGTGCCTTCGACAAAACCCTGACCGGCATGGAATGGCTCCGCGACAACGGCTTTCGCATGGCCGTGGCGGGGCGGTCGATCTTTGCCGACAGCGATGCCGACAGCCGCGCGGGCTATTCCGCCTTCTACGCCGAACACGGCTTTGACATCGACGCACAAGACCCCGCCATGACCGTCCTCTTCCCCGAGATGGACGAGGCGGTCGAGGTGCCCGAAATCACCACCGCCTGCTGGGGCATTTTGGACAAGTCCCCTGACGCGGTGATGTGCGCCTCCTCCCGGATGGTGGTCAAACGCAAGGGGGCCGAGAAGCCCGCCGTGCTGGCCTGCACGCTCTTGCCCTACGACCCTGAGTTTGAACTCGGGACCACATTGGCCGAGGCGGAGCGCGACGTGGCCCTGAACCACCCGCACTGCGCCAAATTCTGCGTTTTGGGCGGGGCAAGCTGTTCGGCCTGACGCCCCTGCCCAAGGGCTTATCGGCTCAATGTAGCGTGAACTCCCCCACTTGGTTTTGCCATTCGCCGGGGCCGATCAGCTTGCGATGGGTGAACCGGACCGAATGCAGCGGACCGTCCAACTCCGCGCGCCAGAATTCGACGAATTCGAACAGGCGCGGATGGTCCGGTGCGATGTCGTAATCCTGCCAGATATAACTGTTCAGCACATGGCTATAATCGGGCATGTGGTAAAAGAACTCTGCCGTGGTCAGCCCGTAACCTTTTAGCATCAATTCGGTTTCACTGCGGGGCATGTTGCGCCTCCCTTGCTGCCTCAGTAGAACAAGTTTGCGCGGTCAGAATTACTTTTCAATGAAAACAGTGTGTTGGCACTTCGCCCCAAGTGCTGCCAGTGCGTTTCGGCCACAGCCATTGCACCTGATATGCCCCGTCTGCTATAGAAAACCCCAAGATATAGAACCATAAAAATGGTGGGCAAGATACGTGACCGATACGCCGGATACCCCTGAAAACGCAGACGAAAAGCCCATCTTCCACGGGCCGTCGGTGACCATCGAACACGAGATGCGCACGTCCTATCTGGACTACGCGATGAGCGTGATCGTCAGCCGCGCGATTCCCGACCTGCGCGACGGTCTGAAACCGGTGCACCGCCGCATCCTCTACGCGATGCATGAGACCGGCAACACGCATGACAAACCCTACCGCAAATCCGCCCGTCCCGTGGGCGACGTGATGGGCCAGTACCACCCCCATGGCGACAGCGCGATTTACGACGCGCTTGTGCGGATGGCGCAGGATTTTTCCATGTCGCTGCCGCTTCTGGACGGTCAGGGCAACTTCGGCTCGATGGACGGCGATAACCCGGCGGCCATGCGCTATACCGAAGTGCGCATGGACAAGCCCGCCGCCTATCTTCTGGCCGATATCGACAAGGAAACCGTCGATTTTCAGGACAACTACGACGGCAAGCAGCAGGAACCGACCGTCCTGCCCGCACGCTTTCCGAACATGCTGGTCAACGGCGCGGGCGGTATCGCCGTCGGCATGGCGACGAACATCCCGCCGCATAATCTCGGCGAGGTGGTTGATGCCTGCCTCGCGCTGATCGACGATCCGGACCTGACATCGGAACAGCTCATCGAATACGTCCCCGGCCCCGACTTTCCCACTGGCGGCATCATGCTGGGCCGCTCCGGCGCGCGCAAAGCCTACCTTGAGGGCCGTGGCAGCGTGGTGATCCGCGCCAAGACCCGGGTCGAGGAAATCCGCAAAGACCGCTGGGCCATCGTCATCGACGAGATCCCCTATCAGGTCAACAAAGCCACGATGATCGAAAAGATCGCCGAACAGGTCCGCGAAAAGAAGATCGAGGGCATCGCCCACGTTCAGGATGAGAGCGACCGCAACGGCGTGCGTGTGGTGATCGAACTCAAACGCGACGCCACCGCAGAAGTGGTGATGAACCAGCTTTACCGCTTCACCCCGATGCAGACATACTTCGGCTGCAACATGTTGGCGCTGAACGGCGGCCGGCCTGAGCAGCTTACTTTGCGCAAATTCCTGAGCTACTTCATCGACTTCCGCGAAGATGTCGTGGCGCGCCGCACGGCCTACCTTTTGCGCAAGGCGCGCGAGCGCAGCCATATCCTTTGTGGTCTCGCGGTCGCAGTCACCAATATCGACGAAGTCGTCGCCACCATCCGCTCCTCCGCCGACGCCGCCGAGGCGCGCGAGAAGCTGATGACCCGCCGCTGGCCCGCCGAGGACATCCTGCCCTATATCGCGCTCATCGACGACCCGACCCATACGGCGAACGAAGACGGCACCTACAACCTCTCCGAAGCTCAGGCCCGCGCCATTCTGGAACTGCGTCTGCAGCGCCTCACCCAGATTGGCGTTAAGGAAGTGACCGACGAGCTGGAAGAGCTGGCGGGTAAGATCAAAGAATACCTTGAGATTCTGGGCAGCCGCGAGCGCATCCTCGGCATCATCTCGGAGGAGTTGCGCGAGGTGCGCGAGCAATTCGCCGTGCCGCGCCGGACCGAGATCGTCGACTGGTCGGGCGACATGGAAGACGAAGACCTGATCGCCCGCGAGGAAATGGTCGTGACCGTGACCTCCGGCGGCTACATCAAGCGCACGCCTCTGGCCGATTTCCGCGCGCAGCGCCGCGGCGGCAAGGGTGTCTCGGGCATGCAGACCAAGGAGGAGGATGTCGTCACCAACCTCTTCGTCGCCAACACCCATACGCAGCTTTTGTTCTTCACCACCGACGGGATGGTCTACAAGCTGAAGACATGGCGCCTGCCGCAGGGCGCACGCACCGCCAAGGGCAAGGCCATCGTAAATATCCTGCCTATTCCGACCGGCGTCTCCATCGCCGCGATCATGCCCGTGGACCGGGATGAGAAGGAATGGGACGACCTGCAGGTGATCTTCGCCACCTCTGCCGGGACCGTGCGGCGCAATAAGCTGTCGGATTTCACCAATGTGAAGGCCAACGGCAAGATCGCCATGAAGTTCGAAGGCGAGCATGAGGGCACCACGCTGATCAACGCGCGCATCGCCTCGAACGACGATGACGTGATGCTGGTCACCGACGCGGGCCGCGCAATCCGCTTCCCGGCGACCGATGTGCGGGTGTTCAACTCGCGCAACTCCGTAGGCGTCCGCGGCATCCGTCTGGGCGAAGGCGACAACCTCGTCTCCATGTCCGTGATCCGGCACTTTGAGGCAAGTTCGGAAGAGCGTGTCGCCTATCTCAAACAGCGCCGTCTGATGGCGGGGCTGACCGACGATGACAGCAGCGATGACGAGGAGGAGCAGGTTCAAGCTGGCCAGCTCAGCACCGAACGCTATGCCGAAATGTCCGCCGCCGAGGATCTCATCCTGACGATCACCGCCAAGGGCGCGGGCAAGGTTTCCTCGGCTCATGACTACCCGGTGCGGGGCCGCGGCGGCATGGGCGTGACCGCTTGGACCAAGGCCATGGCCCACGGCCCCATCGTCGCCTGCTTCCCGGTGGAAATGTCCGATCAGGTGATGCTGGCGACCTCCAAGGGCCAGTCGATCCGCGTGCCGGTAGAAGGCATCTCATTCCGCTCGCGCAGCGCTGGTGGTGTGAAAGTGTTCAGCACCGGCAAGAACGAGGAAGTCGTCAGCGTGGCCTGGATCGCCGATCAGGGCAACGAAGAGGATGAAGCCGAGGGTGACAGCGCCGCCGAGTGATCGGCGGCCATCCCGCCCCATGCATATGCTGTGGGGCGGGGGATTACTTTGAAACATCTCTGCACACCAAAAAAAATCCCCCACGCCATCAGCGCGGGGGATTTTCCAATCTTAAACTTCCGTCAGGAAATTAATTGGTAGTAGTAGTTGTCGTGGAGGAGGACGACCCGGCTGCAATCGCAATCAGAACCAGAGCTGCACCTGCAGCGGCTGCGCCGCCACCCAGGCCAGCGCCTGCTTCGAACAGACCAGCGCCGGAGGCCGGTGTGCAGACGCGTGCCAAGTTGCCGTCAACTGTGACCGGATCGGGCTTGCAGTTATAGATCACGCCATTGGCGCCCTGTACCTGAAGCGAATAAACTGCATCGTCAGACGCACCAAGCACAGCTGCTTGAGTAGTCGTCTGAGCAAAAGCAGCACCCGAAAGAGCGATAGTCGCCGCTACCGTTGCAAGAATTTTCATGTCTAGGTACTCCTGTATCTCGTCAAAATTTTTAACTCACTGCACCATCGCATATAATCTTAGCCAGCGCAAAGGCGAAATGTTAAGCTAGAGTTAAGAATTATACTGATGCCCGCTGTCTAAGCAACATCCTAGAAACCAGTTTGTTCCCCATCTTAGATGCTTAAATTCCATACAGTTCCGTGAACTTGTTTTCTAGGTAGGTCAGCAACGGTGCCTCGGTCGGCGGCTTTCCGCAAGCGCGGGTGATTACCTTACGCGGCTCGTAAAGTCCGCCATGCTTTTGCACGTTTTCACGCAGCCAACCTGTGGCTGCGCTCGTGTCCCCTCTCGCCAAAGCCTCGTCAAGTTCGGGTACGGCCTCCCGCAAAGCCTCGTGAAGGCATCCCGCATAGACGTTGCCGAGGCTATAGGTCGGGAAATAGCCCAGAAGCCCGACCGACCAATGCACGTCCTGCAAGACACCGTTTGACGGGCGGTCGACGGGATAGCCGAAGTCAGCCTCGAAGCGATCGTTCCACGCCGCTTCCAACCCGTCGACCTGAAGGTCGCCCGACATCAGCGCCCGTTCAAGATCGAAACGTAACAGAACATGAAGATTGTACTGAAGCTCATCCGCCTCGGTCCGAATGAAACCATCGGACACGCGGTTGACGATCCGGTAGAAGGTCTCGGCATCCGGTACGCCGAAATCGCCATAGACCGCCGTCATCTCACCAAAGAGCCACCCGGTGAAGGCGCGGCTGCGGCCAATTTGGTTTTCGTAGATGCGGCTTTGGCTTTCATGCACCCCCATCGACACGCCCCGGCCCAAAGGCGTCAGCAGATAGGCGCTGTCAATCCCTTGCTCATAGGCCGCATGGCCCACCTCATGCACGGTGGAATAAAAGCAATTGAACGGGTCGAGGCCATTGGTTCGCGTGGTGATCCGCACGTCCAGCCCCGATCCGGAGGAGAAGGGATGCACCGCCTTGTCGATGCGCCCGGTGGCCAGATCATAGCCAAAGCGCCGCGCCAGTTTGGCGGTGAGGGTCATCTGCGCCGCTTCATCAAAGACACCCTCCAACACCGGCGGCGCTTCGGCTTCGCGGACGGCGGCGCGCAGTTCGGAGAGTTTTGGCCGCAGCGCGCCAAACATGGCTTCGAGGTCCGCCGCCGTGGTGCCGGGCTCGTAATCCTCTAGCATGGCGTCGTAGATCCCGATCCCGCGCCCTTCGGCCAGCGCGGCCCCCTCTTCGCGTTTGAGGGCGATCACTTCTTTCAGAGTGGGGGCGAAGGCCGCGAAGTCATCGGCGGCGCGGGCCTCGGCCCAAGTGCCTTGGGCGGCGGAGGTGACGCGGGCGATACGCGCCGCCAGATCGGCGGGAACGCGGGTGGCGCGGTCAAAGTCGCGCTTGATGTGGCGCAGGTTCGCCTGCCCGACCGCGTCCAACGCAGCGGGCTCGATCTGGGCCAGCCAATCAGCGATGCGCGGGTCAATGCGGCGGGCGTGCAGAACGCTTTCCATCGCCGCCATTTCCTCGGCCCGCTGCGGGGCCGCGCCCCGAGGCATGACCGTTTCCTGATCCCAGCCTAAACGGCCTGCGACCTGCGCCAGCGCCTCGGTGTCGCGCTGAAAAGCCATCAAATCATCATATGCAGTCATGTCTCAGCCTCTCAGCGATGTGGCGACGGGATAGGCCGCGAGGAAGCGCGCGCGCAGGATCAGCACCCAAAGCAGCACGGCCAGCGCCTGATGCGCGAGCGCCAGATGCACGGGCGCGGCATAGAGAACGGTGGTGATGCCCAGAACCACTTGCAAAGATAGCGCCGCCATCACGGCGTTGAAAGCAAAGCGCGTCCGGGCATGGGCCGAGCGGCGACCGCGCAGCCAGACGACCACCCCGAAAGCGAAAAGCAGATAGCCCGCCATCCGGTGCATGAATTGCACCAACCCCGGGTTCTCAAAGAAATTCCGCCACGTCGGCGTGATGTCGAATGCCTCGGGCGGGAAGAACTGCCCCTGCATCAGCGGCCAGTCGACGAAGTAGCGACCCGCGTCAATCCCTGCGACCAAGGCGCCCAACAGGATCTGCAATGCGGCAAAATGCAACAGACCCGTTGCCATGCCGAATTGCTTGGCCTCCTTAGCCCGGCGGGCCTGAATCAGATCGCGTTCGCTGCGGCCCAGCAAGAGCACATACCAAGTGATGAAGCCGAGGATGACAAAGGCCAGCCCCAAATGCGTCGCCAAACGGTAGGAGGCCACATCCGTCACCCCCTGCCCGCTGGTCACGCCCGAGGCGACCATCCACCAGCCAATCGCCCCCTGCGCGCCGCCCAAAGCGCCGATAAAAAGCAGCCGTTTGGTCCAGCCGACAGGGATTTGGCGGCGCAGGAAGAAGTAGAGAAAGCCCAAGACCCAGACGAGGCCGATCACCCGGCCAAGCTGCCGATGCCCCCATTCCCACCAGTAGATGCTTTTGAAATCAGAGAGTTCCATCCAAGAGTTCTGGACCTGAAACTCGTCGATCTGCTTGTATTTCTCGAATTCAGACTGCCAATCGGCCTCGTTCATCGGCGGCAAGGCACCGGTCACCGGGCGCCATTCCGTGATGCTGAGACCGGAGTCAGTGAGCCGCGTCAGCCCGCCCACGGCGATCATGACAAAGACCAGCGCAAAGAGGATCATCAGCCAGACCCGGATCGGCCCGCGCGCGCCGCCCCGGCCCTTGTCGATCGTGCCGGTTTGCACCGGCGCACGGCTGGGTTGGTCGGTCCCGACCTCTTCGAACAGTTTGCGTTTCTCCGCCATGGCGCGCCTCTTTTTCCGTTTGGATAGAGTGGTATGACATGGGCAGAGAAAGGTCTAGCGGGGTGGGGTCGCCAGACAGGTGAGGGCCATCGCCTGCCCGGGGGTGGCGATCCGACGGGGCCGTCATGCCACTTTATGGCTCAGCGATGGTGCAACATGCGTAAGGTGTTGCATTGCTTTGCAAAATCGCCTCCCCGTGGGGCGGGCAGGCGATGGCCCGGCGCCTGCGGCTTGATTCCGGGCCGGGCTTTGGCTCAGCCCTTCTCCTTCCAGCGGACCATTTGCCGCAGGATGCCATGCAACATCTGCACATCCGCCCGCGTCAGCGGCATCCGCGACCACATGTTGCGAAGGTTGAGCTTCATCGAGGCAACCTTATGCTCGGGGAAGAAGAACCCGGCCTCAGTCAACTGCTCCTCATAATGCCGCGCCAGATGGTCAACCTCGGCGCCCTTGGCCCAATCGGTGCCCGCCATCTCGACCACCTCATGGGTCACGTCACCCTGCGCCCGCATCCATTCGTAAGACATCAACAGCACGCATTGCGCGAGGTTGAGAGAGGCGAACTTTGGGTTCACCGGGACCGAGACGATGGCATTGGCCTGCGCGATATCCTCATTCTCAAGCCCTGCCCGCTCGGGTCCGAACAGCACCGCAACCCGTTGGCCCGCCGCGATTTTCTCCGCCGCCAACCGCATCGCAGCCTCAGGGCTGTAGACCGGTTTCGTCAGATCGCGACTGCGCGCCGTGGTGGCAAAGGTGAAATCGCAATCGCCAAGCGCTTCGGGCAGATCGGCGCAATGCTGTGCCTCGTCCAACAGCCGCCCCGCCCCCGAGGCCATGGCCACGGCGGATTGGCTCGGCCAGCCGTCGCGCGGGGCCACGACCCGCATGTGATCGAGGCCAAAATTCCACATCGCGCGCGCCGCGGCGCCGATGTTCTCGCCCATCTGGGGGCGGACAAGCACGATGGCCGGGATCGGCGCGGGCTGAACGGGGGAGGAGGATGTCTCTGTCATGCGCGCCTCATAGCCCCTGCGCCGCAGCACCGCAAGAAAGCCCGCGCGACACACGCATATCCGTTTTCTTTTGCAACGCCCTGCGCTAGTCAGGCTCCCAGACCCGATTAAGGACAGTGACCATGGACGCGCCAGAACAGCCGCAGATTTACCTTATCACCCCGCCCGAAGTTGAGCTGAGCCAATTCCCCGCGCAACTCGCCGCCGTGCTCGACGCCCATCCGGTGGCCTGTGTGCGCATGGCGCTTTCGACCCGGGATGAAGACCGCCTCGCCCGCGCCGGTGACGCGCTGCGCGAAGTGACCCATGCGCGCGACGTGGCCTTGGTGATCTCGGATCATCTGCTGCTGGTCGAAAAGCTTGGCCTTGACGGTGTACACCTTAGCGATGCCGCTCGCACCGTGCGCCATGCCCGCAAAGAACTGGGCGAAGATGCCATCGTCGGCGCCTTCTGCGGCACATCGCGGCATGAGGGGATGGCGGCTGGCGAAGCCGGAGCGGACTACATCAGCTTCGGCCCGACCCAAGCCAGCGCCCTTGGCGATGGAAGCTTTGCCGAGGCCGATCTGTTTCAGTGGTGGTCCGAAGTCATCGAAGTGCCCGTCGTCGCCGAAGGCGCGCTCGACATCAACATGATCCGCGACCTCGCCCCTCGGACCGACTTTTTCGGCATCGGGACCGAGATTTGGGACAAAGACGATCCGGTGGCCGAACTCGCCACTCTGATCGCCGCCATGCAGGGCTAAGCGGCCCCTAGGGCAGCCCGGTTAAGGGCTGCCCGCTTGCTTACAGAAACACCCGTTCGATGAACCAATAGGCCCCGACCGCCGCGATGACGCAGGAGGCAGGGACCGCGATGGCGCGGCGGTACCAGTCGCGATTCATCGCCCAGCCGACCAAAACGAAGGCGATGGCGATTACTGCCAGCTGGCCCAGTTCCACCCCGATGTTGAAGCCGATGAGCGCAGGCACAAATTGCCCCGCAGGTAGGCCAAAATCTCCCAGCACCGAGGCGAAGCCAAGCCCGTGCAACAGCCCAAAGCCAAAGATCACCAAAGGCCGCCAGCGGTTCAGGGCGGAGTGAAAGATATTCTCGACCGCGACATAGGTGATCGACGCGGCGATCAGCGGCTCGACGATGGCCCCCGGCACGTTGACCCAGCCCAAGGCGCCAAGCGCCAGCGTGACCGTATGGGCCAGCGTGAAGGCGGTGATCTGCCAGATCAAAGGCCGTAGGCGGGTCGACAGAAAGAATAGGCCCAAGACAAAGAGGATGTGGTCCAGCCCTTTCGGCAGGATGTGATCGAACCCGACCGGGATGTAGCTGACGAAAGCCTGCCAGCCGCTTTCAGCATCACCGCCCCCAAGGGCGATTTCGGGGCTGGTCTCACCGCCCGACAGATATCCGGTATAGGGCGCCTCCACCCCTTGCTGGCGCAGCACCAGCGCGCCCGCGCCATCCGTCCACGTCACCTGTACCTCTTCGGCGCCCATAGGCACCGCGCCCTCCAGCCGCCACTGGCTGTCGCGCGGTAGTTCGGCGGCAACCCCATCGGGCACCTCGAGTGTCACACTCTCCAACGGCACGGCGGCGCCATCGACGCTGAGCAGCGGCAGGCTGTTCCACTTCGGCAAAAGCTCAGGCGCGCGGTCGGCGATGCGCGCGGCGGGCAGGCTGCGCAGCGCATCGTAATCGCTCGCATTCTCGGCATTGTCGGTGTCTTCGACGGTATCGAGGTCGATGCCCGCCAAGAGCGCTTCAAGGTTGACCTCCAGCGCCAGCACCGCCCGCCCGTCGGCCACGGTCAGATCCGCGATCGTTGGTTTGACCTCATGCGCCTGTGCACCCGCGCCCGCCGAAAGCAGCACCGCGCTTGACAACAGCCACAGCAACGCCAGCTTGGATCTTAACAAAATGAAAGTTCTCTTCATGAAACTGTCCCAGTTGTCCGCTATTATTTTCAGTATCTTATCGGCAGTGCCTGCCTTTGCACATGAATACTGGCTGTCGCCGGTGAACTATCAAGTGGAAAGCGGTGAAAAGATCGCGGCGCATTTTCGCAATGGTGAGGAATTTACCGGCGCGGCCTTTCCCTATCTGCCCAACCGGCTGACGCGTTTTGAGGTCAAAATCGGCGGGAAAGAGGTCCCGCTATCGCCGCGCGCGGGCGACAGCCCTGCCCTGAGCCTCCCCGCGCCCGAGGGTGACGCGCTGGTGGTGGCGGTGGCCGAAACGACGCCTTCCAAAGTCACCTATGAGGACTTCGACAAGTTCCTCCGGTTCGCCGCGCATAAGGACTTCCCTAAGGCTGAGAGCGATCACCGCGCGAACGGCTGGTCGACCGAGAAGGTCGTCGAAAGCTACACCCGCCACGTCAAAACCCTGATCGCCCTCGGCGCGGGCACGGGGCAGGATGCGCCCACCGGCATGGCGACGGAGTTCGTGGCGCTGGCGAATCCCTATGCCGTAGATTTCGCGGGTGAGATGAAGGTGGCACTCCTCTATCAAGGCACCCCTCGCGCCAACGCGCAGATCGAAGTGTTCGACCGCGCGCCGGATGACAGCGTGACCATCACCCTCCACCGCACCGATGCGGCGGGCGAAGCACTGATTCCGGTCACGGCCGGCCATGAATACCTCTTTGACGCGGTGGTGCTGCGCCCGGCGGCAGAGGCGCAGGCGAGCGCGGGCTACGACCCCGATCAACCGGTCTGGGAAACGCTCTGGGCGGCGCTGACATTCGCGGTGCCACAATAACGCCGCTTGCGCGTGGGGAGATTTGGCGGCTAGAAGCGCCGCATGACCAAGACAGCTGACATCCTTTGCATCGGCTCCGTCCTTTGGGACGTGATCGGCCGTTCTGAAAACGCCATGCGCCAAGGCTCTGACATGCCGGGGCGGATCACCCGCCTGCCCGGCGGCGTGGCCCTGAACATCGGCATGGCGCTGGCGCGCTTTGGGCTGACGCCGGCGCTGCTTTCCGCCGTGGGGCGCGATGCCGAAGGGGATGAGTTGATCGCCGCCTGCGCCCTGCGCGGGCTGATCACCGATCACGTCTACCGCTCGGACGATTTGCCGACCGACCGTTACATGGCCGTCGAAGGGTCCAACGGGTTGATCGCCGCGATTGCCGATGCCCATTCGCTGGAGGCTGCGGGCGACAAGATCCTGCGCCCGCTGGAGGATGGCAGCCTGCCCAGCCCCTACGAAGGGGCCGTGGCGCTTGATGGCAACCTGACCGTCGAACTGCTGGCCCGGATGGCGCAAAGCCCGCTGTTGGCAAAGGCCGACCTGCGCGTCGCGCCCGCCTCTCCCGGCAAGGCGCTGCGGCTCACGCCCTTCCTCAAGGCCGGGCGCGGCACGCTTTACGTGAACCTCGAAGAAGCCGGGCTGCTCTGCCAGTCGAGCTTTGACGATTCCCCAACCGCCGCCCGCGCCCTGCTGGCCCGTGGCGCACGCCGTGCCGTGGTGACCGACGGCGGCAACCCCGCCACCGTGGGCCAAGGCGACGAGATCATCACCCTCACCCCGCCGCAGGTGCATGTCGCCCGGGTCACGGGTGCAGGCGATACATTCATGGCGGCCCATGTGGCCGCTGAACTTGGCGGTGCCGTTGCGCAATCCGCCCTCAAGGCAGCACTCGATGCCGCCGCCCTTTACGTTTCCGGAGAGACCAAGATATGACCACCGCCACATCCGCCCTGCCCCTGACCTTCAGCGCCGAGGTGGCCAAGGCCCGCGAGAACGCCGCGCCGATCGTGGCCTTGGAAAGCACCATCATCACCCATGGCATGCCCTATCCGCAAAACCTCGAAGTGGCGCGGCAGGTTGAGCAGGACATTCGCGACGCAGGCGCCGTGCCCGCCACCATCGCCGTGATCCGTGGCGCGCTGCACATTGGTCTAGACGATGACCAGCTGAGCGATCTGGCCCAAGCCAAAGACGTGGCCAAACTGTCGCGCGCCGATATGGCCGTCTGCATCGCCTCGGGCGGCACAGGTGCCACCACCGTCGCCGCCACCATGATCGCCGCCAATCTTGCGGGCATCGAAGTCTTCGCCACCGGCGGCATCGGCGGCGTGCATAAGGGCGCGGAAGAGAGCTTTGACATCTCCGCCGATCTCATGGAACTGGCCCAAACCCCCGTCACCGTTATCGCGGCGGGCGCCAAGGCGATCCTCGACGTACCGAAGACGCTGGAAGTGCTGGAAACCCAAGGCGTGCCGGTCATCACCGTAGGCCAAGACAGCTTCCCCGCCTTCTGGAGCGCAGGGTCGGACCTGCAATCGCCGCTGCGCCTTGATGATGCCGCTGCCCTTGCCAAAGCCCACCGCACCCGCGCCGCCATGGGCCTGCCCGGCGGCCAGTTGGTGGCCAACCCGATCCCCGCGGCAGAGGAAATCCCCGCCGCCGAACTCGCCCCAATCATCGCGCAGGCCCAGTCCGAGGCCGATGCTCAAGGGGTCCACGGCAAGGGCGTGACCCCCTTCTTGTTGCAACGCATCTTCGAGCTGACCGAGGGCCGTTCGCTGACCGCCAATATCGCACTGGTGCGCAACAATGCCCGGCTGGGGGCCAAGATCGCCGCAAACCTCGTCAACCTGCCGCGTTAAAGGCGAAAAACACCGCGGAGCCATTGCCGGGCCGGGGCATACGCCTTAGCTATGTTGCGATTAACTCTTCGGAAAACGGCGCAGATGAACACACCTTTTGATCCCGACCCAACGCAGGTTCGGCGCAGCCTTGTCGCAAGGCTGCGCGCGTCTTTCCTGACCGGTCTGGTCGTGATTGCGCCTGTCGGGCTGACCATCTGGCTGATCTGGAGCGTGGTCGGTTGGATCGACGGTTTCGTGCTGCCATTGGTGCCCAAAGCCTACCATCCCGACCGGCTGCTCCAAGATTTCTTGGGTCTCGACCCGTCGATGCAGTTCAACGTGCGTGGCCTTGGGGTGGTGATCTTTCTGATCTTCACCGTCATGGTGGGCTGGGCCGCGAAAGGGCTGATTGGCCGTTCGATGATCCGCTTCGCCGAAAGTCTGGTGGAACGCACCCCCGTCGTGCGGACGATCTATTCCGGCATCAAACAGATTTCCGAGACGATCTTCGCCCAGTCCGAGCGGAGCTTTGAGACCGCCTGCCTGATCGAATACCCCCGGCGCGGCATCTGGGCGCTTGGTTTCATCTCGACCGAGGCGAAGGGAGAGGTCTTGGCCCGTACCAACGCGGGCGGCGAGATGCTCTCGGTCTTTCTGCCCACCACGCCGAACCCAACCTCTGGCTTCTTACTGTTCCTGCCGCGGGAGGATGTGATCGAACTCGACATGAGCGTCGAAGACGCGGCGAAGCTGGTGATCTCTGCCGGGCTGGTCTATCCGCCGCGCCCCGGTGCCGATCTGCCCGAGGCGCTGGCGCTGTCGGACCCTGAAAACTCAGCCGAACATCGCGGGTAGATCGACGCTGCTGCGCTGGTTCAGATCGTCGAAGTGCTCCTCTAGAAACCGATCCGCCGCCGCCACGCCTGCCTCATGCAGCGCCCGGATCACCGCCGGGTTGGGCATCAGTTTCGTCGCCACCGACAGCTGCGCCATCAGCGCGTCGTCGGCGATCATATGCATGTGCACCCGCTTCATCCGCCCCTCCGGCAGGGTGCCATCCGCAATCAGCCGCTGAACGAAGTCAATCGCCCGCATCTCGCGCAAGAGGCTGGAATTAAAGCTGATCTCATTGATGCGGTTCTGGATTTGCTGCGGTGTGACCGGCAGGTCTTCGCGGTCGAGCGGGTTGATGTTCACCACCACGATATCTTCGGGCAGGTCATCGCGGAACAGCGGAAACAGCGCCGGATTGCCGGTATAGCCGCCGTCCCAAAACGCTTCGCGCTGGCCGGTCTGGGCATCGTCAATCTCAACCGCCTTAAAGATCGTCGGCAGACAGGCTGAGGCGAGCAAGGCATCAGGCCCGATCTCGTCCCCCTCAAACACCCTGATCTTGCCGTTGCGCACCCGTGTGGCGCAGACGAAAAAGAACGGCGGCTTATGCGCGCCCACTTTGCCATAGTCGAACCGCGCCACGACATCTTCGAGCGGGTTGCGATAGAACGGGCCGTAAGCATAGGGTGACACGACCCGCGTCAGCGAATCCGAGATTGCCATGGGCAGCGAATATTCCATCGCCTGACTGAGCTTGTCCAAACCGAAAGGCGCCAGCCAATGGGACAGCCGCAGGTCCGAAATGCCAGAGACCTGCGCCCAAAGCCAATCAAGGTTCTCCCGGGCGCCCTCGCGACCGCCCGAGATCATCCCCGATTTCAATGCCGCCCCGTTCAGCGCCCCCGCCGAGGTGCCCGAGATCCCGCAGATATCCAGATCGTCCTGCTGCAACAGCCGGTCAAGCACCCCCCAAGTGAAAGCGCCATGGGCGCCGCCGCCTTGGAGGGCGAGGTTGATGCGTTTCTTGACCGCCACGGCGCTTACAAAGCCGTCCAGCCGCCATCGACACTGATCGTCGTGCCGGTGATCTGGGCCGCTGCATCCGAGCATAGGAAGGTTGCCGTGCCGCCCATCTGCTCAACAGTGGCGAATTCGCGCGACGGCTGCCGGGTGAGCATGACCTGTTCGATCACCTCTTCGCGGCTCATGTCGTACTCCTTCATCGTGTCGGGGATCTGCTTCTCAACGATCGGGGTCAGCACATAGCCGGGGCAAATCGCGTTGCAGGTGATCGGGTCTTTCGCCGTCTCAAGCGCGGTGGTCTTGCTGAGGCCGACGATCCCATGTTTCGCGGCGATATAGGCGGATTTATAGGGCGATGCCGTCAGACCATGGGCCGAGGCGATGTTAATCACCCGACCCCACCCCGCCTTGCGCATCATCGGCAAAGCCTCGGCGGTGGTGTGAAAGGCCGACGACAGGTTGATCGCGATGATCGCGTCCCATTTCTCGGCCGGAAACTCAGGAATTGGCGCGACATGCTGGATGCCCGCGTTGTTCACCAGAATGTCACAGACCCCGGCTTCGGCAATCAAACGCCGACAGTCCGTCCCCTTGGACATGTCGGCCTTGATGTAGCGGGCCGTTACGTTGCATGTCTGCGCAATCTCCTGCGCCAGCGCATGATCCGCCTCGTCATCGGTAAAAGAGTTCAACACGATATCGGCCCCGGCCCGCGCCAATTCCCAGGCGATGCCCAGTCCGATTCCAGAGTTCGATCCCGTGATGACGGCTGTCTTGCCGGACAGGTCGATGGTGAAAGCCATGGCGCGTCTCCTTGTTCATGCTGCGCCTGCATCATGTACTGCGCGCGCGCCAAAGGGAAAGGGTTTGCGCGAAGGAGCTTAAGGGTCGGTGAAAATTGGCCAAAAAAAAACGCCCGCGCGAGGCGGGCGTAAGTTATTGAGGCAGGTTTCATACAGGCAAGAAACCTATCGAGCAGTGACCTCTGTATACGCCTTTCACGCTCACAATCCAAGCTAAAAGTTTGATAAGGCGAGAATCCGCGGGTATGGAATAACTCCAACAAAATAAGGGCAGATCGTGATTGTTTCAAAAATGAGCCGGGAATTTTTCTCGAAAGCACGGGGCGTTGCGGCCCTTTCTTCACTGATTCTGCTCTCGGGAGCGGCATCGGCTGCCCCGCAACATGGAATCGCTATGTATGGCGACCCTGCTCTGCCGGCCGATTTTGACGCCCTCCCTTACGTGAACCCCGAAGCCCCCAAGGGGGGTGAGATCGTTCTGGGCAATACCGGGGGATTCGACAGCCTCAACCCCTTCGTCCGCAAGGGCACCGCGCCTTGGCAATTGCCGCATTTCACCCATGAGACCTTGATGGGGCGGTCCTGGGATGAACCCTTCGCGCTTTACGGCCTGCTGGCCGAGACGATCGAGGTGCCTGAGGACCGCTCTTGGGTGGAATTCACCCTGCGCGAGGAGGCGCAGTTTTCCGATGGCACGCCCGTCACCGTCGAGGATGTGATCTTTTCTTTCGATCTGCTCGGCACCGAAGGCCACCCCCGCTACCACGGGCTGCGCCAGCAGATCGACAGCATCGAACAGACCGGCCCGCGCAGCCTGCGGATGACTTTCAGCAGCGACAACCGCGAGCTTGCCCTGCTCGCCGGGATGCGCCCCATCCTGAGCAAGGCGCAATGGGCGGGGCAGGACTTTGCCAATGCCCCCCTGTCTGAAATCCCCTTGGGCAGTGGCCCCTATACCATCACCGACTATCAGGCGGGCCGCCATGTCACGCTGACTCGCAACCCAGATTACTGGGGCGCAGAGGTGCCCTTTCGCCAAGGCACGCATAACTACGATGAGGTGAAGATCGACTTTTACGGCGATGCCAATGTGCTCTTCGAAGCCTTCAAGGCCGGTCAAATCTCAGCCGTGCGCGAATTCAACGCCGAGACTTGGGCCACGCAATACGACTTCCCCGCGATCACCCGCGGCGAGGTGGTGAAATCGACCTTCCCGCATAGCAAACCGTCGGGCATGACCGGTTTTGTCATGAACGCCCGCCGCGCGCCTTTCGACGATTGGCGGGTGCGCGACGCGCTGATTTCGGCCTTCAACTTCGAGTATATTAACGAGACGTTGACCGGCGGCACCCTGCCCCGGATCACCTCTTATTTCTCGAACTCAGACCTTGCCATGCGCGACGGTCCGGCGTCGGGGCGGGTTTTCGATCTGCTGGCCGATTACGCCGACACGCTGCCGCCCGGCACGGTGGATGGCTATCAGCTGCCGGTGGGTGACGGCTCTGCCCGCAACCGCGCGGGCATCCGCGCCGCGATGCAGCAGCTGAATGCCGCAGGTTACGAGGCCGAAGGCGGCGTCATGCGCCGGGGCGACGGCACGCCGCTGACCTTCACCATTCTGCTGTCCAAGGGAAGCCGTGAAAACATAGCGATTGCAGAGCTTTACACGCAGGCCCTCAAGCGACTTGGCATCACTGCCGAGATCGAAACCGTAGATGATGCGCAATTCGTTGCACGGCAGAACAGCTATGATTTCGACATGACGACCTTCCGCCGTGCGCTGTCGCTCAGCCCCGGTACGGAGCAGCGTTTCTACTGGGGGTCGGAGGCCGCCGATCTGCCCGGCACGCGCAACCTCATGGGCGTGCGCTCTCCGGCGGTGGATGCCATGATCGACAGGATGTTGCAGGCCCGCGAAACGGCGGATTTCGTCGCCGCGACCCGCGCGCTTGACCGTATCCTGACGGCGGGGCGCTATGTCATCCCCTTTTGGCAGTTCGACGAAGGGCTGATCGCCCATGACGCGCGCATGGCCTACCCCGAGACCATCCCGCTTTACGGCGATGGGCCGAACTTCATGCCCGAGGTCTGGTGGTGGCAACCGGCGGAGGGGTCAGACCAGTGAGGTCACCCAGAGGATCGTCGCATCCTCATCGCTGAGCGAGACAACGTTATGCCCCATGGTAGCGTCGTAATAGGCGCTATCGCCCCGGCGCATGTCGACGGGTTCGTAAAACTCGGTGAAGAGCCGCACCATGCCGGTCAGCACATAGAGGAACTCCTCCCCGTCATGGCGCACCCAGCCGTCGAACTCCTCCATCCGGCGGGCGCGGATGCGGGCGCGGTAGGGCAGCATCTGCTTCTTGCGCAGCGCGTCGGCCAGCAGGACATGCTCATAGGTGCCGGTGGCCTTGGGCGCACCTTCCTCGGCGCGGGTCACGGCCATGCGGCCGGTGATCTTCTCCCCCGCGGGCGGGGTGAAAAGCTGCGGCACGGTGATCTCTAGCCCCACGGCGAGCTTTTTCAGCGCGTCATAGGTGGGCGACATCAACCCGTTCTCGATCTTGCTCAAGGTCGAGCGCGCCAGCCCCGCCTGCCGCGCGGCCTGTTCCAGCGTCCAATTGCGCGCCTTGCGCAGCTCGCGCACCCTTGCACCAAGGTCGACCGGCGGGGCGGTCTCGCTCGCGCCGCTTTCGCGGGCGATCTGGATCAGGGAACGGGGCGGCGTATCTGTCATGGGCTTGCTATAGCCGCGCCTCGGGGCGCTTGCAACGCTGCCCGCTTGCGATACCGGCCCCGGCCCGCTATGCCCATTGCGCAGCAATAGATGGGGCGCATCATGGCCGAAGCGATCAAACTCGATATCATGTCAGACCCGATCTGCCCGTGGTGCTATATCGGCAAGGCGCATCTCGACCGCGCTTTGCAGGACCATCCCGACCACCCTTTTGCCATCGAATGGCACCCGTTCCAGCTCAACCCCGAGATGCCGCGCGAAGGCATGGACCGGCGCAGCTATCTTGAACGCAAGTTCGGCGGCAAGGAAGGCGCCGTGCGCGCCTATGCACCGGTCGTGGAACATGCCGAGAAGGCCGGGCTGAAGATCAACTTCGAGGCCATGCAGCGCACGCCCAACACGCTCGATGCGCACCGTCTGATCCACTGGGCCGGGATCGAAGGCCGCCAGACCGCAGCCGTCTCTGCCCTTTTCAAAGCCTATTTCGTCGATGCCCGCGATATCGGTGACGCCGAAGTGTTGGCCGATATCGCTGACAGTATCGAGATGGACGCCGCCGTGGTCACCCGCCTGCTGAAATCCGATGTCGATGCGCAGGACATCCGCGACCGTGATGCCCATAGCCGCAAGATGGGCGTGAACTCGGTGCCGACCTTCATCGTTGCCAACACCCATGCCGTGCCCGGCGCGCAGCCGCCCGAGCTATGGGCGCAGGTCATTGCCGATCTGACCAATCAGCAAGACTAAACAGGGCGGCAATCATTGCCAAGTTAAGCGTTCTCGACTATCGAGAGCGCAACCACAAGTTATTCCCTGAATCCTGCCCAAACGGATCCGCCGTTCGGGACAATCGCCGGAGTGCGCCTTCGTGACCACCGAAAATCCAAAATTCTCCATGGGGCGGATCGAATTCGTCGGCCTTATCGCGATGATGATCGCCACCATCGCCTTTTCCATCGACGCGATGCTGCCAGCCCTGCCCGAGATCGCGGCGGAACTCTCGCCCGAGATGGCCCACCGCGCCCCGCTGATCCTGACAGCCTTCGTGCTGGGCATGGGGCTGGGCACATTCTTTAGCGGCGCGCTGTCGGATGCATTCGGCCGCCGCAATGTGGTCTTCGGCGGGGCGGCGCTCTATTGTCTTTCGGCCTTCGTCGCTTGGATGAGCAACTCTCTCGAAATCATGCTGGTGGCACGCATCTTCCAAGGGCTTGGCGCCTCTGGCCCGCGTGTGGTGGCCGTGGCGATCATTCGTGACCTCTATGCGGGGCGCGAGATGGCGCGGATCATGTCGGTGGTGATGATGGTCTTCGCGCTGGTGCCCGCCTTGGCCCCGATGCTGGGCGCGGGGATCATCCTCACGGCGGGCTGGCGCGCGATCTTCATGGCCTTCATGGCCTTCTCGCTCATTTCGGTCATCTGGATGGCCCTGCGCCTGCCCGAAACCCTCGCCCCCGAAGACCGCCGTCCGCTGCGCGCACGGCTGATCATTGGCGCGGTGCGCGAGTTGGTGGGCCACCCCACGGTGCGCCTGTCGATCCTCGTGCAGTCGCTTGCCATGGCGATGCTCTTTTCGATGCTGATGCTGGTGCAGCCGATCTATGACACCGTCTATGGCCGCGGCGAAAGCTTCCCGCTGTGGTTCGGCGGCATCGCCGTGGTGGCGGCCAGCGCCAGCCTGATCAACGCGCTTTTGGTCGTCCGCTACGGCATGCGGCGGCTGGTGACCATCGCCTTGGGCGTCCAAATCCTGCTGTCGGGGGCCATGTATTTCCTCAACCTCGGTGCCCTGCCCGACCCTTATGGTTTCGCCGCCTTCGTGTTCTTCCAGACCTGCCTGTTCTTCCAGGCGGGGCTGACATTGGGCAACCTCAACGCCATCGCGATGGAGCCGATGGGCCATATCGCAGGCATGGCGGCTTCGGTCGTGGGGGCAATTTCCACCGTGCTGGCGGCGCTGATCGCCTCCCCGGTGGGGTTGATGTTCGACGGCACCACCAAGCCGCTGGCGCTGGCCATGCTACTGATGGCAATCGCGGCCTATGCGCTGATGCTCTACATGGGGCGGGTGGAGAACCGGCAGCCAGCGGCGGCGGAATAACCGCCGCCTTTCGAAGGGCTTAGCCCTTCGCCTTGGCCTTTTTCGCAGTCTTTTCCTTGGCGATCACATGTTCGGCCAAGTCGCGTGCGATGGCAAAGGCGCCTTTGATCTTATCGGCATCCGTCTTCCAATCCCGGCGCACGACGATCTTGTTGTCCTTCACCTTCGCCAGCCCGCGCTGGTCTTGGATGAACTTCACCAACCCCTCGGGCGAGGCGAATTTGTCGTTGTGGAACTGGATCGTCGCCCCCTTCGGCCCGCCGTCGAGCTTGGCGATCCCGGCGCGTTTGCACATCGCCTTGATCCGCACCACCAGCATCAGCGTGTTGACCTCTTTCGGCAGCTTGCCGAAACGGTCGATCAGCTCGGCGGCGAAGCCTTCCAGCTCAACCTTGGTCGATAGCTCGCTGAGGCGGCGATAGAGGCCGAGCCGCACGTCGAGGTCGGGCACATAGTCTTCGGGGATCAGCACCGGCACGCCAAGGTTGATCTGCGGCGCCCATTGCTCGTCGGCCTCCGACAGCCCCTCCAGCTCGCCCGCTTTGATCTTGGCAATCGCCTCTTCCAGCATGGACTGGTAAAGCTCGAAACCCACGTCGCGCATCTGGCCGGACTGTTCTTCGCCCAGCAGGTTGCCCGCGCCGCGAATGTCGAGGTCTTGGGACGCCAGCGTGAAGCCCGCGCCGAGCGTGTCGAGGCTGCCCAGCACCCGCAGGCGTTTCTGCGCCGTGTCGGTCAGCTTGGCGCGGGGCTTGGTCGTGAGATAGGCATAGGCGCGCGTTTTCGAACGCCCCACCCGACCCCGGATCTGGTAGAGCTGCGCCAGCCCGAACATATCCGCGCGGTGGACGATCATCGTGTTGGCGGTGGGAATGTCGAGGCCGGATTCCACGATGGTCGTGGCCAACAGAATGTCGAACTTGCCGTCGTAGAAAGCGTTCATTCGGTCGTCGAGCTCCCCCGGCGCCATCTGGCCGTGGGCGACGACGTAAGAAAGCTCGGGCAGTTGTGCCTTCAGGAACTCCTCGATCTCGCGCAGGTCGCTGACGCGCGGCACAACGTAGAAGCTCTGCCCGCCGCGGTAATGCTCGCGCAAGAGCGCCTCGCGGATGGTCACCGCGTCGAACTCGCTGACATAGGTGCGGATCGACAAGCGGTCCACGGGCGGCGTGCCGATGATCGACAGATCGCGCACGCCGGTGAGCGACAGTTGCAAGGTGCGCGGGATCGGCGTGGCGGTCAGGGTCAGCACGTGGATATCCGTGCGCAGCGCCTTCAACCGCTCCTTATGGGTGACGCCAAAGTGTTGTTCTTCATCGATAATCAACAAGCCTAGGTCGTTGAAACGAATACCCTTTGCCAGCAGCGCATGGGTGCCGATGACGATATCGACCGTGCCCTTGGCCATCCCCTCACGCGTCGCCGCCGCCTCCTTGGCCGAGACGAAACGGCTGAGTTGCCGCACGTTGATCGGGAAGCCGCGGAAGCGTTCCGCGAAGCTCTTGTAGTGCTGCCGCGCGAGCAGGGTCGTCGGCGCGATCACCGCGACCTGCACGCCCGACATGGCCGCGACGAAAGCCGCGCGCATCGCCACCTCGGTCTTGCCGAAACCCACATCGCCGCAGACCAGACGGTCCATCGGGTTGCCGGAGGTCAGATCTTCGATCACATCACCGATGGCGCGGAGCTGGTCGTCGGTTTCCGTGTAAGGGAAACGGGCCGAGAAGGCATCCCACATGCCCGGCGGCGGGTCGAGCACGGGCGCTTTGCGCAGGCTGCGTTCGGCGGCGATGCGGATGAGCTTGTCCGCCATCTCGCGAATGCGCTCTTTGAGCTTGGCCTTTTTAGACTGCCATGCACCACCGCCGAGCTTATCCAAAAGCCCTTCCTCATGCCCGTAGCGCGACAGCAGTTCAATATTCTCCACCGGCAGGTAAAGCTTTGACTGTTCGGCATATTCCAGCACGAGGCACTCATGCGCGGCGCCTGCGGCGGTGACCACCTCCATCCCGTGATAGCGCCCGATGCCGTGGTCGACATGAACCACCAGATCGCCGGGGCTGAGGCTTTGCGCCTCGGTCAGAAAGTTCTCGGCCCGGCGCTTGCGTTTCGGCGCACGGATCAGACGGTCGCCCAGCACGTCCTGTTCTGAGATCACCGTCATCCCCGGCGCCTCGAAGCCGTGCTCCAGCGCCCAAACCGCCAGATGCAGCCCGCGCTTTCCGATGCGGGTGGCATCCATCACCGGGATCGCCTCGGCCAGACCTTCGTCTTCGATCAGCCCGGTCAGGCGCTCCCGCGCGCCTTCGGAGTAGCTGGCGATCAGCACCGGCCCAACCTCAAGCTTTGCTTTAATATGCGCGGCCAAAGCACCGAAAAGACTAACGGATTCCTGCTGTCGCTCAGGGGCGAAATTGCGCCCGAGCCGCGCGCCTGCATCCAGCACCCCCGGCCCCGTGGGCTGCGGCAGCGGGTTGAACTGGATCACCCGATGATCCAGCAACGCTTGGGTCCAAGCCTCATCGGTCAGGTATAGCCCCTCCGGCGGGGCGGGTTTGTACACGCTGTCCATCTTCGAGCGCGTCTTCATCGCCAGTTTGCGGGTCTCATACTGGTCTTCGATGGTTTCCCACCGCGCAATCCGCATCGGGGTCAGTTGATCGTCCAGAGTGACCGTCGCCTTGGGCAGATAGTCGAAAAGCGTTTCCAGATCATCGTGGAAAAACGCGAGCCAATGCTCCGCGCCCTGATGTTTGCGGCCCGCGCTGATCGCCTCGTAAAGCGGATCGTCGGTGCCCGCGGCGCCGAATTCGATACGGTAGTTCTGCCGGAACCGGGTGATCGCGGCCTCGTCGAGGATGACCTCGCTCACCGGGGCGAGTTCCACCAGATCGAGCTTTTCGGTCGTCCGCTGCGTCGCTGGATCAAACCGCCGCGCGCCATCCAGCACATCGCCGAAGAGATCGAGCCGCACCGGGCCAAGATCGCCGGGCGGGTAAATGTCGATGATCCCGCCGCGCACCGCGTAATCGCCCGGCTCCATCACCGTGGGGCTTTGCACAAAGCCCATGCGCACCAGAAACGCGCGCAGCGCCTTTTCGTCGATCCGGCTGCCCACGCGGGCGGCAAAGGCCGCGTCGCGCAGGGTGTCGCGGGCGGGGATGCGTTGGCTGGCCGCGTTCAAGGTCGTCAGCAAGACGAACTGATCGGGCATCCCATGCACCAGCGCCGCCAGCGTCGCCATCCGCCGGGCCGAGATATCGGCGTTGGGTGACACCCGGTCATAGGGCAGGCAATCCCACCCCGGGAAGGTGACGACCGGCATGTCGGGGGCGTAGAACCGCAAGGCAGCCTGCATCGCCGCCATGCGCTTGTCATCGCGCGCCACATGGACCACCGGCTGGCCGCCCTTGGCGATTTCATCGAGGATGGCGCGGGCATCATAGCCTTCGGGAACGCCGGAGAGGGTGATATTGCGCGGATCGTTCATCGGGTCTCAATTGGCCCTCGGAGGGGGGCTGTCAACCCGCCAGCGGGCCGATGCTTAGATTTTGATACATTCCCCAAAGCGCGGTCACGAAGATCGAGACCATGCCGATGATCTGGGTGTAAAGCCGGTGCCGCATCAATCGCCGCCGCAGCACCTCGCCGGTTGACCCTTCGATGCGAATGAGCCGGGCGGTCGACAGGCTTAAAAGCCCCACCAGCGACATGGGAAAGCCCAAGAGCAGCAGGGCTTGAGCGAATTCGATGCCATAGACGAACCCCAAGAGCACCAGAGAGGTCAGCGCGAAGAACCCCAGCCCCAAGAGCCACAGCCCCGAGACCTGCGAGATATAGAGCATCCGGTTCACGTTGATCCGCACGATGTCTTCCAAATCGGCCTCGGCCTCTCCGCCATAGCGGCGGGCGCGCAGGACCATGTCGAAGGGCACGCCCAGCACCCAGTGACTTGCCGTCGACCACATCACAGCCAGCGCGATCCAGAACCAAAGGTTCGAGAAAGAGCGCATGTCGATCATTTCGAAAAGGGTTTGATACCAGTCCAAGGCGTGCTCGTCCGAATATTGAGTTCGGATCTCTTAGCGGTCCGGCGCAACAATTCATAGGGTTGAGGCGTTCAAAAATACATGGCAAGCCCGTGCCAAGCCATTCTGAGGTATAATTGATGCAACCCGTCCACGCCCCCTTCCCCGCCACACGCCTGCGCCGCACCCGTGCCAATGCCGGTATCCGCGCGTTGGTGCGCGAGAATGACCTGCAACTGGGCGATCTGATCTGGCCGGTTTTCGTGCGCGATGGCCAAGGCGTGGAAGAGCCGATCCCCTCCATGCCCGGTGTCATGCGCCGGTCGGTCGACACGCTGGTCCCGGCGGTGCGCGCGGCGGCGGACCTGGGCATCGGCACGGTCTGCGTCTTTCCCTATACCGGGCCCGAGGACCGAACCGAAGACTGCGCCCGCGCATGGGATCCGCAGAACGCCACCAACCGCGCCATTGCCGCGATCAAAAAGGCGGTGCCGGAGATGGTGGTGATGACCGATGTGGCGCTCGATACCTATAACATCAACGGCCATGACGGTTTCGTCGAAGACGGCATCATCGTGAACGACCGCACGGTCGAGGCGCTGGTCAAGATGGCGCTGGCCCAAGCCGAAGCAGGGGCGGATATCATCGGGCCTTCGGATATGATGGACGGGCGCATCGGCGCGATCCGCGCAGCCCTCGAAGAGGCCGGGCATCAAGATGTGATGATCCTGAGCTACGCCGCCAAATACGCCAGCGCTTTCTACGGCCCCTTCCGCGACGCGGTTGGCGCCTCTGCGGCCCTGACCGGCGACAAAAAGACCTATCAGATGGATCCGGCCAATAGTGACGAGGCGCTGCGGCTTGTGGCGCGTGACCTCTCGGAAGGCGCGGATATGGTCATGGTGAAACCGGGAATGCCCTACCTTGATATCTGTCGCCGGGTAAAAGACGCCTTCGGCGCGCCGACCTTCGCCTATCAGGTCTCAGGCGAATACAGCATGATCAAGGGCGCGGCGGACCAAGGTTGGATCGACGGCGAACGCGCGATGATGGAGAGCCTTCTGGCCTTTAAACGCGCGGGTTGCGACGGCGTGCTGACCTATTTCGCCCCCGATGTCGCCCGGCTTTTGCTCAAAAGCGCGTGACCTAAGGGCGTAAATCTGCGCAAAGGGGCCAATCAACATGACAAGCCGCAGGATTATGCGTAATCTTGCGCATAAGTCGGGAAAACCGGCAGCAGGCAACCGATCTTGAATATACAGGCAGATAAGATGACCAAACAGACATATAACCGGCGCTTCGTGACATTGGGCGCCCTCTCGGCGCTCGGCGCGACCGCGGCCTGCGGCAATGGCGTGGGCGGACGCGGCAGCGCGATGATCGACGCGCGCGTGGACGCGACATTGGCCGAGATGTACCGCGGCTATCCCAACACCCGGCAATTGGCCGAAAAGGCCAATGGCATGTTGGTCATGCCGCTGGTGACCGAAGCGGGCCTCGGCTTTGGCGGTGCCTACGGGCGCGGCGCGCTGCGCGTCAACGACGTGACGGTGGACTATTATTCGGTGACCAAAGCCTCGGGCGGCTTGCAGATCGGCGCGCAGCAATATGCGCATGTGCTGTTCTTCATGACCGAACCCGCCCTGCGCGAATTCCGCAGCTCGCCCGGTTGGGCGGCGGGGGCCGGTCTGGAATATGTGATCTCGGACAAGGGCGACAGCGTCAGTGCGGATACCACCACCGTCATGGCCCCGGTGCTGGCCGCCGTCTTTGGCCGCGCGGGCCTGCGCATCGGCGCGACGCTGGAAGGCACGAAATACACGCGGATCATTCCCTAATGGGCATCCGCGTCTGCTGAAAGCACACGCCCGGCTTTAGGCCGGGCGTTTTTTGTTTGGGGCAATGGGCAAAGCTGCCCATTGCGGGTTAGCCGAGGTTCTGCAACCGTTTGAACAGGCTCGACGTATCCCAACGCCCGCCGCCCATCTTCTGCACGTCTTTGTAGAACTGATCGACCAGCGCGGTCACCGGCAGGCTCGCCCCCGTCTCATCCGCCGCATCGAGACAGATGCCCAAATCCTTGCGCATCCAATCCACAGCAAAGCCGTGATCAAACTTGTCGTCGAGCATGGTCTCATAGCGGTTTTCCATCTGCCATGAACCTGCCGCGCCTTGGCTGATCACCTCGACCACGGCGCGGCCATCAAGCCCCGCCTTCTCGGCGAAATGCAGCGCCTCGGACAGGCCCTGCACCAGCCCCGCGATGGCGATCTGGTTGCACATCTTGGTCATCTGACCTGCGCCGCTTTCCCCAATGCGGCGGCAAATTTTCGCGTAGACCTCCATGATCGGCAGCGCCCGGTCAAAAGCGCCTTCGTCGCCGCCGCACATGATCGACAATTGGCCGTTTTCCGCGCCTGCCTGACCACCTGAGATCGGCGCGTCGACAAAGCTCACCTGCGCGTCATCGGCGGCGGCATAAAGCTCACGAGTCACAGCCGCCGAAACGGTGGTGTGATCAACAAAGATCGCCCCCGCCGTCATGCCGCCAAAGGCCCCGTCGTCCCCCAAACAGACCGAGCGCAGATCATCGTCATTGCCGACGCAGGCGATCACGAAGTCCGCATCCTTTGCCGCCGCACGCGGTGTCTTGGCCATAGCGCCGCCATAGGTTTTCACCCAGTCGTCGGCCTTGGCTTCGGTGCGGTTGTAGACGGTCACATCGTGGCCCGCCTTTTGCAGATGCCCCGCCATCGGAGCCCCCATGACCCCCAGTCCCAAAAACGCGAGCTTTGCCATGTGCTTTTCCTTGTCATTCAGTTGCGTTATTCCCTGTCATTACACCTACCACCCTGCGCGCTCCGGTCAATCTGCGCGCCAGTCGAGGATCCCCCGATGGCATTGATGTTTCGCTGGCTTATCCGATTGGCGGTGTTTCTCGTCGCGCTGAGCGTCGTGGTTTTGGTGCTGGTCTATTGGTTCGCCGCGCGGTCCCTGCCCGACTATGATGATACGGTCGAGGTCGCGGGCGTCAGCGCCCCGGTCGAGATCGTGCGCGACAATGCCAACGTGCCGCATATCTTCGGGCAGAGCGATGAGGATGTCTTTTTCGGCCTCGGCTTCGCGCATGCCCAAGACCGGCTGTGGCAATTGATCACCCTGCGCCGCACCGCGCAGGGGCGTCTGTCCGAGGTCTTCGGCACCGCCACCATCACCACCGACAAGCTGATGCGGCGCTATGACATCTACCGCCTTGCCGTGGCGGCGGCGGATAAGCTCGACCCCGAAACCGAAGCGGCGCTTGAGGCTTATTCCGCGGGGATCAACGCGCGTCTCGACCAGATCAACACCGAAGCCTTGGGCCGCGGTGCGCCCGAGATGTGGCTTTTCAATGCGCCCATGGCCCCGTGGCGGCCTGCGGATTCACTCGCGATCACCAAGCTCATGGGCCTGCAAATGTCGGGCCATCTGGAGGCCGAGGTGCTGCGCGCGCGCGTGTCTTTGGAGTTGAGCGATCCGGACCGTCTGCGCGACATCCTGCCCGAAGCGCCGGGCAGCGGGGTCGCCGCCCTGCCTGAATATGCCGCCCTTTTCCCCGAGGTCACCCGCCGCCACGCCGCCGCAGCGCCGATGGAAAGCCACCCGCTGTCACCCTTCAAACGGCAGGCCTTCGCCGGGGCTTCCAACGCTTGGGCCGCCGCGCCCTCGCGCTCTGCCGCAGGGGGCACGCTTTTGGCCAATGACCCGCATTTGGGCTTCACCGCCCCCGCGATCTGGTATCTGGCCCGGCTGGAGCTTGAAACCGGCGGCGTGATCGGTGGCACCATTCCGGGGATGCCGGTGGTGCTTACGGGCCGCAGCGCCGATCTGGGCTGGGGGCTAACCACCGCCTATGTCGATGATCAAGACGTCTATATCGAAGAGCTGAACCCCGACAACGCCGAGGAATATCGCACCCCGGACGGGTTCAAGAAGTTCCGCAAACGCGCGTCGATCATCAATATCGCCGATGCCGATCCGATCACTGTCACCCTGCGTTGGACCGACAATGGCCCCGTGCTGCCCGGCAGCCACTACAACCTTGGCAGCATCACCCCGCCGGGGCATGTGGCCTCTGTCGCCTCGACCCTCTTTACCGAAGAGGACACCTCACTTGCCGCCGCGATGAAGGTGATGCGCGCGAAATCGGTGCAGCAGGCGATCAATGCCGCAACGGACTATGTGGCACCCGCGCAGAACCTCACGCTTGTCGACCGCGACACCATCGCGATGAAGACCATCGGCGCCATGCCGCGCCGCGATGCCAATCACCAAAGCGAAGGGCGCATGCCCAGCCCCGGTTGGATCGCCGCCAACCGCTGGGACGGGATGCTGCCCTATACCGCGAACCCCGAATTCATCGCCCCCGCAGGCGGCATCCTTGGCAATACCAACAACAAAACGGTCGACCGCCCCTTCCCCAACCATGTCTCCTTTGTCTGGGGCGACACGCAGCGGGTCCAGCGCTGGCAACGGCTGATGCAGAACCGCGAGGTGCACACCCGCGATAGTTTCATCGAAGCGCAGCTTGATACCGTCAGCCCCACCGCCCGGTCGCTGCTGCCGCTCATCGGCGCCGAGCTGTGGTTCACCGGAGAGGCCGCCCCCGATGGCACGCCGGAGCGCCAGCGCCAGCGCGCGCTTGATCTGCTCGCCGGTTGGTCGGGTGAGATGAACGAACACCTGCCCGAGCCGCTGATCTATGCCGCGTGGATCCGCGCGCTACAGGACCGGCTGATCCGCGATGAATTGGGACCGCTGGCCGAGGAGTTCACCCATATCCAGCCGCTCTTCATCGAACGCGCCTTTCGCGATGTGCAGGGCGCTGCGAAATGGTGCGATGTGCGCCAATCCGCGCCGGTGGAGACCTGCCACGACATGGCGCGGCTGGCGCTCGACGATGCGCTTTTGTGGATCAACGAGACATGGGGCACGCAGCTTGAATCGCTCCGCTGGGGCGACGCGCATCAGGCGACCCATGATCACCCCGTGCTGGGCGAGGTGCCGCTTTTGCGCTACTTCGTGAACATCCGCCAGTCGACCTCGGGCGGGGACAACACCCTGCAACGCGGGCTGACACGCGGCACCGGCAAAGACCCGTTTTATAACGTGCACGGCGCGGGCTATCGCGGCGTTTACGATTTTGCCGATCCCGACAGTTCGGTCTTTGTCACCTCCACCGGGCAATCGGGGCATTTCCTGTCGCGCCATTACGATGATATGGCGCAACTCTGGCGGCGGGGCGAATATATCCCGATGTCGCTGGACGCCGAACTGGCCCGCGCCGCTGCCGTGGGCGTGACCCGATTGGAGCCTGCCCAATGACCGCCCGCGTGATCTTGCTGTACAAACCCTATGGCGTGCTGTCGCAATTCACCGACAAAGGCACCGAAGGCAGCACACGGCCCACCCTCTCGGCCTATGTCGATGAAAAGGGATTTTATCCCGCAGGGCGGCTCGACCGCGACAGCGAAGGGCTTTTGGTGCTGACAGACCACGGCCCGCTTCAGGCCCGCATCGCGCATCCCAAATACAAACGGCCCAAGAGCTATCTGGTGCAGGTCGAAGGCACGCCGGATGCCGCGGCGCTCGACGCGCTGCGCAAAGGTGTCGAACTGAAGGACGGTCTGACGAAACCCGCCCAGGTGGATCAGATCGACGCGCCTGATCCGCTTTGGCCGCGCGACCCGCCGGTGCGTTTTCGCAAGACGGTCCCCGATGCTTGGCTGCGCATCACCATCCGCGAGGGGCGCAACCGGCAAGTGCGGCGCATGACAGCCCATGTCGGCCTGCCCACGCTGCGGCTGATCCGCGAAAGCGTGGGCGACTGGACGCTGGCCGGGCTGCAACCCGGCGCATGGCGCTGGTCGACCGAAACGGGCCGTTAGGTAAAGGCGCGGGTGATCGCCACACCCGCCGTCGTCGCCGTCCCGGTCAGGACCGAGCCCCAAGTGAAGTCGCGCGCGACCATGGCCCATGTCCAATCCTTGAGCGTCGCCAAATTGGTGAACTCATAGGTGCCATAGCCCATCGCCCCGATCAGCAACGCATTGCCAAAGACCCAGAGCAGCGAATGATCCTGCACCATCGCGGGCCAAGACACGAACCACAGCACCACGGCCACGAAGAAGGCATAGAAGATCAGCGCCGGGGCCATGCGGAATTCATCCAACAGCCAGTTGCCGATATCACGCTCGAACGCAGGTTTGATGAGGTAGGTCAGCCCGAGATAATCCAGCCCGAGGAAGATGACGACGGTAGAGAGGTAAAGGATAACGAGGGTCATGTGGCGCGCTCCGTTTTTGGTCATAGGACCATATGCGGCGCGACGCGCGGAATTCGATGCCGGGGGCGGCAAAATTTCACCGCCCATGGCAAACCCGTCAAATTTGCTGGAATTCAGCCTCTTGCCGCGCGGACCAGCGCACGGTGATCTCGAACCCGTCGTCGGTCTGGCGCTCGCCCTCGACCACGTCCTGCGCGAACAGCCAGGCGCGTTTCTTGCCGTCGGCGAAACCAAGGGTCAGCACAGCCTCGCGCACGGCACCTTGCAGCGCCTCGGCGATGGTTTCTTGCAGCGTCTCCAGCCCTTCGCCCGTGATGGCCGAGATCGCCAGCACATCATCGTTGCGCGCGGCACGGGCGCGCATCGCCTCGGCCCGGTCTTCGGGCAGCAGGTCCAGCTTGTTCCAAACCTCGAAACTGCGGGTCTCTTTCGGCACACCGAGAGAGGCGAGAATATCGCGCACGTTCTGCGCCTGCTCTTCGGTCTCGGCATGAGAGACATCGCGCACATGGCAGATGATATCGGCGGCCAAAACCTCTTCCAGCGTGGCGCGGAAGGCGGCGACGAGTTCCGTGGGCAGATCGCTGATGAAACCCACCGTGTCGCTGAGGATGATCTCAGGCCCATCGGGCAGCACGAGGCTGCGCATGGTCGGGTCGAGCGTGGCAAAGAGCATGTCTTTGGCCATAACCTCGGCCCCGGTCAAACGGTTGAAAAGCGTGGATTTCCCGGCGTTGGTATAGCCCACCAGCGCGACGATGGGGAACGGCACCTTGGCCCGTGCGGCACGGTGCAGGGCGCGGGTTTTCACGACTTTTTCCAATTGGCGGCGCAGGCGCACCAATTGGTCGTCAATGGCACGGCGGTCAGCCTCGATCTGGGTCTCACCCGGACCGCCGACAAAACCCAAACCGCCGCGCTGCCGCTCAAGGTGGGTCCATGCCCGGACAAGCCGCGTGCGCTGATAGTTCAGCGCGGCCATCTCAACCTGAAGCACCCCTTCGCGGGTCGCCGCACGATCGCTGAAAATTTCGAGAATCAGCCCGGTCCGGTCGAGCAGTTTGACGCCCCAAGCCTTCTCAAGATTGCGCTGCTGCACCGGGGTCACGGGGCCATCGACCAGCACGAGGTCGACCTCTGCCCCCTTCATGCGCTGCTCAAGCTCTTCGATCTTGCCCTTGCCGAACAGCATACCCGCATGCACCGTGCGCAGGGGCACGACTTCGGAGCCGACGACCTGCAACTCGGGCAGCGCCTCGGCCAGTGCCACGGCTTCGGCCAGCGCGGGCTCGGGCGCGCGCCGGTCGTTGTCGGACTTGATATCAGGATGCAGCACCCAAGCGCGCGTTACGCGGGGCCCGTCGCTGTTGTCGATCTGAAATGCTGGACGGCTCAAGAAGCGTCTTCGCCCTCATATAGGCTGATCGGCTGGCTTGGCATGATGGTCGAAATCGCGTGTTTGTACACAAGTTGCGATTGACCGTCGCGGCGCAGCAGAACGCAGAAGTTGTCAAACCATGTAATGACGCCCTGCAATTTGACGCCATTGATCAGGAAAATTGTCACCGGTACTTTGGTCTTGCGAACGTGGTTAAGGAACGCATCCTGAAGGTTCTGTCTGTCTGACGCCATGGTAGTATCGCCTTTTGTTCTTGCTGGCGTCCGCGTACCGGACCCCCCCATTGCCTCAAGTATGGAGTGCGAAAGCGTGAGTTTCCAGCCCCAATATCAGAGGACTAGGGCGGTTCTAGCGCTAAACGTGTCAAGCGCGCCACAAATTCGGGGTCATCAGCGCAATAATCGCCAAGGTTTCCAGCCGCCCCAGCACCATGGCACCGCTAAGGATGACTTTGGCCGCCAATCCCAGTTCGATCAGGTGAATGGGCTTGTCGGCGGCATGTTCGATCAGCGGCCCGGTGGTGGACAGCGTGGCCACTGACATGACCACCGCCGCATCGAAGGAGGCGCCGGTCAGGGTCAGCAGCAGGGTCACCCCAGCCAGTGACATGGCGAAGAGCATGAAGAAGATCCAAGCGATGAAAGCCCCGTTGCTTTGCAAACGCCGCCCGGCCGCCCCCGCCCCGCTGACGGAATTGGGATAGACCAGCCGGTCCATCTCGCGCACCCCGTTTTGGTAAAGGGCGAAGACCCGCAGCAGCTTCACCCCGCCCGCCGTGGTGGCCACCCCGCCGCCGATCAGCGCAAGCCCCATGAGCACCAGCCCCGGCGTGCGCAGCCCCGACCAATTCTGCGCATCGGCCCAATGCTCAGAGACGAAACCGGTGGTCGACAGGAAGGAGAGCACCGTGAAGAGCCCGCCCCAAAGCGCGTGCAAGGCGCGGGTGCCGTCGACCTCAACCTCGACCTCAAAAGCGCCGATCCAATGGCGCGCGAACAGCAGCAGCGGCACGCCGATCACCACCAAAAGCCCGATGCGAAACTCAGGGTCGGTCATCAGCCCGCCTTGGGTGGCGGTGACGGTATCCTTGGAAAAGGTCAGCCGCGACAGGGCGAAGAGCATGAAGAGCATCATCACCGCCTCGCCCGTCACGCCGACCTGCGCCTCGGCCACGCCGCCGATGGGCGAAATGCCCGAGGTCGCCATGACCGACATGGCATGGCAAAGCGCCACCAAGGCCGTCTCCCCACCGATGACGAGCAAAAGCCACAGCAGCAGTGTCAGCCCGAAGTAGATCGGCAGCAACGCTTGGGTGGTGCGCAGCAGCCGTTGGCGCGGGGTGATGCGGCCCATCCGCGTGTTGATCCGGTCATCAGGCCGCCCCGGCTCAGCCTGCGCCGTGACCTCAAAGCCCCCCAAATGCAGCGGGGCCAGAATGGCTGAGGCCGTGACCCACATCAGCAGCCCGCCCATCCAGCCGACCTGCGCGCGCCACAGATGCAGCGTGTCACTCAGCCGTTCGGGGTTGAACATGGTGGCCCCGGTGGTGGTCAGGGCGCTGACCATCTCGAAATAGACATTCACGAAACGCGTCGTCGGCAGCGCCTCAAGAAAAGGCACCGCAAAGAAGACCGGCAGCAACACAAAGGCCGAAAGCAGCGACAAAAGTGGCCCAAGCGCCCCGTCCAAAGGTTTGCGCCCGGCATGGGCGATGGCGATCAGCGTGAAGGCCACAAGCCCCAGAAGCCCCGCATAGAGAAAGGCCCGGCTGGCCAAATGATCGTTCATCACCAGCCCGTGGATCGACGGCAGGATCATCGACAGGGCGGAGACGCCGAACAATTGCAAGAACAGCGGCAGCTGCACGATCTCCCGGCGGATGCCGGTCGGGCCTATGCGGGTCGGTTGCGTCACAAAGGCGCTCCTGCGCTTAGAAAAAGTCGATCGAGACCTGCAAAAGCTGTTCGACCCGCGGCACATCCTCGGCCAGAGCAAAGAGGGCGACCACATCGCCTTCGTCGATCCGCGTGCTGCCTAAGGGGCGAATGACCTTGCCTTCTTTGCGCAGCATGCCGATCAAAACGCCTTCGGGGAAGTCGATTTCCGAGACTTTCTTACCTGCAAGGGGCGAGGTCGACAGCACTTCGGCCTCAATCACCTCGGCCTCGGCATCGCCGATGGAATAGACCGCCCGCACCCTGCCATGGCGGATGTGACGCAGGATCGAACTTACGGTCGTGGCGCGCGGGTTGATATAGGCGTCGATTCCAAGGTGGGTCATCAGCGGCACCAGCGTGGGATCGTTGATCAGCGCGATCACATAGGGGCAGCCCTCGGCTTTGGCGCGGACGCATGACAGCATGTTGGTCTTATCGTCGTCGGTCACCGCCAGCATCGCATCGGCGCGGCTGATGCCCGCCTCGGCCAGCAGCGCCGCATCCAGCCCGTCGCCATTGAGCACGATTGTCCGTTCCAACCCTTCGGCGGCACGCTCGGCGCATTTGCGGTTCTTCTCGATCATCTTGGTGCGCACGCGCAGAGGCCCGCTTTCCAGATGCTGCGCCACGGTCAGGCCGACATTGCCGCCGCCCACGAGCACGACACGCTCTTGCTTGGTGGTTTGCTTGCCGAAAATCTCCATCGTGCGGGCGATGTCGTCGTGATGCGAAAAGACATAGCAATCATCTCCGACGAAAAGCTGGTCCTTCGCCTCGGGCGCGAAAAGCGTGCCGTCGCGGCGCACGCCCACGACCACGGCGCGCAGGGTCGAGAAGAGATCGGTCAGCTGCCGCAACGGTGTGTTCACCACAGGACAATCACTGTCGATCGAAATCCCCAGAAGCTGCGCCTGCCCCTCCATGAAAATCTCGGTGTCGAAAGCGGCGGGTGCACTGAGCCGCTGGAGCGCTGCGGTGGCGACCTCCTTCTCGGGCGAGATCACCACGTCGATCGGCATGTGATCGCGGCGGTAGAGGTCGGAGTAGATCGCATCGAGATAGGATTGGCTGCGCAGCCGCGCGATCTTGCGGTTGATGCCAAAGACCGAATGCGCCACCTGACAGGTCACCATATTGACCTCATCGGAATGGGTCGCGGCGATGATCATCTCGGCGTCGCGCGCGCCTGCACGGTCCAGCACGTCAGGGTAGCTCGCGAAACCGGCGATGCCCTGCACATCCAGCGTATCGGTGGCGCGGCGGATCAATTCGGCATTGCTGTCGACCACGGTCACATCGTTGCGCTCTCCGCTGAGGTGACGGGCAATCTGCCAACCCACCTGCCCTGCGCCGCAAATGATGATTTTCATGAAGGCTTCCTTACCCTGAGCAAAGATCGTGTGAGGGTTGTCTTGGGTCGGTTAGAGGGCATGACAGATGGGTTGGCAAGGGTCAAATCAATTGTCTTTGCCCCGCAACGGCGGCATGATGGGGCCATGAAACCGATATCCCCTCGCCCCTCCCGCGCCGCTTTCGCCTTGACCTTTGTCGGCTTGGCGGCGGCGGCCTGTGCGCCGCTCAACACCTATTACAAACCGGGCGCGAGTGTCGCGCAGGTCAACCGCGCCACCACCGCTTGCGAGGTTCAGGCCCTGCGCGATGTGCCAATCTCGACGCAGATCCGCCGCGAACCGCCACGCTATATACCCGCGCGGCGCCACTGCGATGCCGACAACAATTGCACCACGCGGGGCGGTTTTTACGTGCCCGGGGAATTGGTGACCTTTGACCCGAACGAAGACCTGCGCAACCGGGTCGAGGCGCAATGTATGGCCGACAAAGGTTTCGCGCCCGTGTCGATCCCCGCCTGCCCCCGCAATGTGGCCCGCGCCGCACCGACACGCGCGACGACCACGCTGCCCGCGCTCAACCCCAAATCCTGCGTGATCCGCAACAGCGATGGGTCGTTCCAGATCGTCACGCAAGGGTGACGCACGCGCGCGCGGGGCAGCCCGCGCGCGCGACCGGCGGCGCTTACCCCGCCGCTTCGACTTCCTCGTCCACATGGGCCACACGCACGCCCGCTTTGGCCGAGGTTACCACGCCAAGCGATTTCAGCTTGCGGTGCAGGGCGCTGCGCTCCATCCCCACGAAATTCGCGGTGCGGCTGATGTTGCCGCCGAAACGGTTGATCTGGGTCAGCAGATATTCCCGCTCGAACGCCTCGCGCGCTTCGCGCAGCGGCAACGTCGCCAAGGCGCCTGAGAGCACCACGCGCCCCTCATCGCCGCCATTCTCTTCTTCGCCCGGCAGTTCCCGCGCTTCGATCGGGCCGGTGCCGTCGCCAAGGATCAGCACCCGTTCGACAAGGTTTTTGAGCTGGCGCACGTTGCCGGGCCAAACCATCGTCTGCATGAGCGCCACGGCGTCTTCGGTCAACGCACGCTGCGGCAGCCCTTGAGAGGCGTTGAATTCGGCGATGAAATGTTCGGCCAGCAGCGGGATATCCTCGCGGCGCTCTTCAAGCGAGGGCACGGCGATCGGCACGACGTTGAGACGGTGATAGAGTTCCTGCCGGAAGGTATCTGCCTTGATCGCCTGATCCAGATCGCGGTTCGTTGAGGAAATCACCCGCAGATCGACGCGGACCTTGTCGGTCCCGCCAACGCGGGTGAACTGTTGATCGACCAGCACCCGCAGGATTTTGGACTGGGTGCCAAGCGGCATGTCGGCGACCTCATCGAAATAGATCACCCCGCCGTGGGCTTGCTCTAGCAACCCCGGCTCGACCCCGCGATCAGGCGTCTCGCGACCAAAGAGCACCTCTTCCATCCGGTCGGGCGCCACCCCGGCGCAGTTGACGGTGACAAAGGGTGCGGCGGCGCGGGCGGAATGGGCGTGGATATAGCGGGCAGCCACTTCCTTGCCCGATCCGGCGGGGCCAGTCAGCATCACGCGGCCATTGGATTTGGTCACCTTGTCAAGCTGGCCCAGCAAAGCCCGATAGGGGGCGGAGGTGCCGATCATCTCGGAGGTTGCCACATCGCGGCGCTTGAGGTTCTGGTTCTCCCGGCGCAGGCGCGAGGTTTCCATCGCGCGGCGGATCACCACCAGCAACTGATCGATGTTGAACGGCTTTTCGATAAAATCGTAAGCGCCCTGTTTGATCGCTGCCACGGCAATCTCGATATTGCCATGGCCCGAAATGATCACCACCGGCACATCCGGGTTGTCGCGTTTGACCGTCTTGAGGATGTCGATCCCGTCCATGCGGCTGTCTTTCAACCAGATGTCGAGGATGATCAGGGCCGGTGCCTCGGTGTTGATTTCGGCCATCGTCTCATCCGAATTGCTGGCCAAGCGCGTGGCGAAACCTTCATCCTCAAGGATATCCGAGATCAACTCACGGATGTCGCGTTCGTCGTCTACAATCAGAATGTCACTCATCTGCCTTATCCCCTTGGTCTGTCGTTGCGTCGATGGCCAAGGGCAGCGAAATGACTGCCATGGCACCGTGATGGTCTTGCCCGTCAAATGCGGGCGCGGTTTCGAGCGTCAGGCTGCCGCCGTGTTCCTCGATAATCTTTTTGACTATCGGCAGGCCCAGCCCCGTGCCTTCGCTGCGCGTGGTCACATAGGGCTCGAACAGCCGGGCGCGGTCTTCGGGCAGGCCAATGCCATTGTCGGCGATGGTCAGCCGCAAGAGCCGGTTCTCGGGCGTGAGCGTCACGCGGATCTGCGGTGCATGCCCTTCAGGCGCGCCTTCTTTCTTCAGGCTTTCAATGGCTTCGCCTGCGTTCTTGATCAGATTGGTCAGCGCCTGCGAAATCATCGTGCCGTCGATATTGGCCATCACCGGCTCTGCGGGCAGGTCGAGTTTGATCGCCACCTCTTCCTGCCGGCTTTGCTGAAGCAGCACCGCGTCGCGCAGCAACTGCCGGATGTCCTGACGGCTGGTTTCCGGCTCGGGCATCCGCGCGAATTTCGAGAACTCGTCGACGATTCGCCGCAGGTCACCTGTCTGGCGAATGATCACGCCGGTCATCTGCTCCAGCGCGTCGTCATCGCCTTCGGCCATCTTGGGGCCGAACTTGCGGCGAATGCGCTCGGCACTCAGCTGGATGGGCGTCAGCGGGTTCTTGATCTCATGCGCGATGCGGCGGGCCACATCACCCCATGCGGCCATACGCTGCGCCGACACCAGATCGGTCACATCGTCAAAGGCCACCACATAGCCCTCAAGATCGCCATCCTTGGACCGGCGGGTCGCCATGCGGACCAAGAGGTTCTCCATCGCCCCTTGGCGCGAGACCTTGACCTCGGCCTGCGCCACCTCATCCGAGGCGGCCTTGACCGTTTCGAACAGCGGCCCGAACTCCGGCACCGCAAGGGTCAGGGGCAGGCTTTGCTGATCTTCGGACCAATCCAGCAGCCGCATGGCCGAGCGGTTCACGAAGGTCACGCGCCCCTCGGGATCGAGCCCCACCACGCCCGAGGTCACCGAGCTTAGCACGGAATCGAAGAGGCGGCGGCGGCGTTCGATCTGGTCGGTATTCTCCAACAGCGTCTCGCGCTGGCCCTTCAACTGCCGGGTCATCTGGTTGAAGTAACGGCCCAGCATGGCGATCTCGTCATCGCCTTCTTCTTCGCGGACCTGCACGTTCAAATCGCCCGCGCCCACCTGCTGCGCGGCCCCCGTGAGCCGCCCAACCGGGCCGGAAAGCCGCTCGGCAAACCACAGGCCCAGCCAAACGGCGGCCAAAATGAGGATTACCGCAAAGCCCAGATAAACAAGGGCGAATTCAAACAGCAGCCGCCCGCGTTCGGATTCAAGCTGTTGGTAGAGGCGCACCGTTTCCTTGGTTTCATCCAGCAGCGCCAGAATCTCACCATCTACCGCGCGGGAGACATAGAGGAAACGATCGACATAGGCGTCCATCGGCACCAGCGCGCGGAATTCATTGTTGGGCCAGTCCTCGATGACCAAAAGCCCCTCTTCGCTGGCGGTTTCCAGCTGCGCCTCGGTGGGGGCCTCAAAATCAAAGAGATAGGACCGATCCCCCCGCGCCCGGATCTGCGCGGTGCTGTCGATCAGAAAGGCTTCGCGCAGGCCCCGTTGGATTTGCCGCTGGCCCTCGCCCAAAAGCTCACTGTCGCTCAGGTTGATGCCCTGTGCGCGGGCGCTGTCGATGCTGCGGGCAAGGGTCTGCGCGTCCAAGATCAGCGCCTCGCGCTGCTCGGCCTCGTAAGCCTCCGCCGCTGCCAGAGACGAGCCGACCACGCCGCTGACCCGGTCGGAAAACCAGCCTTCGAGCCCGACATTCACCGTGAGCCCCGCGAAAATCGCCACCGTGACCGTCGGGATCAGCGCCATCAGCGCAAAGACCCCCGTCAGCCGCAGGTGCAACCGCGACCCCGCCGATTTGGCGCGCCGTGCCGAGATCAGCCGCCCGACTTGGATCAGCACCAGCGCCGCCACCAGCAGCACATAGACGAGGTCGGACAAGAGAATGAGCCGCAGGTTGAGCGTATCCGCCCCCTGCCCTAGCGGCCCGAGCGCCAGATACGTCGCCAGCGCCAAGACCGGCCCCAGCACCACCAGCCCGAAGGTGGACCAATTGCGCAGCCGCTTGACCCGCCTGAGACGCCCCAACCGCTCGAGCTTGAACCTGCGTGACCGGGTTGCCACCCGCATACCTCACCGATGTTGTGATGCATCGCTGCATCAACCGCCATATTATGTGGTCCTGAACGGGGGAGTTCCCCGATGGCCACTGTTATGTGGCTCTTTTACATCATCTTGCGGCCCCGTGTCACCTCAATATCGAGGTCGGTGATCTTCTTGCGCAAAGTATTTCGGTTAATTCCCAGCAAAGCGGCACATTTCGCCTGATTCCCCGCCGTGGCGGCAAGGGCGATTTCGATCATCGGCAGCTCAACCTCACGCAGAATCCGCGCGTAGAGACCCGGCGGCGGCAGCATGGAGCCGTGCAGATCAAAGTAGCGTTGCAAATGCCGCTCGACCGAGGCGCCCAGCCGTTCGGTATCGGCCTCGGTCTGCATCGGTGCCGGACCGCTTTGCGCCCCCAGCAGTTGCTCAGCCTCGCTGGCCGTAATCTCAGCCGCTTGGCTGGCGAGCGCGAGTTGCCGCATCGCATGCTCCAACTGGCGCACATTACCGGGCCATGGGAATTTCAGCAAAATCTGCGCAGCTTTGTCCGACAGCTTGCGCGGCGAAGCAGGGCCGGGATTGGCGCGGGCCAGAAAATGGTCCGCCAAAAGCGGGATGTCTTCGACCCGATCTCGCAGGGCGGGCACTTCGAGGGTCGCCCCAGACAGACGGTAATAGAGATCGCGGCGCAGCTTGCCCTCTTGCATCGCGGCATCCAGATCGCTTTGGCTGGTGGCCATGAAGCGCGGCGCGTCATCGCCCGGCGCGTCCATCATCCGCACCAGACGGGCTTGAATATCCTGCGGGAAATCCGCGATCTCATCGATCATCAGAGTGCCCCCGCCGACCCGCGCCAGCACCCGCGAGGGGCCTTCGATATCGGCAAGATCGGCGTCCGTCACGGTCACGAACGGCAGGCTGCGCCGATCAGAGAAGTCGTGAATAGCTCGCGCGATCAGTGACTTGCCCGAACCGCTCTCGCCCCAAATCAGCACCGGCAGGTCCGTGTTCATCACACGCGCCACGGTGCGGTAGAGCGCTTGCATCACCGGGGTGCGGCCAATCATCGGCAGATCATCACGCTCCGCGTCGATCTCGGCACTGTCATCGGCGGCAGCTTTGCGGCTGAGCGTCGTGCGCTGCTCCAAGGCGCGCGCCGTGCGTTTCATCAGGTCCGGCAGGTCGAAGGGTTTGGGCAGATAGTCAAAGGCTTCGGCCTCTGCCGCCTTGATCGCCGTCATGATCGTGTTCTGCGCCGAGATCACGATCACCGGCAGGCCGGGCCGGTCCTGCGCGATTTTCGGCAACATTTCCAATCCGTTGCCATCGGGCATGACCACGTCAGAGATCACCGCGTCGCCCTTGCCCTCGCTGACCCATCGCATCAGGGTGGTCAGGCTTGACGTGGCATGCACCTTGCAGCCCGCGCGGGTCAGCGCTTGGGTCAGAACGGTGCGGATTGTGCGGTCGTCATCGGCGACGAGGATGGTGCCATCCATGTCAATTCTCCTTGAGGGCAGCGGCGCCTGCGCGCGGCAGCGAAATGCGGAATGCGGTTCGACCGGGGGCGGAACTGACGGAAATCCAGCCTCCATGGTCTGAGATGATCTTGCTCACCAAGGCGAGGCCCAGCCCGGTGCCATTCTCCCGGCCCGAGACGAAGGGATCGAAAACATCGGCGCGGATATGATCCGGCAGGCCGGGGCCATCGTCGATCACTTCGATCTGGAGGGGCAACGGCTGGCCATCCCCATCAGCACGGCGCAGCTGGAAGCCATGTTCATAGAAACTGCGGAGCCGGATGGTGCCCCCCGCCTCGCCCGCCGCCTCAGCCGCGTTGCGAATGAGGTTGAGCAAGACCTGCAAAAGCTGGTCCTTGTCGCCAAGCGCGGGCGGCAGCGAGGGGTCGTAATCCTCGGTGATTTTCATGTGCGAGCCAAAGCCCAGCAGAGCCGATCGGCGGGCGCGGTCCAACACGTCATGCAGGTTCACGGGCTTGCGCTCGGGCGCGGTCAGATTGCCGAATTGTTCGACCTGCTCCAGCAGTTTCACGATGCGGCGGCTTTCGGCGACGATCAGATCGGTCAGTTCCAGATCATTCTTGGACAGGTTCATCGACAAGAGCTGCGCCGCGCCGGTGATCCCGGCGAGCGGGTTCTTGATCTCATGGGCCAGCATCTCGGCCATGCCGATGGCGGATTTGGCGGCGGATTTCACGCTGTGATCTTGGGTGATGCGCCCGGCCAATTCACGCGGGGTGATCATCAAGACCATCTCGCCTGCGCCGCCCACCAGCGGGGCGATCTGCAAGCCGCACTGCAAGGGCGCGCGCTGCATCGCGCCCACATCCACGTCATTGACGAAAAGCGGCGTGCCTTGCAGCCGCGCACGGGCGAATGCGGCCTCAAGCGGGTGATCCACCGCGATCAGCTGCCAGATCGACTGGCCGATGGTGGCGCGGGCGGAGGCATTGAGGAAGCCTTCGGCAGAGGGGTTCAGATCGACGACCCGGTCATCGGCACCGACGATGAAAGCAGGCACCGGCAGAGAGGTCCAAACCTGCCGCTCCGGGGTCTCGCTTCTCATGCTGCGGCCCGGGGTTGGGCGGTGGCGGCGTCATATTGCATGGCCTCCGCGATGAGATCGAAAGTGGTTTTCACCTCGCGCGCCGTGAGCAGCGCGCGGCGCAGATCGGCAGGGGTGGCGCAGTGATCCATATACCAGCCCAGATGTTTCCGCGCGACCTTGGCCCCCAAATCGGTGCCGTAGAAACGCAGCATCTCGTCGTAATGTTCGGCCACCATTTCGGCCATCGCCTGCCCTTGCGGGATCATCGGCTTGGGCCGTCCATGCAGATCATGGGCGATCTGCGCCAGCAGCCACGGCCTTCCTTGCGCACCGCGGCCCACCATCACACCGTCCGCCCCCGACAGCCGCAGCGCCGTGCGCGCCGTGTCACTGCCAATAATGTCGCCATTGGCGATGACCGGAACATTCACGGCCTCTTTCACCGCCCGGATCGCGGCCCAATCGGCGCGGCCCTTGTAGAACTGACAGCGCGTGCGCCCGTGGATGGTGATCATCTGCACGCCCACCTCTTCGGCCCGTTTGGCGATCGGGGCGGCGTTGAGCATATTGTCGTCCCAGCCCAGCCGGGTTTTCAGCGTCACCGGTACCTTGACCGCGCCGACCACCGCCTCGATCAGCCGCAGTGCGTGATCGGGGGTCTTCATCAGTGCCGAGCCGGAGGCGCCCTGCGTAACCTTCTTGGCCGGGCAGCCCATGTTAATGTCGATGATCCGCGCGCCCATCGCCTCGACCATGCGGGCGGCTTCGGCCATCGGTTCGGCCTCGCGCCCGGCAAGCTGAACGGAGGTGCCGATGACATCGAGCCCCAGTTCCGCTTTCTCCCGCGTGCCGGGGCGGCGGCTGAGCAACTCCTGACTGGCGACCATCTCGGACACGACCAATCCGGCCCCGAATCGCGCCACGAGGCTGCGATAGGGCAGATCGGTGATCCCGGCCATCGGGGCGAGGAATACCGGCGGGTCGAATGTCAGGGGGTCGGCGGTCACATGCTTAATCCTTGTGCGGTCCCTTGCTGTGTAGCTCTGCCACGGGGTGACCTCAATAAAACTACCCGGAAAAGCAGCTATGCGCCAAGGCACTGCCCATTTTTTAGGCAGCCACCCCAGATTGCACCCCGCCGCCGCATTGCCTAGACAGGGCCATGTTCGCCAGCTTTTCCGGATTGCCCAAATGAGTATCGCAGCTCTGATCGTTGCCGCAGGACGCGGCAGCCGCGCCGGCGGTCCGCAGCCGAAGCAATGGCAGGCGCTGGCGGGGGCGCGGGTGATCGACCACACGATCGCCGCCTTTCGCGCCCTGCCCCAGATCACCGAGATCGTGCTGGTGCTGAACGCGGACGACATGGATCATGCAGGGGCATTCACGGCGGGTGGCATCACCGTCACCACCGGCGGGGCGGACCGCGCGGCCTCGGTCCAACGCGGGCTTGCGGCGATCCGGGGGGCGAGGAAGGTGCTGATCCATGATGCGGCACGGCCCTGCGTTTCGGCCCAAATCATCTCAGGCGTGATCGACGCGCTCGACCACCATCAAGCCGCCGCGCCGGGGCTGCCGGTGAGTGACGCGCTTTGGCAGGGGCACGAAGGCCGCGTCACCGGCACCCAAGACCGCAGCGCCCTTTTCGCCGCGCAAACACCGCAGGGCTTTGACCTCACCGCGATCCGTGCGGCGCATGCGGCTTATGACGGCCAAGCGGCGGATGACGTCGAAGTCGCCCGCGCGGCGGGCCTGACCGTTGCCATCACCCAAGGCAGCGCCGATAACCTGAAAATCACCCGGCCCGAGGATTTCGCCCGCGCCGCCCGCATATTGGAGACCCGCATGGACATTCGCACCGGCAACGGATTTGACGTGCACGCTTTCGGCCCCGGAGATCACGTGACCCTCTGCGGCATCGACATCCCACATACCAACGGGCTGGTCGGCCATTCCGACGCCGATGTGGCGCTGCACACGGTGACCGATGCCATCTACGGCGCGCTTGCACGCGGCGACATCGGCCAGCATTTCCCGCCGAGCGACCCACAATGGAAAGGCGCGCGCAGCGATATCTTCCTGCGTCATGCCGCGGAACTGGCGCGCGACATGGGCTTCACCCTCACCCATGTCGATTGCACGCTGATTTGCGAGACCCCCAAGATCGGCCCTCATGTGCAGCCGATGCGCGCCGCGATGGCCGAGATGCTGGGGATTGAGATCGACCGCGTATCAGTCAAGGCCACCACGAGCGAGCGCCTCGGCTTTACCGGGCGGGGCGAAGGCATCGCCTGTATGGCAACGGCAACATTGGTGAAATCATGACCGCAGCACATCTGATCGCGACGCTACTGGGCGTTGGCCACATCCGCCCCGCGCCGGGCACTTGGGGGTCGCTCATCGCCCTGCCCTATGCTTGGCTTTTGCATGTGTTGGGGGGCTTTCCGCTGCTGGTGATCGGGCTTTTGGTGGCCATTCCCTTGGGCTGGTGGGCCACCGGACGCTACACCGCGGGCGGGCCGGATCATGACCCCGGAGAGGTGGTGGTCGATGAATTGGTCGGCCAGTGGATCGCGCTTTTGCCGCTCTCCTATGCCGCATGGTCGATGCAAATCCCGATCCTTGCCATGTGGCCCGGTTGGATCGCCGCCTTCGCGCTGTTCCGGCTGTTCGACATCACCAAACCGCTGATCATCGGCTGGGCCGACCGTCTGGGCGGGCCTTGGGGGGTGATGCTCGACGATATCTTTGCCGGGGTTTTCGCGGCGCTCGGCGTCATGGCGCTGGCCGCACTTTATCACGGGGTGCTGTAAATGAGCCTTGCCGCGCAACTGTTGGAAAAGGCCCGCGAAACCGGCGCGATGGTCGCCTGTGCGGAAAGCTGCACCGGCGGCATGCTCACCGCCGCGCTGACCGATCTGCCGGGCTCCTCGGCGCTGCTGGACCGGGGATTCGTCACCTATACCAATGCGGCGAAGATGGCGATGCTGGGCGTGTCGGAGGAGACGTTGGCGGATTGGGGTGCGGTCTCGGAACAGGTCGCCGAAGGAATGGCGGCGGGCGCTCTGGCGCGGTCCGAAGCGCGGATCGCCGTCTCCATCACCGGCATCGCAGGCCCCGGCGGATCAGAGCACAAGCCCGAGGGCCGCGTCTGTTTCGGCCTTGCCACGGCAGCCGGGGTTCAGACAGAAACGGTGGAGTTCGGCGCGCAGGGCCGTGATGCCGTGCGTTTGGCCGCCCGCGACCACGCGCTCGGCCTTTTGCTGCAAGGATACGCGGCGCTTTAACCCTTGGGGCCGTAAAGCTCTTTCGCGCGGTTCTCAAAGGCGCGCACGATACGCTGCATCGCCTCGTTGAAAACCACGCCGATGACCTTTTGCAAGATGGCGTTGCGGAATTCGAAATCGACGAAGAAATGCACCTGACAGCCTTCGAGATTATCCTCGAAATGCCAGTTTGATTTCATATACTTGAATGGTCCGTCGAGGTATTCCGTGTCGATCTTCTTGGCCCCGGGCCACAGCACGACGCGGCTGGTAAACCGCTCCCGAAAGACTTTGAACGAGATCACCAGATCGGCATCCATCACCCGATGATCGCCGCGGTCCTCGTCGCTGCGAATGCGCGCGGCGGCGGTCCAGGGCAGGAATTCAGGATAGCGGCCCACATCGGCGACAAGATCATACATCTGTTGCGCGCTATAGGGCAGTTGGCGGGTCTCTGAGTGCGTAGGCATTGCGTTCCGTAGCGTTGCGGGTTAACCCCCTATTTCACGTCTCAACCCCGCAGATTCAAGGGCAAAACCATGGCACACGGGCCTTATGTCATCGACGAAATGATCTCGGCCAAGGCCATCGCGGCGCGGATCGAAGATCTTTGCCGTGAGATTCACGGTGAATTCAACGGCACCGATAAATTGGTCGTGGTCGGCCTGCTGCGCGGCTCTTTCGTCTTTATCGCCGATCTGGTGCGTGAGTTGGACCTGCCGATCGAAGTCGATTTCCTCGAAGCCTCCAGCTATGGCGACGGCATGGAGAGCAGCCGAGAGGTGCGCATTCTCAAAGACTTGCGCGGGGCCATCGAAGGGCGCGACGTGCTGGTTGTCGAAGATATCGTCGACACTGGCCACACGCTGCACCATGTCACCAACCTGCTGCGCTCCCGTGAGCCTGCGCGGTTGAAGTCCATCGCCCTGCTTGACAAACCCACCCGGCGTGAGGTCGACCTCAAGGCGGATTGGACCGGCTTTGAAATTCCCGATGAATTCGTTGTGGGCTATGGCATCGACTTTGCCCAACGCGACCGCAACCTGCCCTTCATCGGGAAAGTCCGCTTTACGTGATGGACCCGCGGTGGCTGCTGCGCATGTCCCAATGGGCGCGCAATCCACCTTCGGGCAAACGGGTGATCTTGGTCTTTGCGATCATCGCGGCGGCTTTGGCCGTGGGGCTTGTCGAATGGCTGGGCTATTGGCCTGACTGGGCCACGGCCGAACGTATCCCCCGCCGGTTCTGACCCTGCCCGCAGTCTTATCCCGCTGATCACATTTTTGTTTTTTGCGACCTGCCCCTGCCATGTTACGCTGCGGCAAGAAAAGGGAGATGACCATGCATTTGACCAAAAGCATTACCGCCATTGGTATCAGCGCCGCCTTGATTGCCACCGCAGGCTTCGCCGCCAGCCATAGTGAGAAAGCCGCCAGTGCGGCGGTGAACGCGCGCCATGCGCAGATGCAACTGATTGCCTATCATACCGGCATTCTGGGCGGCATGGCCAAGGGCGAGACGGAGTATAACGCCGAGATGGCCACCGCCGCCGCGACCAATCTGAACGCCGCCGCCGGTTTCGCGCCGGGCACCCTCTGGCTTGAAGGGACCGAGCAAGGCGCCGTCGAAGGTTCCCGCGCCAAGGCCGAAATCTGGAGCGATGCCGAAGGGTTCAACGAAGCGCTGATGGCGCTGGAAACCGCCAGCGCGGATATGATCGAGGCCGCGGGCACCGATCTGGACGCGCTGAGGGCGGGCATGGGCGCAATCGGCAAGGCTTGCGGCGCTTGCCATGACGATTACCGCGGCCCCAAGAACTGATCCTTGCGACGGGTCATTCCAGTACTGCTGGGCTGTGCCGCTCTCGGCGCGGCCCTTGGCTGGGCGCTCACCCGGCCCAATCCGCTTGAGCCTTCCTATGGTGCCGGGCTGACACCGGACCCGGAGGCGGGCGCGCTGGTCTTTGCCGCTGGCGGCTGCGTTTCCTGCCACGCTGCGCCCGAAAGTGAAGAGGATGAGAGGCTGGTGCTGGCCGGGGGGCTGCCCTTCGCCAGTGATTTCGGCACCTTCCACGCGCCCAATATCTCCCCCGATCCAGAGCATGGCATCGGTGACTGGACCCTGCCGGAGTTCGCCCGTGCCGTGACGCGGGGTGTCTCGCCCGAGGGGCAGCATTATTACCCCGCCTTTCCATACACGGCCTACCAACACCTCGCCCCGCAGGATGTGGTGGACCTCTTTGCCTATATGCAGACCCTGCCCGCCTCGGATACGCCGAGCCTGCCGCATGAGGTGGCATTCCCCTTTAACATCCGTCGCGGGCTTGGCGCATGGAAGGCGCTGTTTTCACATGATGATTTCGTGATGAGCGACGCGCCCGATGCTGAGGTCGAACGCGGGCGTTATCTGGTCGAAGCTCTTGCCCATTGCGGCGAATGCCACACCCCGCGCAATGCCTTGGGCGCGCTTGACCGGGGCGCTTGGCTGACCGGCGCGCCGAACCCTTCGGGCAAGGGGCGTATTCCCGGCATCACACCGGATCAGCTTGATTGGTCAAAGCCCGATCTCGTAGCCTATTTCACCTCCGGCTTCACGCCGGAATACGACAGCGCGGGCGGTGAGATGGCCGAGGTGGTCAGCAACCTCGCGCAGCTCCCCGAAAGCGACCGCGAAGCGATTGCGGCCTACCTCAAGGCCCTGCCCGGCGGTTAGCGCCGGGCGCGTCTTTTCGATCAGGCAATACCCAGTTTGCGGTTACGCGCCTCGCGCAGCCGCGCGAAATCGTCACCCGCGTGGTAGCTCGACCGGGTCAGCGGCGTGGCCGAGACCATGAGGAAGCCCTTACCGTAGGCCGCCTTTTCGTAAGAGGTGAACTCTTCGGGGGTGACGAAACGGTCCAGCGCATGGTGTTTGGGCGTCGGCTGTAGGTACTGGCCGATGGTCAGGAAATCGATGTCAGCGGCGCGCATGTCTTCCATGACCTGAATGACCGCTTGGCGATCTTCGCCCAAACCCACCATGATGCCCGATTTGGTGAACATCGACGGGTCCAACTCCTTGACCCGCTGAAGCAGGCGGAGGGAGTGGAAGTAGCGCGCGCCGGGGCGCACCTCGGGATAGAGGCCCGGCACGGTTTCAAGGTTGTGGTTGAACACATCAGGTCGCGCTTCGACAACCTTTTCAAGGGCTTCGGGACCGCAGCGGATGAAATCCGGTGTCAGGATTTCGATTGTCGTGTCGGGGCTGCGGTGGCGCACGGCGCGGATCGTCTGGGCGAAATGTTCCGCCCCGCCGTCTTCGATATCGTCGCGGTCAACGCTCGTGATGACCACATGGTTCAGCCCCAGTTTGGCGACCGCTTCGGCCACGCGGCCCGGCTCGAACACGTCCAGCGCCTCGGGCGGCTTACCGGTGGCGATGTTGCAGAAGGTACAGGCCCGGGTACAGACCTCGCCCATGATCATCATCGTTGCGTGGCCCTGAGACCAGCATTCCCCGACATTGGGGCAGCCCGCCTCTTCGCAGACCGTGGTCAGCTTGTTGTCGCGCATGATCCGCGCGGTTTCGGCATAGCCTTTGCCGCCGGGCGCTTTGACCCTGATCCAGCTCGGCTTTTTCGGCTGGGCGTTGTCGGGCTTGCGCGCCTTTTCGGGGTGGCGCTGTTCGGGTATCTTCAGATCGCGCATCGGGGGCCTCTGATCATTGTGTCGCGCCTTGTTTATCACAGTCCTTAACCCGATGGCCACCTACTGCATACGCCCCCGCGACAAGGCGGCCATGCAAAGGCGGCATCGCCCTAGACCGTTGATTTAGAACGTTGATATGTAACTGAAAAATTACAATGCAGTTGCAGCATTGCGAGAGTTGCCGAGGCTTCTTATATGGGCTACCAAGCCGCAAAGATTCCAATCCGAGAAAGAGAGACGCGATGAAACCCGGTATCAATGTCCCCAACGTCACCTTCAAGACGCGCGTGCGCGACGAAAGCATCGAAGGGTCCAACCCCTTCCGCTGGGAAGACAAGACCAGCGATGATTTCTTCAAAGGCAAGCGCGTTGTGCTCTTCTCCCTCCCCGGTGCCTTCACCCCGACCTGCAGCACCTACCAGCTGCCCGGGTTCGAAAACAATTTCGCCGCCTTCCAAGAGCATGGCATCGACGCGATCTATTGCCTGTCGGTCAACGACAGCTTTGTGATGAACAAGTGGAAAGAGATGCAGGGCGTCCAGAACATCGACGTGATCCCTGACGGTTCGGGCGAATTCACCCGCCGCATGGGCATGCTGGTCGCCAAAGACAACCTTGGCTTCGGCCCGCGCAGCTGGCGCTATGCGGCGATCATCAACGATGGTCAGATCGAAGCATGGTTCGAAGAGCCCGGCATCCGTGACAACCACGACGAAGACCCCTACGGCGTTTCCAGCCCTGAGACCCTGCTGGAATACCTCGAGAACCAGAAACAAACCGAAGCGGCCTAAGCGCTCTTTCATGTGACCGGATCGGGCCCTTTGGCCCGGTCCTTTTGACACGCTCCCTTTGACCCGGCAGGCCCCACAGCGCCTAGTATTTCGCGCGCAGTTCTCCGGTCAGCCCCTCCCCCACTTCCTTCAGCGTCTCGGCCAGTTGCGCCGCCCAACCGCTGCCCGGCGTGCCCGCCCGGCGGACGAGCCCGATTTGCCGCGCAGGTTCCGGCGCGCCGAAACGGTGCAGGCGCAGCCCCGGTGCGGCATCAAGCTCGGTCTTGGCGGCGATTTCGGGCATCAGGGTCATGCCAAAGCCCGCCTCCACCAGCCGCGACAGCGTGGCGAGGGAGGAGGCCCCGGTGTGAATGCCCGCCTGCGTGCGGTCGCGCTGGCAAACCTCCAGCGCCTGATCGGTGAGGCAGTGGCCATCCTCCAGCAACATCAGCGGTGTGCGGGCCAAATCGGTCGGGCGGGCGACATCCGCCCCCGCTATCCGGTCGGCGGACCCGGCCAGCAGGAAGCGATCCTCGAAAAGCGGCACCTCTGCGAGGCCCGTTTCACCCGAGGGCACCGCCATCACCGCCGCGTCCAGCGCCCCGGCGCGCAGATCGGCCAGCAATTGATCCGTCTGCGCCTCGCGTACCTCAACCCGAAGCGAGATATCCTGCGCCCGCAACGCGGCCAGCACGCCGGGCAAAAGATAGGGTGCCACGGTCGGGATCAGCCCGAGATTCAACGTGCCCGCCAGCCCCACCTGCTCCCGCGCCGTGGCCTCGAGCAGCTTGGCGCGGCGCAGGATATCTTCGGCGCGGGTCAGCACCTCGCGGCCCAAGGGCGTGAGCACCGAAGCGCGACTTTGCCGCTCGATCAGCCGCCCGCCGAGCGTTTCCTCCAAACTGCGGATCTGCACCGAAAGCGCTGGCTGGGAGATATTGCTCGCCTCCGCCGCCCGCCCGAAGTTGCCCAAGGTCGCCAGCGCGCGAAAGTATTCGAGTTGTTTCAGGGTAAAATTCATAACTTTTACCTATCGCAATTTTATAAAACTGCAATTGGAAATTATGGGGGGAATCGATCATCTTGCTGTCAGACAGTAACCGAGGGGAACCCAAGATGAGCAAGCGTCTCACCACCACCGCCGGCGCACCGATGCCGACAAACGACACCAGCAAGACCGCGGGCGCCCGTGGCCCGGTCCTGCTGGACGACTACCAATTGATCGAGAAGCTCGCCCATCAGAACCGCGAGCGCATTCCTGAGCGTGCCGTTCACGCCAAGGGCTGGGGCGCCGAGGGCACCTTCACCGTCACCCATGACATCAGCCAATATAGCTGTGCTGCGATCTTCTCCGAAGTGGGCAAGACCTGCGAAATCATCTCGCGCTGGTCCACCGTGGCGGGCGAGCTTGGCGCCGCCGACAGTGAGCGTGACGTGCGCGGCTTCTCGGTGAAATTTTACACCGAAGAGGGCAACTGGGACGTTGTGGGCAACAACACCCCGATCTTCTTTGTCCGCGATGCCTATAAATTCCCGGACTTCATCCGCACCCAGAAACGCCATCCGCGCACCAACCTGCGGTCGCCCGAGGCGATGTTCGACTTCTGGGCGGCGCAGCCCGAATGTGTGCACCAGGTCACCATCCTGATGTCCGACCGTGGCATCCCGGTGAACCCAATGCATATGCACGGCTACGGCAGCCACACCTATTCGATGTGGAACGCCAAGGGCGAGCGTCACTGGGTGAAGTTCCACTTCCGCTGCCAGCAGGAAATCCGCAACCGCACCAATGAAGACGCGGAAAAGCTGATCGGCTCCACCCGTGAGAACTTCCAAGAGGATCTCTTCAACGCGATCGAAGGCGGTGACTACCCGAAATGGGAGCTGAACATCCAAGTCATGCCCGAGGAAGAGGCCGAGACCTGCGGCTTCAACCCCTTCGACCTGACCAAGGTTTGGCCGCATGCGGATTACCCGCTGATCCCCGTCGGCATGTTGGAGTTCAACCGCAACCCTGACAACTACTTCCAGAGCATCGAGAACGCTGCCTATTCGCCGTCGAACAAAATCCCCGGCATCGGCTTCTCGCCCGATAAGATGTTGCAGGCGCGGGTATTCTCCTATGCGGATGCGCACCGCTACCGTCTCGGCACGCATTACGAGGCCCTGCCCGTGAACGCGCCCAAGGCCGCGCCGATGCATCACTACCACAAGGACGGCGCGATGCGGTTCTTCCCGCAGCAGACCGGCCACCCGGACGCCTATTACGAGCCGAACCAATACGAAGGCTCGGCCCGTCCCGATCCATCGGTGCAAGAACCACCGCTGCGCATCTCGGGCGATGCGGACCGGTATGTGCAGGAAGAGGCGGATGCCGATTACATCCAGCCGCGCAAGCTCTATACCGAGGTGTTCGATCAGGCGCAGCGTGACCGTCTGCACGAGAACATGGCCGGTGCCATGGCGCCCTGTTCGCAGTCGGTGAAAGAACGCTGGTATGCGGTGCTTGAGAAAGTGCACCCCGACTATGCCGCCGGTGTGCGTGCCGCTTGCGAGAAAGACGAAGTGGCGATCTCGGTCACAGATGAGACGCCGGTGAAGGTCGCAGACTAAAACAACGGGGCGGCAGGATTATCATCCTGCCGCCCCTTCTTTACCCGACCGGCATTTACCCGATCATTGGGCCGCCTGGCCCCACGGTTTCATCGTAGTGCCGCTTCAGCCGCATGAGCGCGATCCGAAGCACGATCTTGCCCGAACGCGCGGACCAACCGAGCCGTTTTTCGGTGGTCTCCAACCCTTCCAAATAACAGCAACAGCGCAGCACCACGTCCGACAGGCCGGGGCCGAGGTCGGCCATGGCATCGGCCACCCTCTTGCGCGCCTCCGCCGCGGCCATGGCGCCTGCCCCATCTCGCCCGCCGCTGGGTTTGGCGCCGGGGGTCAGGAAATGGTCCCAATTCTGCGTAACCTCACCGCCCATCTGCGCCAGTTCGAAATCTTCGCGCAGCCTTTCGCCCGCATGGACCAGCCCCTCGTTCAAGAAGGGTGCGCCGGATTTGTCGCGCCGCCGTGCGAGGGTCGAAAGCGGGCTTTCGGACAGGCAATAGCGGCCACGGCGCGGGGCCGTATCCGCATCTGCGCCTAGGTCTGCGGCGGGCGCGTCGGGCCCGCCCAGAAAGGCGGTCTGATCTTCGGCAAAGCCGTCTGCGGCTGCGCCCTGCTCTTCAAGCATGCGCCGCAGCGCCGCGCGCCCCGCGCTGGTGATATGATAGCGTGTCACCCGGCCTGTGCTGCCCGGCGCGATCCAATCTTTTAGCGCCATCGCCTGCGCCACGGCGCTGTCCACCACGGCAGTGCGTGCGCCGGGGCCGGTGTCCGTCTCGCGCAGGACGACGGCCTTTTCCATCCCTTCAGCCACGGCAAGGATCGCGCCCGCCTCATGCAGGCGCCGCAGGACGCGCAGCGCCTCGGCGGCGAAGGTGTCTTCGTCAAGAAGGGGGGCGGCGGGTTTGGTCATTGTCGCTGTCTTTCCTGCTGGGGGGCCAGCAGTACAATCCAAGGCGCGCCGCACGGCCCCGAGCCTGCGCAGGGCGGCATCCACCAGCGGATCGTCGCGCCGTGTCTCGATACGGCGGATTTGGCGCATGATGGTCGAGGCATGACAGCCAGCTTGGCGTGCCAAGGCCCGGATCGGGGCGCCGGTCTCCGTATGTGCGAGGTAATGCAGGGCTCCGTGCGGCACCCATCCCGGCAGGACGGACTGTTGAATTTGGTGATGCGCCTTCAATTGACTGCCACTTCCATTTTGGCGGGTCCCCAAGCTGGGTGAGTTATCCCCAGAGTTATTCACAACCTATGGATGTTTTGGTTACCCGTTCGTTAAAATCGTCGCATTTGGCAATGATTGTTTCCAAAAGGTAAACGCCATCGAAAGGCGCCGTTCGCCGGGAACCCGCAACACGCAACACCCGGAAAGGTTGTGCAACACTTCGCCGACCCGGGGTGATTCACCCCTCAGAAATCGGAGACTTTGATGCAAGATCTACTGACCATGTTGCAAAGACTTCACCGCCCGCGCCTCTTGATGCGGGCCGCCCGCATCGGGGCCGAAGACTACCGCCGCGGCACCCATTTGCCACGGATACTGGGCTTTGGTATATTGCCACGCCACGGCACCGCGCTGATCAAACTGATCGAGATCGAGGCCGCGTTGGACACCCAGCGCAAGACGGCGGATGCAAGCTATAGCCTGATCCGCCATGTAGATGTTCTTATTGCCATGGTCGGCGAGGCGCGGTTCTTGAAGGCCGCGATGATGCCCGGCGCCTGATCTGCGATGCGGGGGATCGCCCCCGCCGCAAAGCTTTAGCTAAAGCTATCGGGTTCCGCCGCCTTACGGGTTGCGACAAAGGCATCGAGCGCTTCGCGAATGGCTGGATCCAGCGCGGGCTGCTGATAGTCGGCCAGCATCTTTTCGACCCGCGCGGTGGCAAGGCTCTGCGTGTCGCGCGCGCCCTCGTCCGACCAAGTCTCGAAAGGTTTGTAGTCCAACAGATCCGACTTCCAAAAGGCATCGCGGAAATTGCTCTGCGTATGGGCGCAGCCGAGGTAATGCCCCCCCGGCCCCACTTCGCGGATCGCGTCCATGGCCTGTGCGTTCACGTCGATCTCCACCCCACGGGCAAGGTGATGCAACGTGCCCAGTTGATCCGCATCCATGACGAATTTCTCGAAAGAGGAAACAAGCCCCCCTTCCAGCCAGCCACAGGCGTGCAGCATGAAGTTCACCCCCGAAAGCAGCCCCATGTTTAGGCTGTTCGAGGTCTCATAAGCCGCCTGCGCATCGGGCAGTTTCGAGCCGGTGAAAGACCCGGCGCTGCGGTACGGCAGGTTGAGCCGGCGGGCCAGTTGCCCAGCGCCATAGGTGATATGCGCAGCCTCGGGCGTGCCGAATGTGGGCGCGCCGCTGTTCATATCGATGGAGGTGACGAAAGCCCCCATGATCACCGGCGCCCCGGGGCGGACAAGCTGGCTATAGGCGATGCCCGCCAGCGTCTCGGCCAAGACCTGTGTCAGCGTGCCCGCCACGCTCACCGGGGCCATGGCACCGCCTACGATGAAGGGCGAGATGATGCAGGCCTGATTGTTCTCGGCATAGACCTTGAGCGCGCCCATCATCACATCGTCGAAGGTCATCGGCGAGTTGATGTTGATGAGCGAGGTCATCACCGTGTTTTCCTGCACGAAATCCTTACCGAAGAGGATACCGCACATATCGACGGAATCCTGCGCACGGCTGGGTTCGGTCACCGATCCCATGAAGGGTTTGTCGCTCAGCGTCATATGGGCATGCAGCATATCGAGGTGACGTTTGTTCACCGGGATATCTGTCGGCTCGCATACCGTCCCCCCCGAGTGATGCAGCCATTTGGACATATAGCCCAGTTTAACGAACTTCTCGAAATCCGCCATCGTGGCATAGCGCCGCCCCCCTGCGGCATCGCGCACGAAGGGCGGGCCATAGACGGGGGCGAGGACAAGGTTCCTCCCCCCGATCACCACATCCCGATCTCGGTTGCGGGCCACTTGGGTGATCGTCGAAGGCGCGGTGGAGCAGAGCTTGCGTGCCAGCCCCCGTGGGATACGCACCCGCTCCCCCTGAACATCGGCCCCGGCCTCACGCCAGAGCGCCAATGCCTCGGGGTTGTCGGGGAAGTTCACGCCAATCTCTTCCAGCACCGCATCGGCGTTCTGTTCGATGATCTCCAGCGCCTCTTCGGTCAGCACTTCGAAGTTCGGGATATTCCGCTCGATATAGCGCGCTGTCTCGAAAGAGACGGCTGTGCGCGCCGCGCGTCTTGCCGCACCACCACCGCCGCGTGCCCGTCGTGCTGATTCCGCCATTGCTCTTTCCTTCCCACAAGTCTTGGCCCGTCACTACCCCATTCCCGGCAGGCGCTTCGCGCGGATAACGCCCCCTAGCGGCAAAAAGCGACATCGCGTGCCGTCCCCGCGCCACTTGCGCGAATTAAACGCAGGCGGCACTGGTCTTCGGCCTGCTAGAGACTTGCCAGAGCGCGCGCACGGGCCTAATCACAGCCCCATGACAGATATCACCCATGACCGCCTTCTCATCATCGACTTCGGCAGCCAGGTCACGCAGCTTATCGCGCGTCGCCTGCGGGAGCTGAATGTCTTTTGCGAAATCCACCCGTTCAACACGGTGGACGAAGCCTTCCTCAAGGAATTCGCGCCTAAGGCGGTGATCCTGTCGGGTGGCCCGTCCTCGGTGTTTGCCGAAGGCGCGCCGCGTCCGCCGCAGGCTGTTTTTGAACTGGGCGTGCCGATCCTTGGCATCTGCTATGGCCAGCAAGTCATGATGCATTGCCTTGGCGGCCATGTGGAGCGCGGCCATGGCACCGCTGAATTCGGCCGGGCCTTTGTCACCCCCACGGGCCAACAGCTTGATCTGCTCGAAGGCTGGTTCGCCACCGACCGCGAACAGGTCTGGATGAGTCATGGTGACCACGTCAGCAAAATCGCCCCGGGGTTCGAGGTCTATGGCACCTCCCCCAACGCGCCTTTCGCCATCACCGCGGATGTGGAGCGTCACTTCTACGCAGTGCAGTTCCACCCCGAGGTGCATCACACCCCCAACGGTCCGCGCCTTTATGAGAACTTCGTGCGTCTGGCGGGCTTCAAGGGCGACTGGACCATGAGCGCCTATCGTGAGGAGGCCATCGCCGCGATCCGCGAGCAGGTCGGCGACCAAAAGGTAATCTGCGGCCTTTCGGGTGGGGTCGACAGTTCCGTCGCCGCGGTGTTGATCCATGAGGCCATCGGCGACCAGCTGACTTGCGTTTTCGTTGACCACGGTCTGCTGCGCAAAGGTGAGGCCGAAGAGGTCGTCACCATGTTCCGCGACCATTACAACATGCCGCTGATCCACGCGGATGAGCAGGAACTCTTCCTGGGCGAGCTGGACGGCGTCTCGGACCCCGAGACCAAGCGCAAGATCATCGGCAAGCTCTTCATCGACGTCTTCCAGAAACACGCCAAGGAAGTGGGCGATGCGACCTTCCTTGCCCAAGGCACGCTCTACCCGGACGTGATCGAGAGCGTCTCCTTCTCCGGCGGGCCCTCTGTCACCATCAAGAGCCACCACAACGTTGGCGGGCTGCCCGAAAAGATGGGCCTGAAACTGGTCGAGCCGCTGCGCGAGCTGTTTAAGGACGAGGTGCGCGAGTTGGGCCGCGAGCTGGGCCTGCCGCCCTCCTTCATCGGTCGCCACCCCTTCCCCGGGCCGGGTCTTGCGATCCGCTGTCCTGGTGAGATCACCCGCGAGAAGCTCGACATCCTGCGCGAAGCCGATGCGGTCTATATCGACCAAATCCGCCGCCATGGGCTTTATGACGATATCTGGCAGGCCTTCGTGGCGATCCTGCCGGTGCGCACCGTGGGCGTGATGGGCGATGGCCGCACCTATGACTTCGCCTGCGCCCTGCGCGCGGTGACCTCAGTCGATGGGATGACGGCGGATTACTACCCCTTCTCGCATGATTTCCTTGGCGAAACCGCCACACGGATCATCAATGAGGTGCCGGGCATCAACCGCGTGACCTATGACATCACCTCGAAACCTCCGGGCACCATCGAGTGGGAATAAATTGCGGGTGGCCCTGACCGGCCACCTACGCTGCGCCACCCGGGCCGAGGCGGACCGGGTGCGCGCAGGGCTTGACGCGCATCTGCGTCTTACCCGGGCCGAGCCGGGATGCCTCAGCTTCGACGTGACCCCGACCGACGATCCCCTTGTCTGGCAGGTCGCGGAGCTCTTTACCGACCGGGCGGCCTTTGAGGCGCATCAGGCCCGTGCCGCAGCATCGAACTGGGCGCGGCTCACCGCCGGGATCGCCCGCGACTATCAGATCACAGAAACCACATGAGCCCCACCTTTCGCGCTGCACTCTGGATGATCGGCTCCATCGGGTCATTCTCCACCATGGCCGTGGCGGGGCGCGAACTCTCGGCGCGGTTCGACACTTTCGAGGTCATGCTCTACCGCAGCGTGATTGGCGTGATCATCGTCCTGTCGCTCGCCGGAGCCACGGGCGCGTGGCGGCAGATCAACACCCGCAACTTCGGCCTGCAACTGCTGCGCAACCTTGCGCATTTCACCGGGCAGAACCTGTGGTTCTTCGCCGTGTCGCTGATCCCGCTGGCACAGGTCTTCGCGTTGGAATTCACGTCGCCGCTATGGGTCATCGTCCTGTCGATCTTCCTGCTGGGCGAACGGCTGACCGCGACACGGGCGCTGGCCGCCATCATGGGGTTCATCGGCATCCTGATCGTGGCGCGCCCCGATATCGGCAACCTCAACACCGGCATTCTGGCGGCGGCGGGATGCGCCGTCTTCTTTGCCCTGACCAATGTGCTGACTAAATGGCTGACGCGAACCCAAGGGATCACCACGATCCTCTTCTATCTCACCACGTTGCAACTGCTGTTCGGCCTGATCGCGGCAGGCTACGATGGCGATATCGCCAGCCCCACGGCTGAGACGACGCCCTTCCTGCTGCTGGTCGGCGCCTGCGGGCTGCTTGCGCACTACTGCCTGACCAACGCACTAAGCCTTGCCCCCGCGACCGTGGTGGTGCCCATTGATTTCGTCCGCCTACCGGCCATCGCGATTGTGGGCATGCTTCTCTATGCCGAAGCGCTGGATATCTGGGTCTTTGTCGGGGCCGGGATCATCTTTGCGGGCAACTATCTCAATATCTGGTTTGAGACCCGCAAAGCACACCCCAAGTAATGTTGGCCCAGATTCCAGCCTGACCCAAGGTCAGCGATTGACGCAAACGGCAGCAATCCGCTTAGATCGTTTCCAACCTGTGCCGGGGAGGATCCGCACAGAAGTCTTGGGAGGAGAGCAAATGAAAACCTATTTCTTGGCAATTCCGGCACTGTTGGCATCTACGGCAATCGTTCACGCTGGCGGCATCGATCGGTCGGGCCAATCCATCAACGCCCTGTTTGAAAGCGGCCGCTATGCGGAGTTCAGCTTTGGGCATATCGATCCATCCACCAGCGGGACGTCGACAATGGCGGTGCCGCCGCCATCGCTGTCGAATGTCAGCTCCGGCGATATGACCTCCAGCTATCTCCAGTTTGGCGCAGCCTATAAGGCCGACATCAACGACAAGCTGTCCTATGCGATCATCTATGATCAGCCGTTCGGCGCGGATGTCGATTACCCCACGCCCACCGGCTACTATGCACAAGGTGCCCAAGCGGATCTGGAAAGCCACGCGATAACCGGCCTGTTGCGCTACCGCATGAACGAGAACTTCAGCGTTCACGGCGGTCTGCGCGTCCAAACCATCGAAGCGGTCGCAGCTGTGCCCTTCGTCGCCGGCTATACGGTGAACGGCGAGCGTGACACCGGCGTCGGCTATGTTGCGGGTGTCGCCTATGAGCGCCCCGACATCGCCATGCGTGTCGCGCTGACCTATAGCTCCAGCATCGACCACGAGGTCGACACGACCGAGTTCGGCGCCATCATGAGCACGACCGAAATCGAAACCCCGCAGTCGGTGAACCTTGATTTCCAGACCGGCATCGCCGCCGACACGTTGCTTTTTGGTGGCATCCGCTGGGTCGATTGGTCCTCCTTCGACATCACCCCCGCCCAATACCAAGGCGCGACGGGCGGCTCGCTCGTCAGCTACGATGACGACGTTTTCACCTACTCGCTCGGCGTGGGCCGCCGTCTGAACGACAACTGGTCGGTCTCGGCCTCCGTCGGCTATGAGAAGTCCAACGGCGGGTTCGCCTCCAACCTCGGGCCGACCGATGGCAACAAGAGCCTTGCACTGGCCGCCGTCTATACCCGCGACAACATGAAGATCACCACCGGCGTGCGCTACGTCAACATCGGTGATGCAGAGACAACTTTGAACGGTACGAATGCCTCGGGCGAGTTCGAAGACAACGATGCTCTGGCCTTTGGTGTAAAAGTGGGTTTCACCTTCTGATCCACACCAGACCCGTCGAGATTACGCCGCCCGAGACCCTCGGGCGGCGTTTTTTTATGCATGCGCATCTTTCGGGTCGTGCCGATCCGTGGAACAGCCTAAACCCAAGCCATGATCACACAGAAAACCATCCCCCCGCGCGCTTGGATCGAAATGGGCTGTCTCGCCCTGCTCTGGGGCGCGTCCTTTGTCGCCGTGCGGGTGGCCTTGGATGAGATCGGGCCGCTGACCTCGGTCGCGCATCGGGTGTTCTGGGCGATGTTGGTGCTTTGGGCCGCCGTCGCCACCATGCGCCTGCCACTGCCGCGCGACCCGCGCATCTGGGCGGCCTTCCTGCTGATGGGGCTTTTGAACAATGTGATCCCCTTCTCGCTGATGGCATGGGGGCAGTTGCACATCCCCTCGGGGCTGACCTCGATCCTCAATGCCGCCACCGCGATCTTTGGCGTGCTGGCCGCGGCGATCTTTCTGGCGGATGAGCGGATCACCCCGCGCAAGGCGATTGGCGTCTGCCTCGGCTTCGCGGGCGTCAGCACCGCCATCGGTCTGGAAAATCTCACGAATTTCGACCTCGGCAGCCTTGCACAACTGGCCGTGCTGGGCGGGGCGATGTCCTATGCCATGGCCGGTGTCTGCGCGCGCAAACTGCTGCCGGGCCAGCCGCCGCAACTGGCCGCCGCCGGGATGCTCACCGGCGCCACGCTGGTCATGCTGCCGCTGGCATGGGTGGCGGAGGGGCCACTGACCCTAAACCTCGCCCCGGCCACGCTCGTCGCCATCGCCTATTACGCGCTGGCCGCGACGGCGCTGGCTTATCTGCTCTATTACCGCGTGCTCGGCATGGCGGGCAGCAGCAACCTGATGTTGGTGACACTGCTGGTCGCCCCCGTGGCGATCCTGCTGGGCGCATGGCTGCGTGATGAGACCCTGCGCCCCGCTGCCTATGGCGGTTTCGCCCTTCTCGCACTTGGGCTTCTGGTGCTCGATGGCCGCATCTGGCGTCTGGTGAAACACTGGGGTAGTCAGGGGAAACGAAGCACTTAACCTTGGTGATACATGCTCTACCCCACGGCTGACGATTGGCGCGCGGCGCCGCGGCGCAAAGTTCTGATCTTCGGCATGTCGGGCTTGGGCAAGACCCATCTCTCTAGCCTGCTGCGCGCCAGCGGGGATTGGTTTCACTACTCCATCGACTACCGCATCGGCACCCGTTACCTGGGCGAACTCATCGCCGACAACGCCAAAGCCGAGGCGATGAAAGTGCCCTTCCTGCGCGATCTGCTGCTGAGCGACAGCATCTACATCGGCTCAAACATCACCTTCGACAACCTGTCGCCCGTGGCCACATGGCTGGGCAAACCGGGCGACCCTTCGCGCGGCGGGCTGCCGATGGCAGAATACGCCAAACGGCAAGAGGCTTTCCGCCGGGCCGAGATCAGCGCGCTGCAAGACACCGCCTATTTCGCCACCCGCGCCGAAGCGCTCTATGGCTATCCGCATTTCATCTGCGACACCGGTGGCTCGATCTGCGAATGGGTCGACCCCGAAGACCCGAACGACCCGCTCCTGCGGCAATTGGCCGAGGAATGTCTGCTGGTCTGGATCAAGGGCGACGAAGCCCATACCGAGGAACTTATCCGCCGCTTTGACAAAGCGCCCAAGCCGATGGCCTATCAGCCCGAATTCCTCGCCCGGGCATGGGCCGATTATCTGGCCGAAAAGAACATCACCGAGGACGCGGTGAACCCCGACGATTTCATCCGCTGGACCTATGCCGCCGCCCTGTCGCACCGCCAACCCCGCTACGCCGCCATGTCGAAATGGGGTGTGACCATCACCCCCACCGATATCGACGCGCTGACAGCTCCCGAAGACTTTACCGACCTCATTGCCCGCCACCTGCCCGCAGGCGGTTGAACCCGCCCCGCCCAAGATTATCTGACTGCACTGGCCACCCCTGAAAGACCTGTCTCATGCCCATCAAGATCCCCTCCCGCCTGCCTGCCTTCGACGTTCTGCGCAACGAAGGGGTCATGGTGCTGGACGAGGAACTGGCATCGCGGCAAGACATCCGCCCCCTGCGCATCGCCCTGCTGAACCTGATGCCCAAGAAAATCCAGACGGAGAACCAGTTCGCCCGGCTGATCGGTGCCACGCCCTTGCAGATCGAACTGAGCCTCATCCGCATGTCAGACCACCGGACCCGCAACACCGCCGCCGAACATATGGAAAGCTTCTACCGCCCCTTTGAGGAGATGAAGGCCGAGAAATTCGACGGGCTGATCATCACCGGCGCACCGATCGAACATCTCGACTTTGACGAGGTGACCTATTGGGACGAGCTGCGCGAGGTGATGGAATGGACCCAGACGAACATCCACTCCACCTTTGGCGTCTGCTGGGGCGGCATGGCGATGATCAACCACTTCCACGGCGTCAAGAAACACATGCTGAGCGAAAAGGCTTTCGGCTGTTTCCGGCACCGCAACCTCGCGCCCGCCTCGCCCTATCTGCGCGGCTTTTCGGATGATTGCACCGTGCCCGTCTCGCGCTGGACCGAGATGCGACAAGACGAGGTTGACGCGCGTCCCGGCCTGACCACCCTTTTGGGCAGTGATGAGGTTGGCCCCTGTCTGATCGAAGACCCCGAACACCGCGCGCTCTATGTCTTTAACCATTTTGAATACGACCGCGACACGCTCAAGCAAGAGTATGACCGCGATGTCGAGAATGGCGTGCCGATCAACGTGCCCTGCAACTACTACCCCGAGGATGACCCCGCGCGCACGCCGGTGAACCGCTGGCGCAGCCATGCGCATCTGCTTTATGGCAATTGGATCAACGAGATATACCAAACCACCCCCTTTGATATGAATGAGATCGGCCATTAAACTGCTGCTTGCCCTCCTCCTCGGGCTGGCGCTGCTCACCGCGCTTGTCCAATGGCGTGCCGCGCGGCATGAGGCGCGGGCCGAGGCAAGCCATCCGCCCGAGGGTGAGATCATCACGGTGGATGGCCTGCCGGTCCATGCCAAGATCATCGGCAGCGGGCCCGATCTGGTACTGATCCACGGGGCCAGCGGCAACCTGCGCGATTTTACTCTGGGCTTCGCTGAGCGGCTGAGCGACCGCTACCGCGTCATCATGTTCGACCGTCCCGGCATGGGCTATACCGCCCGCCTGCCCGGCGCGCGCGGGCCTTGGAACCCGCGCGGCGAGTCGCCGCAGGAACAGGCCGCACTCTTGCAGAAAGCGGCGGATCAACTGGGTGTCGAAAACCCCATCGTGCTGGGCCATTCCTTTGGCGGGGCCGTGGCGCTGGCTTGGGGGCTGCAACGCCCTGATGAGACCGCAGCGCTGGTGCTGGTCTCTGCCGTGTCGGAGCCTTGGCCCGGCGGTCTCGGCTGGCTCTATAACGTCAGCGCCTCACGGCTTGGCGGGGCGCTCTTTATCCCCGCCGTCACCGCCTTTGTCCCCGACAGCGTGGTGCAAAGCAGCATCGCGGCGATCTTTGCCCCACAGCAAGCGCCCGAAGGCTATGCCGATCACATCGGCACGGGCCTCACTCTGCGCCGCAGCGCCAGCCGCGCCAATGCGCAACAGGTTTATCAACTCCGCCCGCATGTGGTTGAAATGGCCGCGCAATATGACCGCCTGACCATGCCGGTCGAAATCATTCACGGTGATGCCGATACCATTGTGCCGATGCATATCCACGCCGAGGAACTGATCAAAGACATCCCCAACGGCGCCCTGACCCGCCTGCCCGGCATGGGCCATATGCCCCATCACGCCGACCCGCAGGCGGTGGTGGATGCCATCGACCGCGCCGCCGCCCGTGCCGGTTTGCGTTAATCGCCTTAACATCCCATATTGAAACAAGAACAACCCGCAAGGAGCGCCCATGGACCTGCCCTTTGACGGCGCAATCAGCGCCTTTTACGAAAACGACGCCCCCGAGGACATCCGCCAAGCGATCCAGCGGGCCGACAAGGACGATATCCTTTCGCCCAGCTACCCGCATGATGAACGTCTGTCGCGCAAGACCTATGAGCGCGACTATGACCGTTTGCAGATCGAGATGGTCAAACTGCAATCTTGGGTGCGCGAAACCGGGCAGCGCGTGGTCATGGTTTTCGAGGGCCGCGACGCCGCTGGCAAAGGCGGCACGATCCGCCGTATGCGCGAAAACCTCAGCCCACGGTCCGCGCGGGTGGTGGCCCTGTCGAAACCTACCGAAACCGAGCAAGGCGAGTGGTATTTTCAGCGCTATATCAAACATCTGCCCACAGCGGGCGAGATGGTTTTTTATGACCGTTCTTGGTACAATCGCGGGGTGGTGGAAAAGGTCTTTGACTTTTGCACCCCCGAACAACGCGCGCATTTCTTTGAACAGGTCACCCCGTTCGAGCAGATGCTCGTCGAAGACGGCATTCACCTGATCAAGTTCTGGCTCAACGTGGGCCGGGCCGAGCAGTTGCGCCGCATGTTGTCGCGCGAATCCGATCCGTTGAAACAGTGGAAACTGAGCCCCATCGACGTCAAAGGTCTCGCGAAATGGGAGGAGTATTCCGCCGCCATCGCCGAGACATTGCTGCGCAGCCATACGGATGAAACCCCGTGGACGGTGATCCGCTCTGACGACAAACGCCGCGCCCGTCTCGCGGCCATGCGCCATCTGCTGCACCGTTTCGACTATCCTCAGAAAGACGCCAAGGCGATCGGCAAGATCGACGATGAAATCTGCGGCGGGCCGGACATCTGGGATGCCTAAGCGCGGCTACCATCACGGCAACCTGCGCCAAGCGCTGATCGACGCGGCGCTTGAGTTGATCGAGCAGCGCGGCCCCACGGGTTTCACCCTTTCCGAGGCCGCCAAACGCGCGGGCGTCACCCCGGCGGCGGTCTATCGCCATTTTGAGGGCCGCGAAGACCTCATCGCCGAGGCCGCGCATCAAGGCTATGATATCTTTGCCGACTTGATGGAATTTGCCTATCAATCCGGCCAGCCCTCGGCACTTAAAGCCTTTGAGGCGACGGGCCGCGCCTATCTTGCCTTTGCCCGCAAACATCCCGGCCATTACATCGCGATGTTCGAATCCGGCATCTCGGTCAACCGCACGCCGGAACTGGCCCATGCCGCCAACCGCGCCAATGCGGTGCTGGAACGCGCGGCGACCGACCTCAGCCAACATATCCCGGCGGACAAACGCCCGCCCGCCTCGATGTTCTCGGCCCATATCTGGGCGATGAGCCACGGGGTGGTCGAGCTTTTCGCCCGCAACTCGCCCGGTCGCGCCTCGCCCTTCCCGCCCGATGACCTGCTGGAAACCGGGATCGGGATTTATCTGCGCGGCTTGGGGCTGGTCAGCCCCGACGAGTGACGGCGGCGGCCCTTAGGCCGCCACTTTCATCTCCTGCAAGACATCCGCCGCAATCTCGAACGAGCGCAGCCGCGCGTTATGGTCGTGAATCTGCCCGGTCAAGATCAACTCATCGGGTCGGTGCTGCGCGATCAGCGTTTCCAACTGACGTTTCACCGTCTCAGGACTGCCGACCGCAGAGATGCGCAATGCGTGGTCGACCCCTTGGCGCAGGCCCGCGCCGATCTCGGCATCGATGTCGCGCACCGGGGCTGGCAGCTTGCCGGGGCGGCCAGTACGCAGACGGGCGAAAGCCTGCTGCATGGTGGTCCGCAGATAGGCGCCCTCCTCATCCGTGTCGGCGGCAAAGACGTTCACCGCCAGCATGAAACGCGGTTCGGGGCAGGCTTTGGACGGTTTGAAATCCCGACGATAGATCGCCGCGGCCTCTTCCAACGCATCCGGCGCGAAATGCGAGGCAAAGGCATAGGGCAGCCCAAAATGCGCCGCCAATTGTGCGCCATAGAGCGAGGAGCCGAGGATCCAGATCGGCACATGCGTCCCCTCACCCGGATGGGCGCGCACCGGCGCGCGGGGATCGGGCGCGCCGAGATAGGCCATCAACTCGGCCACGTCATCGGGGAATTGATCGCCCGCGATCATGCCGCGGCGCATGGCGCGCATCACCGCCTGATCCCCGCCCGGCGCGCGGCCCAGCCCCAAATCGATCCGGTCACCATGAATCGCCGCAAGCGTGCCGAACTGTTCGGCAATGGCCAAGGGCGCATGGTTGGGCAGCATCACCCCGCCCGCGCCGACGCGAATCTCTTTCGTGTGATCCGCCACATGACCCAGCAGAACCGAGGTCGCCGCCGAAGCGATGCCGGGCATATTATGATGCTCCGCCATCCAAAACCGGTGATAGCCCTTGGCCTCGGCCAGTTGCGCCAGAGCGACCGAATTGGCGATGGCGGTGGTGGTATCCGACCCTTCGGGCACGGGCGCAAGATCAAGAACTGAATACTGCATGACTGTCTCCTGTGTTGGGGCTGATATAGGCAGGCACAGCCCCGCCCGGAACCACGTCGCCTGATAAAAACCAACGACTTGGGCGAAATTTCCGTCGATCACAATGTTATGTTCTAACGCATGCCAGATATGCGCAATCGGGCCTTGCCGCCCCCCGGAGAGCGCCCTATCCGAGGGGCCTTCACAACCTGACCTCGCCAGTCGCAGACAAGCTATGGTCCAAAACTAGGCAAATGCCATGAATATCAAACATCTTATCGGGTTCGGCCTCACCGCCGGGCTGCTCTCCTCTGCTGCCTATGCGCAGGAAAACGTCACTACCGGTTTCGACCCGGTCATCGAAGACCGCAGCATGACTTCCATGGTTGGCTGGACCGCCGGCGTCTCTGCCGCGACACGGTTCAACACGTCGGATGATTTCGATCACGTTGAGAACGAAGTCGAAGGTTTTGTCGAGCTGACCTACGGCGGCTTCCACACCGGGCTGAGCGCGACATCGCTTTACCAAGACCCCACCGATGACGTCGAATTCGAAGCGAACCTCGGCTACGGCGCGGACTTCGGTCAAGGCCTGAGCTGGGATCTGACCTATGGCTACATCTGGCTGAACGATTCCAAAGATCACAGCGAAGAGATCACCGCGACGCTGGGCTTCCCCATCGGGCGTGACGCTTCGGGCGCATTCGCCGTGATCATCGATCCCGACAATGGCGAAAGCGATCAGGAAGTCGCGTTCGAAGCGCCCCTGTCCGAGCGTTGGACCGCCGTTGGCCTCATCGGCAACAGCGACCGCGACGACAACATCTATGCCGAAGCCGGTGCCGTTTATGACTTCGGTGACGGCGTCACTTTCGAAGCGCTTTACGAAGACACCAACGATGGCGACGGCGTGCTGGGCTTCACCGTGAGCTACGAAATCGGCGGCTAAGCCGATTTAGGATCAAAGGCGATCCGACCCTAAGGCCGCTGCGGGAAACCGCGGCGGCCTTTTTCATGTCCCGCGGCCAACCCTGCCCACCGCAACGAAAAAGGGCCACCCCGGAGGGCAGCCCTTTCGCAAAATATGACCGGTAAGCTTAACGCTTGGAGAACTGGAAGCTCCGGCGCGCTTTGGCCTTACCGTATTTCTTCCGCTCGACGACGCGGCTGTCGCGGGTCAGGAAGCCTGCCGCTTTCAGCGCACCGCGCAGGGAGGGATCGTAGAGTTGCAGGGCTTTGGAGATGCCGTGCTTGACCGCACCCGCTTGACCGGACAGACCGCCGCCTTTGACAGTCGCGATCACGTCGAACTGGCCTTCGGTGTTGGTGATGCCGAAAGGCTGCGCGAGGATCAGCTGCTGCACAGGGCGCGCGAAGTATTCGTTCTGCGGCTTGCCGTTCACGATGACCTTGCCGGAACCGGGCTTGATCCAAACGCGGGCGACCGCGTCTTTACGCTTGCCGGTGGCATAGGCGCGGCCCAGTTCGTCACGAACCGGCTCACGGGGGGTCACTTCGGTCTCGGTGCCCTGCACGCCGCCGATGTTGTCGGTCACGGCTGCTTCCAGACCGTCGAGGGATTTGATTTCGTCAGCCATGCTCATGCACTCCGCGTGTTTTTCTTGTTCAAGGATTTGACATCCAGAACTTCGGGGCTCTGCGCCTCATGGGGGTGTTCGCTACCTGCATATACGCGCAGGTTGGTCATGATCTGGCGGCTCAGGCGGTTGCCGGGCAGCATGCGCTTGACCGCTTGGGTCACAACACGCTCAGGATGCGCGCCTTCGAGGATCTGTGCCTTGGTGCGCGATTTGATGCCACCGGGGTGGCCGGTGTGCCAGTAGAAGTGCTCTTCGCGCTTCTTGCCGGTCATCTGCACCTTGTCGGCGTTGATGACGATCACGTTGTCGCCGCAATCCATATGCGGCGTGAAGGACGGCTTGTGCTTGCCGCGCAGGCGCATGGCAACGATCGAGGCGAGACGGCCCAGCACGACGCCTTCGGCGTCGATGATGATCCATTTCTTGTCGATATCTGCCGGTGTCGCAGAAAAGGTTTTCATGGATGAATTCCCGTTTGAGGTTGGTCGGAACGAGGAATCCCCGCCCGGTGTCTGATGGAGGCGTTATAAACACCTGCATCGCCGGGTCAAGCGCAGCAATCCCTGATTTTATCAGCTAAAACAATACGTTGCGATTTAGGTATAATAATACCCCATATTTCTACACGCTGATCTGCTCCGGTGGATTGTCCAGAAGGCAGCGCAGCCGCTGCATCGCCGCCTCGAAAGAGCGCAGGGAGACATGGGCGTTCACCGCGATGCGCACCGCATGGGGCGCGCGGCCATCGCGCAGGGCGAATTCATCGGCCGAGCGGATCTGCACGCCCTGCGCCTCTGCCGCGCGGCAGAACCCGGCAGCCCGCCACCCCGGCGGGAGTTGCAGCCAGAGAAAGGGCACATCGCGCGACCATTCCAAAGCGTGGCCGCCCAGATGGTTGACCGCCACTTCGACATATTCCGCCAGTCTTTCGCGAATATCGGCGCAGATCGCCTTGAGCCGTGGGTCCGTCAGGAGAATCCGCGTGGCTTCGGCCAAGGGACGGGCGAGGCCGAAATAGCCATATTCCGCCACCCGCCGCAGGTCCGCCGCACGGCCTGCGGGCGCCAGCGCAAACCCCACCCGCAAGGCAGGCGTCAATTCCTTTGAGATCGAAGAGACATGCCAGACATGCTCAGGCCAGAGCGAGCGGTAGCTCGGCGCGCGGGCGAGGCCCATGCGGTAGCAGTCATCCTCCAAAATCTCCAACCCGTGCCGTTTGGCGACTTCCAACAGCGCACGCCGCCGTTCAAGGCTGGTGTGGCTGCCCGTAGGGTTATGCACCTCCGGCGTCGTGCAAAAGACCTGCGCCGCGCTGTCGCGCGCGGCCTTGTCCAGCGCCTCTGGCAGCACGCCCTCTGCGTCCATCGCCACCCCGACCACCTCGGCGCGCAGCACCTCTGCCGCGCGGCGAAACCCGGCGTAGGAGAGATCTTCGACCAGCATCACCGGCTTCGGCCCTGAAAGGATCGCTTGCAGTACCAATACAATCCCGCTCTGCCCGCCATGCGAGAGCACAACGTCACGCTCGCTCAGCGGCCCGAGCGCGAGATGCGACAGCCAGTTGACCACCGCTTGCCGCACCGGGGCATAGGCGTCGCGGGTGGGATAGTTCATCAGGTCTTCGCCTGGCACATCCGCCACCTGCCGTAGGGCGCTGCGGATCAGCGCCACCTGTCCCATGTCCGGCAGGCGCGGGCTGAAGAGGCTGACCGCATCCGTATCGGCAACCTCCAACTCCTTGATCCAACTATCTTGTTCGCGATTCCAGACATCCTCGCGGATGGCCGCCTGCGGCGGGGCGACAAAGGTGCCACGGCCCACCTCGGCCTCCAACAGACCCTCATCGGTGAGGATGGTATAGGCCCGCGCCACGGTGCCGGGGGTAATCCCCAATTGCCACGCCAGTTCCCGCACCGGCGGCAGCTTATCCCCCACCGCCAAAGCGCCAGAGTTAATCCCCTGCCGGATGGTCAGCGCGACGAGTTTGTACTTCGGCCCCTGCCCCTCGGCCAATGTCGGCTGCCAAATTGTACCCATCACAATATTCCTGTGGTCAAATTGTATCGCGCTTTGTACCTTTGCACCTGTAGGCATTCTACACTTTGTGTCAATACAATTTTGCCAATACAATTTCAAGGAGTTCCCCCCATGACACAGGCACGCCCCCTTACCGCTGATGCAATGACATTGATGACATACCGCGCCCTGCCGGTCCCTGCGGTGATTGCGCTGCGCTTTGCGGCTGTCGTGACCACATGGGCGGCCCGCCGACGCACCCGGATCGCGCTTGCCGCGCTTGAACCCTGGGAGCTTGAAGATGCGGGACTGACACCGGAACAAGCCTCGGCCGAGGCTTCCCGCGTGTTCTGGCAGGCGTAGCTTCCCTGTGGCGACTGCCAGACCTCTTCCTCGGGCCGGGTTTTCCCGGCCCTTTTTTGTGGCCTCTGAGAATTCCCCGGCCCGGAATCAAGCCGCAGGCGCCGGGCCATCGCCTGCCCGTCCCGGCGGGCTGGCGATTTGGTGAGGCGGGGCGCTTCTGCGATAAGGCGCATCACGGCTGCGCCATAAAGTGGCATGGACCGGCGTCGCAATCGCCACCCCACGGTCAGGCGCTGACCCTAAACTCTGCCCCTCACCCCATCGACGCTGGCGGAATCGCATAGGTCAGCCCGGCCCGCGCGACCGGCTTGTCCGACCCTTCGGAATAGATCAACACATCCGTCACCGACAGCTGCCGCCCCAGCTTCAGCAGCTTGGCATGGGCCACCAGCGGCACATCCGCCAGCGGTTTACGCATAAAATCAATCGAGCAATTCGTCGTCACCGCCAGCGCCTTGGGCCCGATCATCGCCAGCGTCACCAGATAGGCCGAGACATCCGCCAGCGCGAACATCGACGGGCCTGAAACAGTCCCTCCGGGCCGCAGATGGCGGCGGCTGGTCAACAGGCGCATGGTGATCTCGTTCTCGGCCACATGATCCACGGCGAAATCATCCGCTACCTGATCGAACACCTCCCGCATGAAGGCTTCCAACGCCTTCGCATCCATCACCACGGCCATACTTGTCCTCCCTGCTGTCCTCGGCGTAACGTTGGCGCGATCAACCGGGGAGGGCAAGGTGGCAATTCTTGACGTTACGGCACGCGGGTCGGTGACCCACCTGCGCATGAACGCCCCCGAGCGGCTGAACGCCCTGTCGGACGAAATGCTGGCCGCCCTGCACGCGCGCTTCGACCAATTGGCCCCGGACCGCGCCACGCGGGTCATCGTCCTGTCCGGCGCTGGCAAAGCCTTCTGCGCGGGGCACGACCTGCGCCAAATGACCGCCATGCGCCAAGCCGAAGACGGGGGAGCGGCAGGTTTCAAAGAGCTTTTCGACCGCTGCGCCGCCCTGATGGCCCGCATCCAAAGCCTGCCGCAGCCCGTCATCGCCCAAGTGCATGGCATCGCCACCGCCGCGGGCTGTCAGCTTGTCGCCACCTGCGATCTGGCCATCGCCGCGGATGACTGCCGCTTCGGCGTCAACGGCGTGAGCATCGGCCTCTTCTGCTCAACCCCCATGGTCGCCCTGACCCGAAACATCCCGCGCAAACAAGCCTTTGAGATGCTCACCACCGGCGAGTTCATCTCCGCCCCCCGGGCTGCTGAACTGGGCCTGATCAACCGCGCCGTGCCGGGCGACCAACTGGCCCAAGAGACCGAGGCGCTGGCCGAGAAGATCGCCGCCAAACTCGGCACCGCCGTCGCCCATGGCAAAGGCGCCTTCTACCAACAGATGCAGATGCCCAGCGAACAAGCCTACGCCTTTACTGGCGAGGTCATGGTCCGCAACATGCTTGAGGCGGAAACACGCGATGGCATCGACGCCTTCTTGGAAAAACGCCGCCCCGATTGGCCCCAATGATTGTTTCCAAATCCGCCAGCCTTTGTTGCCACGCTGGGGCTGGCAAATCTGGCGAAATCACGGCATAGTTATGTTAGGGCATAGAAACCCTGATGATTTTGGGTCGCCGCAGGCGGAAGGTCCCTCCGGGTCAGCCTCTCACTGACCGACCATTCCCGCCGCGGCGACCCCAAAACCATTCCCCCTCAGAAGCCAGACCGCCCGTTCTTGCCTGTTGCGTGCGGCGCTGGCCTGCCCTACATCGCCCCCATGACAGATACATTGCACATCATCGGCGGCGGCATGGCCGGATCAGAGGCAGCTTGGCAAACGGCGAACGCGGGCGTGAAGGTCGTGATCCACGAAATGCGCCCCAAGGTTGAAACCTTCGCCCACCAAACCGGGCTTCTGGGCGAGATGGTCTGCTCCAACTCCTTCCGCTCGGATGATGACGAGCAAAACGCCGTCGGCCTGCTGCATTGGGAAATGCGTGCCGCCAACGGGCTGATCATGGCCTGCGCCGACAAGAACCGCCTGCCCGCAGGCGGCGCATTGGCAGTGGACCGCGACCCCTTCGCGCAGAGCGTCACCGACACGCTGCTCGCCCACCCCAACATCACCGTGGAATATGGCGAGATCACCGAACTGCCGCGCGACGGCAAATGGATCATCGCCACCGGTCCGCTCACCTCGGGCAAGCTCGCCGAAGCCATCGCGGCTGAAACCGGCGCTGAGGCGCTGGCCTTTTTCGACGCCATCGCGCCGATCGTCTATTTCGACAGCATCGACATGTCCAAAGCATGGATGCAGTCGCGCTATGACAAGGGCGAGACCGAGGAAGAGCGCACCGCCTACCTCAACTGCCCGATGGACAAGGAGCAATACGAGGATTTCATCGACGCGCTGCTGGCCGCCGAAAAGACCGAGTTCCGCGAGGGCGAAACCGCAGGCTATTTTGACGGCTGCCTGCCCATCGAAGTGATGGCCGAACGGGGCCGCGAAACCCTGCGCCACGGCCCGATGAAACCCGTGGGGCTGACCAATCCGCACCAACCCGAGGTCAAGGCCCATGCCGTGGTGCAATTGCGCCGCGACAATAAACTGGGCACGCTTTACAATATCGTCGGCTTCCAGACCAAGATGAAGTACGGCGCGCAAACAGATGTTTTCAAACGGATTCCGGGGCTAGAAGACGCGCGCTTCGCCCGTTTGGGCGGCATTCACCGGAACTCCTTCATCAACTCGCCGACACTGCTCGACGACCAGATGCGCCTGCGCAGCCGCGACAATATCCGCTTTGCGGGTCAGATCACCGGTGTCGAAGGCTATGTCGAAAGCGCCGCCATGGGCCTGCTGGCGGGCCGTATGGCCGCCGCCGAAATCAAGGGCGGCAGCCTGCCCACCCCGCCCGACAGCACCGCCATGGGCGCGCTGATCACCCATATCACCGGCGGGGCCGAGGCAAAAACCTTCCAACCGATGAACGTGAACTTCGGCCTTTTCCCCCCGGTCGAAGGGCTGAAATCGGGGCGCCGTGGCCGCAAGGACCGCTACAAAGCCTATACCGACCGCGCCAAGGCAGATTGGCAAACATGGCTTAATCAAGGTTAACGCGGCGGGGGTTAACACTGGATCCTCCCGCCCATCCCCCATATCCTAGGGGGCATGACACAGCATTTTTTCGACAAGGCCTATGCGGCGCGGGACACGAATGTGATCCGCAGCCTCTATGACGAATGGGCAAGCAGCTATGACGAGGACATCAAGGCCCAAGGCTATGCCACGCCCGACCGCGCCGCTGCCACGCTCGCAGAATTTCTCGACGACAAAGAGCAGCCGATCTTCGACATCGGCTGCGGCACCGGGCTGTCCGGCGCGGCGCTGAAACAGGCGGGTTTCACCACCATCGACGGCGGTGATGTATCCGCCGCCATGCTAGAGCAAGCGCGCAAAAAAGGCATATACCGCAACCTATTAGAACTCGAAGTTGACGCGCCACTTCCCTTTGCGCCCGGGGCTTATGCGGCGATCAGCGCCATCGGTGTGATCGGCCCCGGTGCAGCCCCGATCACCCTCTTCGATACGCTGATGCATGGGTTAGAAAAGGGCGGTAAGCTCCTATTTTCACTAAATGAAAAAGCGCTGGAAGATCGCGGTGCCTTGGGCATGATCCACGAATGGACCGATTGCGGCGCGGCAATCCTCCTCTTTGCCGAGGAAGGGCCGCACCTGCCCGGGATCGACATGAAGTCTACCGTATATCTGATTGAAAAGAATTGACTCTTATCACCAGATTCGCACCATCTCCGACCGGACCACTGCACCTCGGCCACGCCTATTCCGCACTCTTGGCCCATGATCTTGCAAAGGCCGCAGGGGGCAATTTTCTGCTGCGGATCGAAGACATCGACCAATCCCGCGCGCGCGCTCATTGGGAGGCGCAGATCTACGAAGACCTCGCATGGCTGGGCATCGACTGGCCGCATCCCGTCATGCGGCAATCGGATCGAATGGCGGCCTATGAAGCCGCCCTAGATGCCCTCTGGTCGCGCGGCCTGCTCTATGCCTGCACCTGCAACCGCCGCGACATTGCCGCTGCCACCAGCGCGCCGCAGGAGGGGGCAGAACCCGTCTACGGCCCCGATGGCCTCATTTACCCCGGCACCTGCCGCACGGCAGGCCACTCCAAAGGCTCCGGCGCGCTGCGCCTCGATATGCGTAAGGCACTGGAAAACCTTGGCAATACCAAGCTAAGCTTCACCGAAAACGGCCAGGGGCCGAATGCCGAAACTGGGAAGATCACCCTCTCTTCCGATCAGTTGATGGACACGGTCGGGGATGTGGTCTTGGCCCGCCGCGACATGGGCACGTCCTATCACCTTTCCGTCGTGCTCGACGACGACGCGCAGGGGGTGACGCTGGTCCCGCGCGGGGCCGATCTGTTTGATGCGACCTACATTCATGTGGTGCTACAGGCGCTGTTGGGCCTGCCGACGCCGCTCTATCACCACCACCGTCTGATCCGCGATGACAGCGGCAAGCGATTGGCCAAACGTGATGACGCCCGCGCCATCGCACTCTATCGCGAGAACGGCGCCACGCCCGATGAAATTCGTGAAATCATCGGGCTTTAGCGCGCGGTCTTAACCCATCGGCTTCATCAGTTCGACCTCTTCGCCGTCCTGAATGCCGGTGTAAAAGCAGCTCCGCCGCCCGGTGTGACAGGCCGGCCCGGTCTGATCCACCATCACCAACAGGCAATCCCGGTCACAATCGACGCGCATCTCGACCAGCTTTTGCACATTGCCGCTGGTTTCGCCCTTCACCCAGAACGCCTGCCGCGAACGGCTCCAATAGGTGACCTTGCCGGTCTCTAGGCTACGCGCGATGCTCTCCGCATTCATCCACGCCAGCATGAGCACCTCATGGGTCTCAGCGTCCTGCGCGATGGCCGGGATCAAGCCCGCTTCGTTGAACTGAAGGCTAGCAGGATCAAATGTCATCGGGCACCTCGTGGAAATATTTGCATCTGTCTCTGCGGCGCTTATGTAGGGTTTCAACACGAAAAGGAACAGCCCATGTCGGATGAGACGGACCTCATCAAGCTCTACTCCGCGCGCATTCTCGCGCTCGCGGCCGAGATCCCCCACTTGGGCCGCATGGAGACCCCGCAGGCCAGTGTGAAACGCCGCTCGCCGCTCTGCGGCTCCACCGTGACGGTCGATGTGCGGGTTGAGGATGGGCATCTGGCCGAGATGAAGCAGGACGTGAAAGCCTGCGCTCTGGGGCAAGCCGCCGCCGCCGTGGTGGGCGATGCCGCCCCCGGCAGGTCGCTTGCGCAGATCGCAACCGCACGCGATCAACTGCACGCCATGCTTAAAGGCGAAGGCCCGGTGCCGGATGCCCCTTTCGACGGTTTCGAAGTGCTAACCCCCGCCACGGCCTATAAAAACCGCCATGCCTCCATCATGCTCAGCATCGAAGCATTGACGGAAGCGATGCAAGAGGCCGAGGCACCTGCCGAAGCGGGCGAGCGCTGATCGCGACAGGCCTCAGTCAGCCCCTCCCTGAACAGCTAAAAAAAAAACGCCGCACATCCGGCGAAGGATGGCGGCGTCAGTCGGCGTGCCTCATGTGGGACCCACTTTGCCGAAAACCGACGCGGACAGGCAAGTCGGAGCATCAAATTGGGACGGATGCAGCGGCAAAACGGCATGAGAGCCTTGGCAGAACTCAGATAAAGGCGGGCAGATGCAGACCCACCACCAGCATCACGATCAAAGCGGCGGCCCCTGCTGCATCTTGCAACAATGTGGCCTGTGATCTGACGGCGATAGATTTCAGGGCAGTGTAAGTCATCATCAATACCTCCTTATCTGTGTTGCTTCTTTGTTCTCATTTCTTCGCCCGCAAGTAAAGAACTTTTTGAGAACATTCGCGAACATAATGAGGTTTTGACTACTAACCCACTGTTATCAAACGGATCGCCTCATCCTGGCGCATGAGCCACAAAAGCAGTCTCACAGCCTTGCCGCGCGGCCCTTCGAGGCTGGGGTCATCGAGCAGAAGCTTGCGGGCATCCGATTGCGCCACCGCCATCAGGCCCGCCTGACGCTCCAAATCCGCCACGCGGAAACGCGGCACGCCGGACTGCGCCGTGCCAATCAGATCCCCCGTGCCGCGCATCTTCAGGTCGGTTTCGGCGATGACAAACCCGTCCTCGGATTCGCGCAGCACCTCAAGCCGCTGGCGGCCCGTCTCACTCAGCGGCGCTTGATACATCAAAAGGCAGGTCGAGGCGCCTGAGCCCCGCCCGACGCGACCCCGCAACTGGTGCAGCTGCGCGAGGCCGAAAATTTCGGCCCGTTCGACCACCATGATCGTCGCATTGGGCACGTCGACGCCCACTTCGATCACCGTGGTAGCCACCAGCACCTTGGTCTTCCCCGCTTGGAAGGCGCGCATGGCGGCGTCCTTCTCGGCGGGCGGCATTTGGCCGTGGACCAGCCCGACAACGCCCTCGCCCAGAGCGGCGCGCAGACGTTTGAACCGGTCCTCCGCCGCCGTGAGATCGCTGACCTCGCTTTCCTCAACCAGCGGACACACCCAGTAGCACTGCCGCCCCTCGCTGATCGCATGGCGCATCCGGTCGATGACCTCATCGATCCGTGCGGTCGAGACGAGCGCCGTGCGAATGGGCTGCCGCCCGGGGGGCTTTTCATCCAGAATCGAGACATCCATATCGCCGTATTGCGCCAGCGCCAGACTGCGCGGGATCGGCGTGGCGGTCATCACGAGCACATCGGCGAGCTTCCCCTTGCGGCCCAGTTCCAGCCGCTGCCGCACCCCGAAACGGTGCTGTTCGTCAACCACAGCGAGGCGCAGATCGGCAAAGCTAACATCGGCCTGAAAGACCGCGTGGGTGCCGACGAGGATCTGGATATCGCCGCGTTCCAGCGCCGCGAGCTTGGCCCGACGCTCGCCCCCCTTGTCGCGCCCGGTGAGCAGTTCCAGCACCACGCCCGCCTGTTCCGCCAGCGGTTGAAGCCCCATAAGGTGCTGACGGGCAAGGATTTCCGTCGGCGCCATCAGCACCGCTTGGCCGCCCGCTTCGACCGCGCGCAAGAGCGCCATGAAAGCCACCAGCGTCTTGCCCGCCCCTACATCGCCCTGCAACAGCCGGTTCATCCGGGTCTCGCGGCCCATGTCGGCGGTGATCTCTTCGATCGCGCGCTGCTGCGCGCCGGTGGGGCGATAGGGCAAGGACGACAGCACCCTTTGTTGCAGGCGCCCGTCGCCCCGGTTTGCCCGCCCCATCTTGCGCCGCTCATTCTGTCGCGCCAACGCCAAGGTCACCTGATGGGCGAAAAGCTCGTCATAGGCCAACCGCTCGCGCGCAGGCGCGGTGGCGGTGAGGTCTTCGGCCTTCTGCGGATCATGGGCGGCCTCTGCGGCGGCGGCAAAATCGGGCCAGCCGGCCTGCGCCACCTGCCCCGGATCGGCCCATTCGGCCACCACGGGCAGCCGTTTCAACGCGCCGCGGGTGGCCTTGTACATCAGCTTTTGTGTCAGTCCGGAGGTCAGCGGATAAACCGGCTCAAAATCGGGAATGCTGCTGGCCTGATCCTCCGGCACCGCGAAATCGGGGTGGACCATCTGCGCCATCCCGTCGAAAAACTCCACCCGGCCCGAGACGATGCGGCGGCTGCCTTCGGGCAATTGGCGCTGCCAATAATCGCCCCGCGCGTGGAAATAGACCAGTTGAAAACTGGTCTGCGCGTCCTCGACCATGATGCGATAGGCGCCGCCCTTGTTGCGGGCGGGGCGATGCGCGCCAATGGTGACCGCGACGGTCAATGTCGCGGGCAGATGCGCGTCCTTCACACTGTCGCGCAGACGGCGGTCGATGCCGGAATGCGGCAGGGTAAAGATCAGGTCGCGCGGCGCTTGTATGCCCAATTGCCCCAGCAATTGCGCGGTCTTAGGCCCCACCCCTTCGAGTGTTTCCAGCCCGGCGAAAAGCGGGAAGAGCTGTTCCGGTCTGCCGCTCATTGGCCGTCGATCAGGGCCAGCCAGCCGTCTTCATCCAAGGTCTCGATCCCCAGTTCCGCGGCCTTCTTGGCCTTGGACCCCGCCCCCGGCCCGGCGACCAGAATGTCGGTCTTGCCGCTGACCGAGCCTGAGACCTTGGCCCCCAAACGCTCCGCGCGGGCCTTGGCCTCGGCACGGCTCATCTTCTCCAAGGTGCCAGTGAAGACGACCGTCTTGCCCGCCACCGGGCTGCCTTCGGTGTCGGGCCGCTCGGCAGGAATCACGGTCAGATGCGCCACCAACCGGTCGATGGAGGCGCGCTCCGCCTCTTGCGCGAAGGCCGAGACGAGCGAGCCTGCCATGACGCTGCCCACCCCATCGACGCCGATCAGATCGTCCCACGCCGGGCCGTCCAGCCCGCGGGCCTCGGCCATGGCGGCCTCGAAACTCTGCCAATCGCCGTAGTGCAACGCAATCAGGTTCGACGCCGCCTCGCCCACATGGCGAATGCCGAGGGCAAAGATCAGCCGCGCCATGGGAATTTCGCGCCGATCTTCAATGGCTTGGAATAGGTTTTCGGCCGATTTCGGCCCCCAGCCTTCGCGGTTCTTCAACTGCTGCACGCCGCTGCCATAACGCTCTTTCAGGGTGAAAATATCCGCAGGCTCTGCAATCCAGCCGTCGTGGTAGAACTGTTCGACCTGTTTTGCCCCCAGACCGTCGATGTCAAAGGCTTTGCGGCTGACAAAATGGATCAGCTTTTCAACGGCTTGGGCCGGGCAGATCAGCCCGCCGGTGCAGCGGCGCACCGCATCGCCCGGCTCGCGAATCGCATCCGACCCGCATTCCGGGCAGGTGGTCGGAAAGACGAAAGGCGCCGCATCCTCGGGGCGTTTCGACAGATCCACATCGGCCACTTTGGGGATCACATCGCCCGCGCGGTAAATCTGCACCCAGTCACCGACGCGCACATCCTTGCCACCGCGGATTTCGGCACCCTTGCTGTCGAGCCCTTTGATGTAGTCCTCATTGTGCAGCGTGGCGTTGGAGACGACGACACCGCCCACCGTCACCGGCTGCAACCGCGCCACGGGGGATAATGCGCCGGTGCGGCCGACCTGAATGTCGATGCTCTCAAGCCGGGTCCATGCCAGTTCGGCGGCGAATTTATGGGCCACGGCCCAACGCGGGGTGGTCGAGCGAAAGCCGAGCCGGTCCTGCAGGGCGAGGTCATCGACCTTGTAGACCACGCCGTCGATGTCATAGCCAAGGGTCGCGCGCTGCGCCTCGATCGTCTCATAATGGGCGACCATATCGCCCGGCCCCGCGCAAAGCGCGGTCAAAGGGTTGGTCGAGAACCCCAGTTCCGCCAAACGGTCGATGGCGCCCTTTTGGGTGTCACCCAAGGGCGCCGAAAGCGCGCCCCAAGCATAGGCGAAGAACCGCAGGGGCCGCGCGCGGGTGATTTCGGGGTCCAATTGGCGCAACGACCCGGCGGCGGCATTGCGCGGGTTGGCGAAAGTCTTGCCGCCCCTTTCCGCCTGCCGCGCGTTCAGGGCCGCGAAATCGGCGTGGCTCATATAGACCTCGCCGCGCACCTCCAGCAGATCGGGCGCGTTCTTGAGCTCTTGCGGGATGTCTTGGATCGTGCGGGCGTTCGCGCTGACATTCTCACCCACAGCGCCATCGCCGCGGGTGGCGGCCTGGACCAGCACGCCGTTTTCGTAGCGCAGAGAAAGTGACAGCCCGTCGATCTTGGGCTCGGCCGTATAGGCCAGCGGCGCATCGGCGCCGAGGCCGAGGTATTTGCGGATCCGCGCGTCGAATTCGGTGACTTCCTCGGCGTCGAAAGCATTGGCGAGCGAGAGCATCGGCACCGCATGGCGTATCTTCCCAAAACCTTCGGCGACCGGCGCGCCGACCTGTTCCGAGGGGCTATCGGCGCGCTTAAGGTTCGGGAAACGCGCTTCGATCTCGGCATTGCGGCGCTTGAGCGCGTCATATTCCGCATCGGAGATTTCCGGTGCATCTTCCGTATGATAGGCTGTGTTGGCTGCGCGCAACACCTCGGCCAGCCGGGCCAATTCCGTCTCTGCCTGCGCTTTGGTCAGCGCTTCAACCTCGATCTGGGATGTCACGATCTGCCCCCGATATTTTCATCTGTCGCTTAGATAGGTGGCGATCAGGGGCAGGTCTAGCGATTTCAGGGCGAATGATTTCAAGCCCGAGCCGAGCGGGATCAGGCGCTGGCGGCCAAATCCATCTCGACCGGGTCAGGATCGCGCAGCACATAGCCGCGACCCCAGACCGTCTCGATATAGCTCTCCCCGCCGGTGGCTTGGCTCAGCTTCTTGCGAAGTTTGCAGATGAAGACATCGATGATCTTCAACTCAGGCTCATCCATGCCGCCATAGAGGTGGTTAAGAAACATTTCCTTGGTCAGGGTGGTGCCCTTCCGCAGACTCAGCAGTTCGAGCATCTGGTATTCCTTGCCGGTCAGATGCACGGGGGTATCGTTCACGCTGACGGTCTTGGCATCAAGGTTCACCGCCACTTGGCCCGTCTTGATGATGGATTGCGAATGCCCCTTGGACCGCCGAATGATGGCATGAATCCGGGCCACCAATTCCTCCCGATGAAAGGGTTTGGTCAAATAATCGTCGGCGCCGAAGCCGAAGCCCCTCAGCTTATTTTCCGTATCGTCGGAGCCTGAGAGGATCAGGATCGGCGTCTCGATCCGGGCGAGCCGTAACTGGCGCAGCACGTCATGGCCGTTCATATCCGGCAGATCGAGGTCGAGCAGGATCAAATCATAATCGTAAAGCTTGGCCAGATCGATTCCCTCTTCGCCCAGGTCGGTGGCGTAGACGTTGAGATTCGCATGGGTCAGCATCAGTTCGATACTGCGAGAGGTCGTTGGGTCGTCTTCAACTAACAATACACGCATTTCGGTTACTCCGGCTCATCTTGGACGATGGGCTCACCCTGAGCAAAAAAGGTTAACTACCCGTTACCGATACTCGATAGGATAGATTAACAACTTAAAGTTGTCTATACTTTTTCAAGGCCGTGGCTTTCAGCGCCGCTTCCCCATGTTCGGTAACCGCATGTAACCACTCCATAAATTCCTCATCACTGATACCGTAACGCTCCAGCGCTTCGGATTGGGTGATCAGCCCATAGACCACCCCCCGCACCACCGCCGCCTTGCGCGAGGCGACCCATCTGCGGGTATCGGCGCTTGGCAAATCGGCGCGGGACATAACGCTCCCGTCAGCGAGGGTAACAGACCGTGGCCCATCGACTTTTTTCAGGTACATCGCATCATCCGCCATTGTTTTGGCGTCCAATAACCCCCACCTGCCTTAACGCGGCGTGAAGCCCGCCCTTGTGACTAGGTAGGATTTTCCTATATTCGCGCACAAACTCCGGAGAGACCCATGGCCCTTGATCAGACCCCGCCGCTCAATTCGCTTGGCTTTGCCAAAGCGCCTGCCGATACGCGCGTCGTCGTGGCGATGTCGGGCGGCGTGGACAGTTCTGTCGTCGCGGCCATGCTCAAGGACGAGGGCTATGACGTTGTGGGCGTCACCCTACAGCTTTACGATCACGGCGCGGCGCTGGCCAAGAAAGGCGCCTGCTGCGCGGGGGTCGACATTCAAGATGCTCGCCGCGTGGCCGAAGAGATGGGCTTCCCGCATTACGTCTTGGACTATGAGAACGTCTTCAAGGACGCCGTGATTGACGAGTTTGCCGACAGCTACCTCGGCGGCGCCACGCCGGTGCCCTGCATCCGCTGCAACGAACGGGTAAAGTTCAAGGATCTGCTGGAAACCGCCAAGGATCTGGAAGCCGACTGCATGGCCACCGGTCACTATATCCAGCGCAAGATGGGCGAGAACGGGCCGGAGCTGCATGCCGCCGCCGATGGCAACCGCGACCAGAGCTACTTCCTCTTCTCCACCACCGAAGAGCAGCTTTCCTACCTGCGCTTCCCGCTGGGCCATCTGCCGAGCAAGGACGACACCCGCAAGCTCGCCGCGAAATACGGGCTGGAGGTTGCCGACAAGCCCGACAGCCAAGACATCTGCTTTGTCCCGAACGGCGACTACGCTGCGGTGATCCGCAAACTACGCCCCGAGGCCGCTGATCCGGGCAATATCGTCGACACCGAGGGCAATGTGCTGGGCAGCCACGAGGGCGTGATCCATTACACGATCGGCCAGCGCCGGGGCCTCGGCATCGGCGGTCTTGCCGATCCGCTTTATGTCGTGAAGCTCGACCCTGAGCGGAAAGAGGTGGTCGTCGGTCCGAAATCCATGCTCGCCACCCGCAAAATCCCGGTGCGCGAGATCAACTGGCTGGGCGATGCGCCCCTGACCTCACAGGCGGAATGGAACATCGCCGTGCGCGTGCGCTCCACCCGTCCGCCGCGCGATGCGATCCTGCGCCCGATCAGCGAAACGGAGGCCGAGGTCGAGCTACTCACCGCCGAGGAAGGCGTCTCTCCCGGGCAGGCCTGTGTTTTCTATGATCCTGAAAGCACCCGGATTTTCGGCGGCGGCTGGATCCACCGGGGCTGACAGCCCTTAAAGCCGCGCCAGCACCGCCCGCGCGGCCCGCAGGCCGGGAGCCTCCCCCCCCCTGCCCCAAACGCGCCATCGTCAGCGCCATGGCGTCCTTCTGGGCGCCGGGCGCGCGCAGCACTTGCAAGACACCTTCGGCAATCGGGCCGGGGCGGCAGTTCGCGCCGATGAATTCCGGCACCACGCGGGTTTCCGAGACGAGGTTGACCAGCGTCACCGTATCCACCCGCAGCATCCGGCCGATGATCTGGCGGCTGATCCAATTCATGTCATAGGCGATGACCATCGGCGTGTTCACCGCGGCGAGCTCCAGCGATACGGTGCCCGAGGCCGCAAGCGCCACATCCGCTGCGCGGAAGGCGGCGCGTTTGCTGGCGGTGAAAGCCTCGACGCTTTGGTCGCGCGGGTCCAGCACCAGCGGATTGCCCGCCCAGTTGCGCGTGACCTGTTTGACCAAGGCGGCGACAGGGGCCGCCGCAGGGACGACGACGCGCAAGGACGGCTCGGCCTCGACCAATCGCGCGACGACCTGCTGGAACACCGGGGCCAGCCGCGAGACCTCCCCCCGGCGCGAACCGGGCAAGGCAAGCAGCAAGGGCGCATCGGCGAGGAGGTGTTCGGCACGGAACGACGCGGCGGCGGCGTCATCGGCCACGGGCTCGGCCACCACCGGGTGGCCGACGAAATCACAAGCCATGCCCGCCGCTTCCATATAGGGCGGCTCGAAGGGGAACAGGGCGAGGACGTGATCGACGGAACGGGCCATTTTCTCGGCCCGACCGGGGCGCCAAGCCCAGACGGTTGGGGCCACGTAATGCACTGTTCTGATGTCGGATTTCTCTTTCACCTTGCGCGCCACGCGCAGTGAGAAATCGGGGCTGTCGATGGTAATGAGCACATCTGGCTTGGTTTCAATCACCGCCTGTGCCGTCTCATTGATCCGGGCCATCAGCGCGCGGTATTTGGGCAGGATCTCCGCCAGCCCCATGACGCTGAGCTCGTCCATGTCAAAGCGGCTTTCCAGCCCCTCAGCCATCATCTGCGGGCCGCCGATGCCGTCGAATGTCACCTCGGGGCAGAGTTCTTTCAACCCGGCCATGAGCGCGCCGCCCAACCGGTCGCCCGAAGGCTCGCCTGCCAGAATGAACACCTTCATCCCGCGTCCCCCTCTCGGACCCAAAGCACCAATCCCAATTCATCGGCCAGCGCCACGCAAATGTCCCGCTCCAGCAGCATCACACCACCGGCGTTGACCACCACGCCCGCCAGCCCCGCCGCATGGGCGGCGCGCAGCGTGTCGGGGCCGATGGTCGGCAGGTCGATCTCACGGATTTGGCCAGTTTTCGGGCCTTTGCAGAGCACTGCGCGCGCGCCCTGTACCGCTTCTGGCAGGGTCGCCAACAGGTGATCCGTGCCCCCAATGGCCTCAACCCCGTAAACCTGTTCGCGCCCGATCACGCAGGCCTGCCCGATGTCCAAGCTTGCCAACCCATCAAGCACCGCCGCGCCGCGCGCCGCATCCCGGCGCATCTGATCGTCGGGCCGCTCGCGGGACAGTACACCGCTGTCGGCCAGCAGGTCCGGGACCAGTTCATCGGCCCCAACCACCCGCAGGCCGTGATCTTCGAAAATCGTCTTGATCACCTCAAGCGCGCCATTGTCGCCCGCCGCAAGGGCGGCCTTGAACTGCGGCACCAAGGGCGCCGTGCGCATGTCGAGCTTGGCAGGATCGAGCGTCGGCCGGTCGATCGCTCCGCAGAGGCACACCTCACGGATGCCAAGGCCCAGAAGATGCGCAAGCAAGCTGCCCAAAGTTTCCAACCGGAAGGTCAGATCGGCCTTCAGCCCATCGGGCGCGCAGCCCTCATAGGCGCAGACCAAAGGCGGCACGTCCTGCGCCGCCGCCACCCGCGCGGGCAGGTCGCCGCGCCCGGCGATCAGCGCAAGGCTCATTTCGGCGTCAGGAAATGGCGGCCCGTGTCGGCCATGACGAAATCGACGATCTGGCGGACGTAATCGCTTTGGGTCTCGTCCCCCAAACGCCGCGCCCGGTCGGAGAATGTCCCCTCGCCCTGCGCCAGCATCTGGAACGCGGCCCTAAGCGCCGTGATATCGCTGCGCGCCACGCCCGCGCGTTTCAGCCCAACGAGGTTCAGCCCGTCGAGATCACCGCGCGGCGCTTGCACAAGGCCGTAGGGGATCACGTCATTCGTCACCATGGTCACCGCGCCGATGATCGCACCCTGCCCGATCCGCACCCATTGATGAATGCCAGACAGCCCGCCGATGATCACATCATCTTCAAGCACGCAATGCCCGGCGACGGCGGCGTTGTTCACCACGATGACCCGATTGCCGACCACGGCGTCATGAGCGATGTGGCAGCCGGCCATGAAGAGCCCGTCATCGCCCACGCGGGTCACCCCGCCGCCACCTTCGGTGCCGCAGTTCATGGTGACATGTTCGCGGATACGGTTCCGCTCCCCGATGACCAAACGGCTGGCTTCGCCCTTGAACTTCAGATCCTGCGGAATCTCACCGATCACCGCGAAAGAGAAGATCACCGTGCCCGCGCCGACCTCGGTCCGGCCGGTGACGACGACATGGGATTTCAGCTCCACATCCGCCTTCAGCACGACCTCGGGCCCGACCACGCAGAAGGGGCCGACGCGCGCCGAAGGGTCGATCTGCGCGCCCTCTTCGATCACGGCACTGGGGTGGATATTGCTCATGCCGCGTCCTGCGGGAGATCCAACATCGCCATGAACTCGGCCTCGGCGGCCATTTCACCCTCAACAGTGGCCACGCCGCCGAATTTCCAGATCTTCGCACCCGGCTTGCCGCGCAGGGTCTTGAGGTCCATCCGCAGCACATCGCCGGGGCCAACCTTGCGGCGGAACTTACATTTATCGATGGACATGAAATAGATCAGCATGTCGCGGTCCTGCATGCCAAGGGCCGTGCCCACCATCACACCCGCAGTCTGGGCCATTGCCTCCACAATCGTCACGCCCGGCATGATCGGCGTGCCGGGGAAATGGCCCTGAAAATGCGGCTCGTTCATGGTGACGTTCTTATAGCCGACAGCACTCTCGGTGCCCGCGATCTCTTCGACCTTGTCGACCAGCAAAAAGGGATAGCGGTGCGGCAGGATGCGCTGGATCATTTGGATATCGGCGCGCAGCAGCTCTTCGGTCATGGACTGTCCTTTGTCTCAGAAGGTTGCTGAAGGGCTACCAATTCGGGCGGCTGGGGGCAAGCATCCCGGCAGCTGCGCCGCTTACTCGGCGTCCGTCAGCCCGCTGCCGATCGTCTCGTCCAAAAGCGCAATCGCCTCATCCGTAACCTCAATCGCGGAGGACGAGACAAAGACCCGCCGCCGCTCCAGAATGACCGCTGCGTCGGAATTGCGCATCAACTGCTCAAGCACCGGGGCCGCAGCGGCCAGAAACCGCTCGCGCTCAAGGTCCAGCGCCTCGCTCAGCGCCCGGTTCTTCGCCGCCTGCTCTGCCCTTGTGCGCTGCACCTTTTCGTCAAAAGCATCGGCCAAAAGCCGGAACTGCGCCGGTTTCAGCTGAGAGCGCTTTTCGGTGAGTTCGCGTTCCTCCGCCTCAAGCGCCGCTTCAATCTCGCGGTTCTCGGCGGCAAGTTCCTCGCTCTGGGCTTCGATCTCGCGGCTGACGCGCTGGCCAAAGGCACTGTCGCGGAACAGGCGTTCGGAATCGATGGTCAGCACCGGGCTGATCACGCCGCCCCGCGCCGGGGCGGGCGTGTTTGTCTGAGGGTCTGCCAAGGGCCCCTGCTGCGCAAGGCCGGGGGCGGCCCCGGCCAGCATCATCACCAAGGGGATGAAGGCGCGGCGCATGGGCTTAGAACGTGGTCCGCAGGGTGACCTCAAAGCTCTGCTCTTTGTCAAAGCTCTCTTTCTTCAGCGCGTCGGAGACGTTGAACTGAAGCGGGCCAAGCGGCGTGTCCCAGAAGACCGAGAGGCCGATCACATGGCGGAACGAACCGCTTTCGCCGACGATGGTGCCGCCGCTGGTGTCGACATCGCTCAGGTCCCACAGGTTGCCCACGTCATAGAAGACGCCGCCGGTGATGCCATATTCCTCAGGCAGACCCAGTGGGAACTCCGCCTCGAAACGGGCCACGGCAAATAGGTTGCCGCCAAGCGCGTCGTCCACCCCGTTGCTCTGGTCGCGCGGCCCGATGCCGCCGGGCTCAAAGCCGCGAACGATGATGGATGGGCCAAGGATGAACCGGTCCACCGCGCGGTTGGTGCCGCTGTTCCAAGACAGCGCACCACCTTCGAGCGTGGCACGCAGGGTGACTTCCTCGTTAAAGATGCGCTTTTCGCCCGCGATCTTGGCCGTGGTCTTGATATATTCGTTGTCCCCGCCCAGCCCGGCGAAATCCTGCCCGAACTCGAACAGAACGCCCTGCGTCGGGTCCAGCCCGCTGCGACGGGTGTCATAGGTATAGGTGTACCCGATGGAGGAGGAGAAAAGCGCGCCCTCTGCGATTTCACTCGCGATGGTGGCGCTGTTGTCTTCGTCATCCCGCTCCAGCATCTCGATCCCTTCGAGAGTATAGCGCGTCGACAGACGGCCATTCTCGCTGACCGGGAAGGTCAGGCTGGGCTGGAACACCAGACGTTCGGTGTCATAGCTGGTGTAGGAGGAATTGGTCTCGGCATAGTCCAGCTTGAGGCCAAGCGCCACGTCGCGGCCAAGGAAGCGCGGCTCGACAAAGGTCACGCCATAGCGGGTGGCATCCTCGGCGGTGGAGATCGACAGGTTTAGCCGCTGCCCGCGCCCGAGGAAGTTTTCCTCTTGGAAGCTGACCGCCACACCGAAACCGTCGTTGTTCGAGAAGGAACCGCCGAAGTTCAGCGAGCCTGTGGGCTTCTCTTCCACATCCACGTCGATCACGACCTGTTCGGGGCTGGAACCTTGGCGGGCGTTGACCTCTGCGGTCTCGAAATACTGCAACGCGCGGATGCGTTCTGCTGCTTGGCGGATTTCGCGTGGGTTGAAGGGGTCACCCTCCACGCTGTCGAACTCGCGCCGGATCACACGGTCGAGCGTGGTGGTGTTGCCTTCGATGTCGATCCGCTCAACAAAGATGCGCTCCCCACGGGAGAGTTTGTAGGTCACGTTGAGCGACAGGTCGCGGTCATTGCGGTCGATCACCGGCTCGACGCGCAGAAAATCGACGCCATCGCGGATCGCTTGGCGCTCGATCCGGGCAATGTCATTCTCAATCAAGGTCGGGGAATAGATCACGCCGCGGCGGATCTTGAGCAGGTCGCGATAGGCCGCCGCATTCAGGCCGGGCACTTCGGATTCCAGCTTCACCTCGCCGAAACGGAACTGCTGCCCCTCGGTGATGTTATAGGCCACAAAGACGCCATCACGCTCTTCGGTCAACTCGGCATTCACCGCCTCGGTGCGCATGTCGACATAGCCGCGCGACAGGTAGAAATCCCGCAGCAACTGTTTGTCAGCCTCGACGCGGCCTTCGACATAGGTGTCGCGCTTGACCAAACGGCGGAACAGACCGGCCTGTTTGGTGCCCAGAACGCGGCGCAGGCGACGGTCGGAATAGACGCGGTTGCCGACAAAGCTCAGACGCTCGATCTCGACATTGTCGCCTTCGAAAATCTCGAACACCAGATCGACGCGGTTCTGGTCGCGGCGGATGATGCGCGGCTGCACGCGGGCCGACAGGCGCCCCTCGTTGCTATAAGCCTCGGCAATGGCGGCGGCGTCTTGCTCGGCTTGGCTGGGGTTGAACACCCGCCGTTCGGTCGAGCCGATGAGTTCGGCCAGCATCTCATCCTTGATGCGGCGGTTGCCCTCAAAGCTGACGCGGTTCAGCGTCGGCAGTTCGACCACCGTGATCACCAGCGTGCCGCCCTGCGGCTCAAGTGAGACGGATTCGAACAGACCCGAGTTTTGCAGGTTCTGATAGGCGTCGTTCAACTGACCGCCCGTCACCGCCTGCCCACGTCCGATGCCCGCGCGGCGCAGGATGGCGCTATCGCCAATCCGCTCATTGCCGTCGATGACAACCGTGTTGAACTGATATTGCTGTGCCTGCGCTTGGCTGCCGGGCACGAGCCACGCGACGGACAACATGACACAAAGCGATGCCCCCCGAAGGGTCTTGCCGACATTGCTGCGCTGCGCCCATTCGACGGGCATTCTGCCCTCGTTCCTCAGTCCCATTACACCGACCCGTTTTTTTTACGACATTGTTGTCAACCTGACTACGCAGGTTAACGGGGTTTGTCAAAAGCAACGGCGTGAAAAATAGTCCATATCATGCGGCAGCTTGGGCCGGAATGACATCATGAGCCGATAACGTGCAAATGCGCCCGTTCGGGGTGCGGGGCGGCTGTCAGAGAGAGGCGACAAAAGCCCCGGCGGAAAGCGCCGCGGCAATGGCCGCACCAAAGAACGCACGGTCCCAGTTCAGGTCCAAAAGCAGGCTCAGGCCGCGGTATGTTCCTTGCAAGACGTGCATCTTCGGTTCCTTCTTGATGACGGGGAACCATAGCCAAGGATTGCGGCACGATTTTGTTCAATTGTGGCCATTTGAAGGCATTGCGCCCTGCCCCGAGGGGCAAGGCAGGACTGTCTTTCGCTATCGTTGCGCCGCTTAGGGGCAGAACAGATCGTTGCCGAGCGCAAAGAGCATCAGGGTCAGCACCAAGGCGATGCCAATGCTCATCAAAAAGCGCAGCGCGCCGTCGCTGGGCGGTTTGCCGGTCACCGCCTCATAGGCGTAGAACACCAGATGCCCACCGTCCAAAGCCGGGATCGGGAAGAGGTTCAGCAGGCCGACCGCCGTGCTCAGCACCGCGATGAAATAGATGAAGGACTGCGCCCCTTGGCTCGCCATCGCGCCCGAGGTCTGGGCGATGCCCACCGGGCCGCTGAGGTTGCAGGTGCTGATATTGCCGACGATCATCTCACGCAGGCCCGAGATCGAGCCGGTGATGATGCGCCAAGTGTTGTCTAGGCCTGTACCAAGCGCCTCACCCACGCCGGGGGTATCGGTCGCAGGCACGAAGGCCATGCCGCCGACGATGCCGATGCGCAGGTTCTGTTTGAAACTGCCATCGGGCTGCGGCTCATCCGTGGCTTTGGGGACAAGAGTGAAAGGCAAGCTCTCGCCATCGCGCCAGACGGTCAACTCCTGCGGGGCCCCTTTGGAGGCTTCGACCACCTCTTTCAATTCCCCAAAGGCCACGATCTCTTGCCCATTCACCGCGGTGATCACATCGCCGCTGCGCAGACCGGCCTCTTGCGCCGCCGATTGCGGGGCGACATTGCTGACCAGCGGAGGCATCAGATAGGGGCCGGGCACGGTCAGCTCTTCGCCATCGCGGGTGATGTCATAGCTCAGAACCGCTTCCTGCGGCAGGTTGGTCAGGAAATCGCCATAGCCTTCCCCGGCAGAGAGCGAGGGCACCGGGGTGCCTTCGACCGCGCGCAGAATATCGCCCGGAGCCAACTCATAGGCATCACTCGGCAGCGCGCGCAGCTCGCCCACGGTCAGCGGATCACGGGCGGTGCCCGCCGTCATCGCCACGGCGAAGAAGATGATAATCGACAGGGCAAAGTTGAACACCGGCCCCGCCGCCACGGTCAGCGCGCGGGCATAGAGCGGCGCGCCGTGCATCGTGTGGCGCAGCGCCTCGGGGTCGTCGGCGAGCGCTTCCATCGCGGTCTCATCCTTGCCTGAGGCCGCGTTGGAGTCGCCTGCGAATTTCACATAGCCGCCAAAGGGCAGCAGCGCGAACTGCCAGCGCGTGCCGCGTTTGTCGACGCGGGAGAAAAGCACCGGGCCAAAGCCGAGACTGAAGACATCCGCCTTGATCCCGGTCCAACGGCCAACGATGTAATGGCCGTATTCGTGGATCGCCACGATCACCGACAGCGCCACGACAAAGGCCAGTATCGTCCAGATCAGCCCGCCGAACTCCGGCAAAAATCCCATGATGTCCAACGTGCTACCCTGCCTTTTTCTGAATTGCGGCCTCTGCCGCCTTGCGTGCGAGATGGTCTGCCTGCGCCACCAGTTCAAGTGTCATGTCGTCGCGGCCCTGCGCGGCCTCTTCGGCGCGGCGCTCCAGCACCTCTTCGACGATCTCGGCCATCTGCGTGAAGCGCAGCCGCCCGTCGATGAAACCATCAAGCGCCACTTCCTTGGCCGCGTTAAAAACCGCGCCCATCAGACCGCCCGCCGCCATGACGTCCCGCGCCAGCCGTAGCGCAGGCCAGCGGGCGTCATCGGGGGCGGTGAAATCGAAACGCCCGATCTTGGTCAGGTCCAACCGCTCGACCGGGAGATGCCCGCGCGCGGGGTGGTGCAGCGCATAGCCGATGGCATGGCGCATATCCGCGGGGCCGACATGGGCCATCAAGCCACCGTCGCAGAAACCTACCAGCGCATGGATCATCGACTGCGGATGCACCAGCACCTCGATCGCCTCGGGCGAGACGCCGAAAAACTCACGCGTTTCAATGACTTCCATCGCCTTGTTAAACATCGAAGCCGAGTCGATGGTGATGCGCTGCCCCATGTCCCAATTAGGATGGCTTGAGGCTTGGTCGAGCGTCGCATGGGGCAGGTCTTCGAGCGGCCAATCGCGAAACGCGCCGCCGCTGGCGGTGATGATGACACGCTCAACCGCGGCCATGTCTTCGCCGACCAGCGCCTGAAATACGGCGGAATGTTCACTGTCGACGGGCAGGATCGTGGCACCGTGGCGCGCGGCCTCTCCCATGATCAGCGCCCCGGCGCAGACCAGCGATTCCTTGTTGGCCAGGGCCAGCGTGCCACCTTGGCACAGCGCCGCCAGCCCCGGTGCCAGCCCCGCCGCCCCGATGATCGCCGACATGGTCCAATCCGCCGGGCGCGATGCGGCCTCGGTGATCGCCTCGGCCCCCGCAGCGGCTTCGACACCGCTGCCGCTGAGCGCGTCGCGCAGATCATCTAGCAGGTCTTCGCGGGCGGTGACGGCCACATCGGCCTTGAGCGCAATGGCATCCTTGGCCAATTGCGCGATATTGCCCGCGCCGGTCAGGGCCACGACCTCATAGGCGTCGGGCGCGCGGCGGATCAGGTCAATCGTGTTCTGACCGATGGACCCGGTCGCCCCCAGTATCGAAATCTTGCGCGGCATAGCGGGTCAGTTCACACCCGGCGGGAAACCGATCAGCGGCCCGACGATCAGCAAGAAAACGGCAGCGCCGAGCATCCCGTCAAAACGGTCCAACAGACCGCCATGGCCGGGGATCAGCGCCGAGCTGTCTTTGACGCCCATCTTCCGCTTCATGCCCGACTCTGCCATATCGCCCATCTGAGAGGCCATCGACAGCGCCACCGAGATGCCAACGAGTTGCAGGCCAAAGCCCGTGTTGAACGAGAAAATCAGCCCGACAACAGCCGCCCCGACCCAGCCCGAGGCGGTGCCAGACCATGTTTTCTTGGGGCTGACCTTGGGCCAGAATTTGGGCCCGCCGATGGCGCGGCCTGCGAAATAGCCCACCACATCGGTCACCACGACCACCAGCACCAGCCACATTAGCCAGCCAAAGCCCATGTCATCGCGCAGCTGGATCAGGCCAAAGCCCGCCAGCAGGATCAGCGCGGTAAAACTCATGTAAAGCGTGCGATTGGCGCTCAATAGTGCGAAGCCCGCCAGCGCCGGAGCCAGCAAAAGCGGCAGGCCAAAGCCCACCGGCAGATAGACCGAGGCCAGCACCGCCGCTGCGGTCACCAGCCCCAATTGCCAAGCCGCCGCTTGCCCCTGCCCGCGCAGCATGCCGACCAATTCCCAGACCATCATGCCGCAGATCAGCGCCACCAGCAGATGAAATACGGTGCCGCCCAGCCAGATACCCAAAAGACCGATCAGGATCATCGCGCTGGCCGACAGCATGCGGGCGCGTAGGTCGGACCATTGTTCAGGTGATTTCATCGCAGCTCTCCTCAGGTCTTGACCGCACCGAACCGCCTGTCGCGCCCGCCATAGGCGGCGCAGAGCCGGGCGAATTCCTCGCGGGTGAAATCCGGCCACAGCGTGTCGATGAACTCATATTCCGCATAGGCCGATTGCCACAGCAGAAAGTTCGAAATCCGCGCCTCGCCGCTGGTGCGGATCACCAAATCGGGGTCGGGCAGCACATGGGTATCGAGGTAGCGCGGCAGGGTCTCTTCGTCCACGCTGTCGGGGTCGAGCTTGCCGCTGGCGACATCTTGGGCCAAGCGATGCGTGGCGCGAGCCACCTCATCGCGGCCGCCATAATTGAGCGCGATCGTCAGATTGATGCGGGTGTTATGGGCGGTATGGGCCTCAAGCTCTCCCATGAGCTTGATCAGCTTGTCATCCAGCCGGTCGCGATCCCCAATGAACCGCACCCGCGCGCCATAGTCGCTGAGGCTGCGCATTTCTTTGGAAATATAGCGCCGGAACAAGGACATAAGCCCCGCCACTTCGACCTGCGTACGCTTCCAATTCTCGGTCGAGAAGGCAAAGATCGTCAGATACTCCACCCCCACGTCGGGGCAGCATTCGACGATCTCGCGCACGCGTTTGGCCCCGGCGTGATGCCCAAAAAGCCGGGGCCGCCCGCGTTGGGTGGCCCAACGGCCATTGCCGTCCATGATGATCGCCACATGGCGTGGCCCGCCGGGTATCGTTTGGGGCTGAATTTCGGCGGTGCTCATGTCTCGACCTTTTTCTTTCAAGTTCTGTTTCCCTGCGTCTTGGCGGGGTCAGACTTGCATGATTTCGGCCTGTTTCGTCTCAAGCTGTTCATCGATGAGCGTGATGAAACGGTTGGTCAGATCCTGCACTTCGCCTTCCCAGATTTTCTGGTCGTCCTCGGACATGGCGCCGTCGTTCTTGGCTTTCTTGATCTGGTCCATCCCGTCGCGGCGGATGTTGCGGATCGAGACGCGCGCGTGTTCGGCATATTGGCCCGCGACCTTGGTCAACTGAGTCCGGCGCTCTTCGTTCAGTTCGGGGATCGGCAGCATGATGATGGTGCCATTGAGCTGCGGATTGATGCCCAGACCGCTTTCGCGAATGGCCTTCTCAACCTTGCCGACGAGCCCCTTGTCCCAGACGTTGATCGTGACCATACGCGGCTCTGGCACGTTGACGGTGCCGACTTGGTTCACCGGGGTCATCTGGCCATAAGCCTCGACCATCACCGGCTCCAGCATAGAGGCCGAGCCACGCCCCGTGCGCAGCGATGCGAACTCGGTCCGAAGCGACGCAATCGCGCCGTTCATCCGCCGTTCAAGATCATCGGTATCGAGCATAAATTCGTCTGACATGGCGAGCCTGCTTGTTGTTTCCTTGCGTTACGGCTTTCTAACGGTGGCGCGGCGCTTTCACAACTGCCCATTGTTGCGCCACCATACGCGCCCCGCGCCCCTGTTGTGAGAGACGCGGGCAGCATCAGGTCAATCGCCCCGCCGTGGGGCGATGCCTTGGAATGCGGGCCGGATTTATCCGACGCGGGTATAGGTGCCCTGCCCCGCCAAGATACCTTGGAAGCCGCCCGGCTCATCCAGCGAGAAGACGATGATCGGCAGGTTGTTGTCTCGCGCCAACGCGATGGCAGAGGCGTCCATCACGCCGAGCCGCTTTTGCAGCACGTCGTCATAGCTCACCAGATCATAGCGTTTCGCATCGTCGAACTTGGCCGGGTCTTTGTCATAAACACCGTCGACCTTGGTGCCCTTGAAGATCGCCTCGCAGGACATCTCATTGGCGCGCAGGGTCGCGGCGGTGTCGGTGGTGAAATAGGGGTTGCCGGTGCCCGCGGCAAAGATGCAGACCCGCTTCTTCTCAAGGTGGCGCACGGCGCGGCGGCGAATATAGGGCTCGGCCACTTCGTTCATGGTGATCGCGCTGATCACGCGGGTGTGGATGCCCAAACCTTCGAGCGCCGATTGCATCGCCAGCGCGTTCATCACGGTGGCGAGCATCCCCATGTAGTCCGCCGTGGTCCGCTCCATCCCCTGCGCCGAGCCTTGCAGCCCGCGGAAGATGTTGCCGCCGCCGATCACCATGCAGATCTCAACGCCGAGGCTGTGCACCGATTGCACCTCACGGGCGATGCGTTCGACGGTTGGCGGATGCAGACCATAGCCGAGGTCACCCATCAGCGCCTCCCCGGAAATCTTTAGCATCACGCGGTTAAAGGAGACTTGGGGGGTGTCTTGGGACATCGGGCACACCTTACTATTTCACCAACCGGGGGGGGGAGATTTAAACCTTGCGGCGGTGAAGGGTTTTCATTTCGCGCCAAAATGTCGCAAATACGCCCAAGGTTCAATGCGGGACGTAAGGAAGACGCAAAGAAATGCCGGATATTCCCAAGGCCCAGATGGACGCCCTGTTGCAAGGCTTGCCGCCCGAACGGCCGGTGTTGATCGCCGGGCCGACCGCCAGTGGCAAATCCGCCCTTGCCCTCGCCATTGCCGAGGCGCAGGGCGGTGTGATCGTCAACGCCGATGCCAGTCAAGTCTACGCCCCCCTGCGCATCATCAGCGCCCGCCCCTCGCCCGAGGAAGAGGCCCGCGCGCCGCATCTGCTCTATGGTCATCTGGCCGAAGACGCGCCCTATTCCACCGGCCATTGGCTGCGCGAAGTGGCTCCGCTGCTGGGCGGCGATCAGCGGGTGATCATCACCGGGGGCACCGGGCTTTACTTCTCTGCCCTGACGCAGGGGCTGGCCGAGATTCCGGCCACCCCGGTAGAGGTGCGCGCCCAAGGCGACGAGATGGCACTCGAAGACCTGTTGGCCGGGCTGGATGCCGAGACCGCCGCAGGCCTCGACCAACGCAACCGCGCGCGGGTGCAGCGCGCTTGGGAAGTGTGGCAGGCCACCGGGCGCGGCCTGTCGGACTGGCAGCGCGACACCGGCGCGCCGCTTTTGCCGCTGGCGGATTGTCTGCCAATCGTCTTCGATGTCGAACGGGATTGGCTGAACGCCCGCATCGCACGACGCTTTGACCTGATGCTCGAGCAAGGCGCCTTGGAAGAGGTCGCCGCCCTTCGCCCGCGCTATGACCCATCCCTGCCCGCCCATCGCGCCATCGGCGTGCCGGAACTGATCCGCCACCTCGACGGCGACTGGCCGCTGCACCGCGCCCGCGAGGCTGCTGTGGTCGCCACCCGCCGTTTCGCCAAGCGGCAGCGCACTTGGATGCGCAGTAAGATGGCAGATTGGCAGCGGGTGACGCCAGAATAGCCGCCGAGCGGGCGGAATCTCTTGCGTTATCCCAACCCTCCGCTAGCCTGACGTTGGAGATTGCCCATGTAAGGTTTCCATTTCTCAACGAAAGCGCCGTGTGCCCGAGACAGAAGTTCAGACCCAGTCCTTGGCCCAGCTTTCAGCGGGGCAAGACTGGCGGCTGACCCTCGCCCATGACCGCGACCACCATCTTTTGATCTGGATCACCCGGGGCCAAGGGCGGCTGCTGCTCGACGGCCAACGCCGCGGCATCAGCCCGCATAATGCGCTTTGGATACCGGCGCGGTCGCTCTTCGCGCTGGAGCTGGGCTATCAATGTCTGGGCCATGCGGTGCTGATCCCCAAAGACAGTGACGAAAGCCTGCCCGAGACCCCGCGCCAATTGCGCATCCGCGATGGGGCCGCGCAATCGGAGATCGCAACCCTCATCGAACAGACCCAGCGGGAGGTCCAACAGGCCCGCCCCCTGCACCAAGATGCGCTCAAAGCGCAGGTGGCGCTGATGTCGGTCTGGCTGCGCCGCCAGATCATGGCAGAGGCCCATACCGCCCCCCGGCCCAAGGCAGGCGACAGGCTGAGCGCGCGCTTCTGCGCCTTGGTCACTCAAGGCGCCCCCAAGGGCACCAGCATGGCCGAACACGCCGCAGCTCTCGGCGTGACCCCAACCCATCTGACCCGCGCCGTGAAGGCGGCCACCGGCAAATCCGCCGCTGACCTTCTGACCGAACGCAGTTGCCATGCCGCCCGTCGCCTGCTGGCCGAGACCGATCACACCGCTGCCGAGATCGCCGCCACCTTGGGCTTCGGCTCTGCCGCCTATTTCACCCGTTTCATGCAACAGCACAGCGGCCTACCCCCCAGCAAACTGCGCTGAGAGCCGGGCCGAAATGTCGCTTTCAGACCCTCAGCATGTCGCAAAAACTCAACCAAACTCCTCAGCCGAATGTTGACGCGCGACCAATTTCCGTGCCTCATGGCTGAACCGCTCCGCAAAGGGGCGGGGCAATGAAAAAGCGCAGGCTGCCAGAAAGACCGCCAAAAGGTCTTCGGCACCCGGCGCCACAAGGCAGAGAAAACCTGCCACGCACAGAACCGGCGCCCCCAAGGCGCCGCACGAATTAAAAAGGCCAAAAGGCCGCATCGTCGGGCCAAGTCACCGCCCGACCCTGCTACAGGGGACCACATGGGACTATTCATTTTGCGCCGGCTGGGTGTGATGTTGCTGACGGCGCTTTGCCTGACGTTCATCGTGTTCTGGCTGACCAATCTCTATCCGAACCTTGAAAAACTCGCCAAGACCCAAGGCAACTTCCGCATGTCGGACGAAGCCGTGGCCAGCTACCTCGAAGACCGCGGCTACCTGCAGCCCACGGTCGACAAATTCGGCGAATGGCTGGGCGTGCTGCCCGGCTGGGTCACCGAAGGCGAGACGCCCGAGGAAACCTTTGGCCGCTGTTTCGCCCCCGGCACCCCGGTGGAGGACCGCCCCACCCGCTGCGGCATCCTGCAAGGCGATTGGGGATTCTCGACCGTCTTCAAAGAACCTGTGGGCGAGACCGTGCTCACCCGTCTGGCACTTACCGGCAAGCTGATGTTCTGGGTGCTGGTGCTGATGGTCCCCTCGGCGCTGATCGTGGGCGTGCTGGCGGGGATGCGCGAAGGCTCCAAGCTCGACCGCTCGCTCTCCACCTTCTCCATCGCCACCACGGCGACGCCGGAATATGTCTCGGGGGTGATCTTCATTGCGGTGCTCGCCTCCTCGCGCTTTGGCCTATCGCCGCTGCTGGCCGAATGGGGCTGGATCGACAGCAAGACACTGTTTCTGGGCTCGGCCACCTCTGCCATGAAGGATGCGAACTTCTGGAACTTCTTCCTCCCGGTGCTGACCATCTCGCTCTACGGCATGGGCTATATCGCGCGAATGACGCGGGCCTCGATGACCGAGGTGATGACCGCGCAATATATCCGCACCGCGCGGCTCAAGGGCGTGAAATTCTCAGAGATCGTGCTGAAACACGCGCTGCGCAACGCGCTCATTGCGCCCTTCACCGTGATCATGCTGCAAATCCCGTGGCTCTTGAATGGCGTGGTGATCGTCGAGACCCTGTTCAACTACAAGGGCTTCGGCTGGCTGCTGGTGCAGGCCGCGGCCAATAACGACATCGAACTGCTGCTGGCGGTGTCGGTCGTGTCTGTGATCGTCGTCCTCGTGACGCAGCTGATCTCGGACATCGGCTATGTCTTCCTCAACCCGCGCATTCGCATTTCTTAAGGGAGCTTGGACATGGAACCTTTGACATGGACCGGCTCACTTGCGGGGCTCAACATCATCTTCCTCGGGCTCGCGGTGCTTCTGGCCTTGGCCGTGGCGGTGCAGATCGTCGTTTCCTTCTTTCCCGCCAGTGAGGCACGCCAGATCAACCCGGACGGCACCGTCGCCCGGCAAGGCGGGCTGGCGGGCGGGGTGAACCGTGCGGTGATCCTGCTTTTTGCGCTGCTGATCCTCGTGCTGCTGATCTATATCATCGCAGGCGCCTTCATGGGGCCGCAGGCGGGCATCATCGGCGGCATGTCGCAGCAGATGCTGCCCGTGTGGATCGCGCTGATCCTGACCTTTGCGCTTTCTATCCACTTCAAGCGGCGGCTCGGCCTTTACGGTAAGCTTTTCGACAGCACCGTCGGCATGATCGGTTTCGCCATCGTCATGTTCTGGGTCTACACCGGCATCTTCGGCGGGCTGTTCGACCTGTTGGTGACGCACGATAGCCTCAGCCAGACTTCGGGGATGAAGAACAAACTGCCCGGCACGCCCCTGCGCAGCCCGGATGAAGGCGAATACCCTTGGTTCCTTTTGGGCGGTGACAACCTAGCCCGCGATGTCTTTTCCCGGCTGATTAAAGGGTCTTGGGTCGTGGTGCAGATCGCGCCGATGGCAACGCTTTTCGCCTTTATGGTGGGGATCACGCTGGGCCTGCCTGCGGGATACTATGGCGGGCGGTTGGATACGGTGCTGAGCTTTCTGGCAAACCTGATCCTCGCCTTCCCGGTGATCCTGCTCTTCTACCTGCTGGTCACGCCCGAGATCGTGCTGACCGGCATCCCGAACTACATGGCGGTGTTCCTATTCATCTTCCCGCTGATCTTCCTCGCCGTGCTGTTGAACGCGCGCTACTACACGCAACCTTCGTTCCGCACGCCGCTTCTGATCGTGGTGCTGGGGGTAGTCGGCTGGCTCTACCTGTCGCTGGTCTCCACCGACGGGGCAATCGTGGCGACGGACAGCTACCGTATCCCCGGCCTGCCCGGCATGATCGATCTCTTCGACATCGACCCCGGCGTGCTGGTGGTCTTTGTCTCGGTGGTCTTCGTGAACTCGCCCACGGTGTTCCGCATCGTGCGCGGCTTGGCGCTCGACATCAAAACCCGCGACTATGTGGCCGCCGCCCAGACCCGTGGCGAAGGCCCGTGGTATATCATGCTATGGGAAATCCTGCCCAATGCGCGCGGGCCGCTAATCGTCGATTTCTGCCTGCGCATCGGCTATACCACGATCCTTCTGGGCACGCTGGGCTTCTTTGGCCTCGGGCTGGAGAGCGAGAGCCCCGATTGGGGCAGCACGATCAACGCGGGCCGCCGCCTGCTGTCGCTCTACCCGCATGCCGCTATTGCGCCTGCGCTGGCGCTGCTGAGCCTCGTGCTGGGTCTGAACCTCTTGGCCGATGGCCTGCGCGAAGAATCTCTGCGCGACTAAGAAACATCCTCCGGGGGGCCAGCCCTCCCGGCCCCTTTTGATCCCCCGACTGGGAGAGCCAAATGCCAAAGACTGATTACGACGGTCCCATTCTTGAGATCAACAACCTGTCGATCTCCTTCTTCACCCGCCTGCGAGAGATTCCCGCCGTGATGGATTTCTCCGTCAACGTCCAACCGGGGGAGGCCGTGGGGCTGGTGGGCGAAAGTGGCTGCGGCAAATCTACCGTGGCGCTGGGCGTGATGCAGGATCTGGGTCGCAATGGCCGGATCGTAGGCGGCTCCATCAAATTCAAAGGCCGCAACCTGAGCGAGATGAGCACAGAGGAACTGCGCGACATTCGCGGCAGCGAGATCGCGATGATCTACCAAGAACCGATGGCCAGCCTGAACCCCGCCATGCGGATCGGCAAACAGCTGATGGAAGTGCCGATGATCCATGCCGGCATGTCCGAGAAGGAAGCCTATGCCCGGGCGCTTCAAGTGGTCACGGACGTGAAGCTGCCGGACCCCGAACGCATCCTGAAGGCCTATCCGCACCAGCTTTCGGGCGGGCAGCAGCAGCGTATCGTCATCGCCATGGCGCTGATGTCAGAACCCTCGCTCTTGATCCTCGACGAGCCAACAACCGCGCTCGACGTGACCGTCGAGGCGGCGGTGGTGGAACTGGTGAAGGATTTGGGCAAGAAATACGGCACTTCGATGCTGTTCATCTCGCACAACCTCGGGCTGGTGCTGGAAACCTGCGACCGTATTTGCGTGATGTACTCGGGCGAGGCGGTCGAGAAGGGCTCGATCGAGGATGTCTTTGACGAGATGCAGCATCCCTATACGCAGGCGCTGTTCCGCTCAATCCCGCTGCCGGGGGCGGACAAGAACGCGCGGCCCCTGAAGGCCATCCCGGGCAATTTCCCCCTGCCCCACGAACGCCCGCCGGGCTGTAACTTCGGCCCGCGCTGCGACTATTTCGTCCCCGGCCGCTGCGACGCCGCGCCGATCCCGATGGAGAGCGTGCCCGGCAACGACCGGCATGAGACCCGCTGCATTCGGTTTCAAGAGATCGACTGGCAAGCGCCCTTGGAGCTGGCCGAGGTCAAGGAAAAGAGCGATGTCGGCGAGGTCGTCCTCAAGATGGACAAGCTCAAGAAATACTACCAAGTCGCGGCCAATGCCATGTTCGGCGGCGGCAATACCAAAGTGGTCAAAGCCAATGAAACCCTCAGCTTCGAGGCCCATGAAAGCGAAACCCTCGCCATCGTGGGCGAGTCGGGCTGCGGCAAGTCCACATTCGCCAAGGTGCTGATGGGGCTAGAGACAGCGACCGAGGGGCATATCTACCTCGACGGGCAGGACATCGGCGGCGTGCCGATTGATGACCGCACGACCAAGAACGTGGCCGATGTGCAGATGGTGTTTCAAAACCCCTTCGACACGCTCAACCCTTCGATGACCGTGGGGCGGCAGATCATCCGCGCCTTGGAGATTTTCCGCATCGGCAAGAATGAGAAAGAGCGCCGCCAGCGTATGCTGGAACTGCTCGATCTGGTGAAACTCCCCCGCGAATTCGCAGGCCGGATGCCGCGCCAACTCTCGGGCGGGCAAAAACAACGCGTCGGCATCGCCCGCGCCTTTGCCGGGGATGCGCGGATCGTGGTGGCGGATGAGCCGGTCTCGGCCCTTGATGTGAGCGTGCAGGCCGCCGTCACCGACCTGCTGATGGAAATCCAGCGCGAGCAGAAGACGACGCTTTTGTTCATCTCCCACGACCTTTCGATCGTGCGCTATCTCTCGGACCGGGTGATGGTGATGTATCTGGGCCATGTGGTCGAACTGGGCGACACCGATCAGGTCTTCGCCCCGCCCTATCACCCCTATACCGAAGCGCTGCTGAGCGCGGTGCCGATTGCCGATACCAAGGTGAAAAAGAAACACATCGTACTCGAAGGCGACGTGCCCTCGGCAATGAACCCGCCTCCGGGCTGCCCCTTCCAGACGCGCTGCCGGTGGAAGTCGCAGGTGCCGGGTGATCTTTGCGAACGCGAGGTGCCGCCGATGGTGACCATGGCCGATGGCCATCAGATCAAATGCCACCTCACCGCCCAGCAATTCGCCGAGATGGAGCCGGTGATTGAGACAGGCACGGCGGCGGAATGAAAAAAGGCGCGGTTCCGAAGAACCACGCCTCATGCCTCAGGCTATCTAAGGGGGAACGGCCTGAGGTTATGGCGATCCGGCCAACACGGCCAAATCAAACCCGGATTTAGGGATCAACAGGCGAACCGGCAGTGTTCACATTGGCCAAACCTTCGGCGACAACGTCAGCGAAGGTCGAGACGAGCGCCACGTAGAACTCAGTCTCGGACGGCTGCACGTTGACATAGCCTTCGGGCGCGATCTCATCGCCGCTATAGGCCGAAATCATGACCGGGAAGCTCAGGCCCGCGTTGTCGCCGGTGGGGCTTGTGATATCAACAACGCCTTCCAACTCGTTGAATTCCTTGCTTTCGGGCAGCATTGTCGCGCCGTTCAGAGAGATTTTGCGGATGTCGATCTTGATCTGCGGATCGGAGCCATCGCTGCTCATCGGCACGCGCTCTGCCACTTCGGCGCGCAGGTCTTCTTCCAGATCAGGATAGAAATCCATGGCATTGCTGTCAGCCGCGGCGGCGACAGAGGATTCGACGTCGATTTTCGAGACCATGATCTTGTCATCAGCGAAGGCAGAGCCGCTCAGCGCGATAACGCTTACACCAGCGGCAAGGGCGATGTTTTTCATATTCGTCAGCATGTCGTTCTCCTTTGATCTTTCCTCTCTGCGGCGGGAATGCCCCGCTGCAAAGTTTCTGATCAGAGAACACCACTATCGCCCCGACGGTTCCCAAGGGGGCCGATGCCAAAGGGGGTTGCGGGGGTGCAAATAGGCGGACAAACGCCCAAGCGCAGCGCCCAGCTCATAAATATCAACAACTTAGCTGCCCGTGATCACTTTAACGTAATTGCGGGTTTCCTTGTAGGGCGGGATGCCCCCGTATTTCTTCACTGCCCCCGGCCCCGCGTTATAGGCGGCCAGCGCCAGCTCCCAACTGCCGAAAGCGCGGTATTGCATCTTGAGGTAACGCGCCCCGCCTTCGAGGTTTTGCACCGGATCGGCGGGATCGACACGCAGCGCCCGCGCGGTCTGCGGCATCAACTGCGCCAGCCCCATCGCCCCCTTGTGCGAGAGCGCCTTGGGGTTCCACCCGCTTTCCTGCTGCACCAGCCGCAAAAACAGATCGACCGGGATACCGTGGCGCGTGGCCGCGGCGCGGGCAGGGGTGAGAAAGGCTCCTTTATACGAACCGTTGTATTTCGGAACGTCCCATTTCGTCGGGGTGACGACCTTGGGCGGCTGCAGCCGCACGGAGGCGGAATATTGTTTGGATGCCCGATTATCCAGGATGCTTTTCTGCGAGGCAAAGAGCCCCGCGCGGTTCTTGCTGGCGAACATATCGGCAGCCGCTGGTGCCGCCCCCATCGCGATGATCCCGGCTGCCGTCAAACTCACCGCGGCCAGACCGGCCAAAAGTCCCGTCTTTCGCATATCTGCCCCCTGCCGTTGCATTGCGCACAGTATACTTAAATGCGCCCCTTCTACCAGCCCCCGAAATCCCGGCCATTTCGCGGGCCGTGGCGATGGGCGGCGGGATGGAAAGCCGGTGTCATCCGGCGAACAAGCACGATATAAACAGCCGAATTGGGCGCGCTCGGATTCGCGCCCGACGCAATGACACAGCAATGATAAACGAGGGGGCAAGATGGCCGGCTCAGTGAACAAAGTGATCCTTATCGGCAACCTCGGGCGCGACCCCGAGGTGCGGTCGTTCCAGAACGGCGGCAAAGTGTGCAACCTGCGCATTGCCACCTCGGAGACATGGAAAGACCGCAACACCGGTGAGCGCCGCGAGAAGACCGAATGGCATTCGGTGGCGATCTTTCAAGAAGGGCTCGTCCGCGTGGCCGAGCAATACCTCAAGAAGGGCTCCAAAGTGTATATCGAAGGCCAGTTGCAGACCCGCAAATGGCAGGACCAATCGGGCGCAGACCGCTATAGCACCGAAGTCGTGCTGCAAGGCTTCGGCGGCACGCTGACCATGCTCGACGGTCCCGGCGGCGGCTCCGGCGGCGGCGGTGGTGGCGGCGGCTACGGTGGTGGCGGCGGTGGCGGCTACGGCGGTGGCGGCAATGACTACGGCGGCGGCTATGACAGCGGCCCGTCCTCTTCGGGCGGCGGTGGCGGCGGCGGCAGCCGTGATCTGGACGACGAGATCCCGTTCTGATTTAGACTATTGGGTGGGGCGCTGGAGCGCCCTGCCCGCCTTGAGCGACGGCTCAAGATTACCACCCAGCCCGGAATCAAGCCGAAGGCGCCGGGCCATCGCCTGCCCGCCCCACCGGGTAGGCGATTTGGTGAGGTTAGCCGCGACTTTGCGAGCGCACATCACGGTTGAGGCATAAAGTGGCACGAAGCGAGGTTGGATCGCCGACCCACGGGCAGGCGATGGCCCTCGGCTAGACAGCAGCCTCGCGCAGAGACACGTCTCAGGCCAACTGATCCGAAAATTACCTAGCCCGAATTTTAACTGCAGGCGATGGCCCTTTACGCGAAGCCGTAGCCGTGGGGCTTCAGCCGAGCGCATCCCGCAACAGCGCCAGCACCCGCTCGTTCTCCACCTCGGCCCCCGCAAAGGCCTGCCCGATGCCGCGTGCCAAAACGAAGCGCAAACGGCCATCGACGACCTTTTTGTCCTGTCCCATCAGCCGAAGCAGTTCTTCGGCCTCGGGCAGATCGCCGGGAATGTCGCGCAGGTCGGTCTTCATGCCCATCTGAACCAAATGGGCGCGCAGACGGCTCGGGTCTTCTTGCGGGCAAAGCCCCAGCCGGGCGGAAAGCTCAAAGGCCAGCGCACAGCCAATCGCCACGCCCTCGCCGTGCAGCAGCCGGTCGGAATAGCCCGTCGCCGCCTCGAGCGCATGGCCGAAAGTATGGCCAAGGTTCAACAGCGCACGGTCGCCCTGCTCAGTCTCGTCCCGCTCCACAATATCGGCTTTCATCTGAACCGACCGGCGCACCGCTTCGATGCGGGCGGCCATATCGCCTGCCGCAAGGGCCGGGCCTTGCGCCTCCAGCCAATCAAAGAACGCCGCATCACCAAGCAGCCCGTATTTCACCACCTCGCCATAACCGGCAAGGAAATCCCGCTTGGGCATGGTGCCCAACACCTCGGTATCCGCCAGCACGAGGCTGGGCTGGTGGAAGGCCCCGATCAGGTTCTTGCCTTGGCGCGCGTTGATCCCGGTCTTGCCGCCCACCGAACTGTCGACCTGCGCCAAAAGAGAGGTGGGGATCTGCACGAAACGCACCCCGCGCCGCAGCACGGCGGCGGCGAACCCCACCAGATCACCGATCACCCCACCGCCAAAGGCCACGACGATATCGCCGCGCTCCACCTGCTCATCAAGCAGCCAGTCCACGCAGCGCTGAAGATTGGCCCAGTCCTTGGTCCCCTCTCCGGGGGCGAGTTTCAGTGCAGACATCGCGATGCCCTCGGCCGCCAACCCCTCCCGCAGGGATTGCAGATGCAATGCAGCGACGCGGCTTTCGGTGATGACGGCCACCCGCTTGCGGCGCAGCAGCGGCGCGATCAGCGCGCCCGCATCCCCCAGCAAGCTCGCCCCGATAACCACGTCATACTCCCGCCCCGGCAGGGCGACGGAAACCGTCTCACGCATCCAATCTCTCCAAAACATCCGGTCTTGTCAGCAGCTTGTCGATCACCCGGTTGGCCATGGCGTCAATCGACAGGCGCGGATCGCAGCGCACTGAAAGGTCCGCCAGCCGGTACAGCGGCACCCGGTCGCGATAAAGCGCGGCCAGCGTGGCCTTGGGATCAGCTGTGCGCAGCAGCGGACGGCTGTCCTTGTAGCGCACCCGGTTCCACAGCAGATCCAAATCCGCATCCAGCCAAAGCGCCACACCGTAAGCCGCGATATTGTCGCGGTTCACCTCGGCCAGAAAAGCACCACCGCCAGTCGACAGGATGCAGCGCTCCTCGGCCAAAAGCCGCGCGATCACCTCGGTCTCCCGCTTGCGAAAGAACGGCTCCCCGTCGCGGGTGAAAATCTCAGGCACGCTGAGATTGGCCGCCGCTTCGATCTCCGCATCGCTGTCCAGAAAAGGCGCGCCCAGTTTGGCCGAGACCGCACGCCCCACCGCCGTCTTGCCCGCGCCCATCATGCCAACCAGCGCCACCGTCTTGTTCAGACGGTAGCGGGGCGGCGTTTCTTCGCCATCGGTGATGCTGTGCTTAATTCCGCTCATTTTTCTCTGAATGACGTGATCTTGCCGAAAAGGCCATATATAGTTTGGCAAAATAGCAGAATTCCGGGCAGGCATAAATCATGGGTAAACTTTTTAAGCTTTTGATATTTCTATTGATTGTCGGCTTCATCGGTCTTGTGGGCTATGCCTATGTCGGGCCATTCTTTGGCGTGGATTTTTCGCCCGAACAGATTGAGACGCGCCAGCCTGTCACGCTGACAGCGGATTGAGCGGCGTGGCAAACGCCCTGTCCAAAGGCAAACGGGCCCTTTGTGCTGCATTGATCTGCTCGGTCAGCGCCACAGCCCTGCTGGCCGAATCCGAAGAAGACCGCAATCTGGGCCGCGAATCGCGACAGGCGGCTCAGCAGCAAGAACAGCCCCCCGCGGCCAATGATCAGCCGCTTTCGGTGATCGACTGGCTGGGCGCGCAATCGCCGCCCGAAAACCGGCCCAAACGCCCGCCCAACCCGGGCCGGGTGCCGGAACCGCCCGTGGCCGACAGCGCGCTGCCGCCGCCCGTGCAGGTCACGCCCTTGGGCGATGGCGCGCCGCGCCGCATCGGGCTGGTGCCCGGCTCTGTCACCGGGCTGCGCGGGGACATCTGGCTTGGCAGTGACACGACCGCTCTGATCGACCGCATCCGCGATTTGCCGGACCTGCATCTGCCCGCCGCGCAGGCGCTGCTCTACACCGTGCTTCTGGCCGAGGCACAGGCCCCGCAGGCGAGGCGCGCAACGGCGATCTTTTGGCGCTGGCGCGGGCGAAAAGCTGATGGAGCTTGGCGCCCTCGACCCGGCGCTATCGCTGATCGAACAGGCTGGGGTGACCACCTCGACCGCGCATTTCGACCTGTGGATGCAACTTTCCCTGCTCACCGGGACCGAGCATCGCGTCTGTGAGCGATTGGTGAAATCGCCGCATCTGACCCGCGACTATGGCACCCGGATTTTCTGCAACGCCCGCGCCGGCAATTGGGAAAACGCGGCCCTGACCTTTGGCTCGGCCCAAGCGCTTGGTCTGCTGCCCGAGGCGCAGCTCGAACTCTTTGACCGTTTCCTGAACCCGGATTTCTACGAAGGGGCCGAACCGCTGCGCGTGCCGCGCCAGATGGACCCAATGACCTTCCGCCTGTTTGAAACCATTGGCGAGCCCTTGCCCTCTAACATCCTGCCTCGCCCCTATGCGGTGGCGGATCTGCGCGACATCGCCGGATGGAAGGCCCAGCTTGAGGCCGCCGAGCGGCTGACCCGCGCGGGCGCCCTGCCCGATAACCTGCTGCTGGGGCTTTATACTGATCGTCAGCCCGCCGCCTCTGGCGGGGTCTGGGACCGGGTCGCGGCGCTGCAAAGGTTTGAAACGGCCCTGCGCACCGGCAGCGCCGAGGCGGTGGCCAAGACCCTGCCGCCCGCTTGGGAGGCGATGCGCGAAGCCTCTCTCGAAGTGGCCTTTGCCGCGCTCTTTGCCGAACCGCTTTCGACCATTCCGCTGGCGGGCCATGCTGCGCGTCTGGCGCGGGATGTGGCGCTGCTGTCGCCTGAGTATGAGGCCGCCGCGGCGCGGGTGATCGGCAAGTCCCCCGAGGACGAATTGCTGCGCGCCGTGGCCCTGGGCGACGCGCCCAAAGGCCCCGCGCCCGATGCGCCATTGGCCGCTGCGGTGCATGACGCTTTCGCCAACCCCAGCCCCCGCGCCGATCTGATGGCGCTGGCGCGGGACAAGGAATTGGGCATGGCAATTTTGCGCCTATTGTCGCTCTTGCATGACGGGGCGAGTGGTGACACATCGGCGCTTCGCGACGCCCTAGCCACCCTGCGCGCCCTCGGATTGGAAGACACCGCCCGACGTGCCGCCTTGCAGATTGTATTGCTCCAGCAATGATGATGTCCCAGACCCCGACCTTCCATTGGATCTCCAGCTTTCTGGAGGCCGCCGCCGCCGAACAGGGTGCTGCCACCAACACGCAGTTGGCCTATGGCCGCGACCTGAAGGATTTCGATTCCTTTCTCGCGCAGCGTAACCATGATTTCCTGACCGCCAGCCGCGGCGAGGTCGAAGATTACCTTGTTTATTGCGACGCGCAGGGGCTGGCGAAATCCACCCGCGCACGGCGGCTCTCGGCGATCAAACAGCTTTACCGTTTCGCCTTTGAGGAAGGGCTGCGCGAAGACAACCCAGCGGTGCAAATCGCCGGGCCGGGGCAGGACAAACGCCTGCCCAAGATCCTGTCCGAGGAAGAGGTCGACCGGCTGCTCGATGCCGCGCGCAACTCTGGCCGGTCGCTGGCCGATCAACTGCGCAACACCTGCCTGATGGAGCTGCTCTATGCCACCGGCATGCGGGTCAGTGAATTGGTCAGCCTGCCGGTCAGCGCCGCGCGGGGCGATCCGCGTCTGCTGCTGATCGCAGGTAAAGGGGGCCGCGAGCGGCTGGTGCCCCTGTCAGAGCCCGCGCGCGACGCGCTGGCGGCATGGCTGGTGGTGCGCGACAAGGCGGATGAGGCGGCGCAAGCCAAGGGCAAACCGCCCGCGCGGCACCTCTTCCCCTCCCGCGGGGCGACAGGGCATTTGACGCGGCATCGGTTCTATCTGCTGATCAAGGAATTCGCCGTCACCGGCGGCGTGCCGCCCGAGAAAGTCACGCCCCACACCCTGCGCCATGCCTTTGCCACGCATCTGCTGGCCAATGGCGCCGACCTGCGGGCGATCCAGACCATGCTGGGCCACGCCGATGTCGCCACGACCGAGATCTACACCCATGTCTTGGAAGAGCGCCTCTCGGACCTCGTGCTGGAGCGTCACCCCCTCGCCAAGGACGGCACCCGCAATCCCGGCGGCAACACGTCTTCCGAAGGCCAGTAACCGCTTTGTAGCGCCTCTGCATAGGCGCGCGGCAAGCCTGCCTTGGCCATATCGGCTACGGCCCCGGCCACATCGTAACTCAGCCGGTGAAAGCCCACCTCGCCCCCGTCAAGCAGCGCCACCCGCGTCTGCTGGCCGCCGTCGTGGGGCGGCATGCCGATCACGCCTGCGTTGATCCAACGCCCGCGCGCTGTCTCGCGGATGAAGGGCAGACCGGAGTGGCCCGCGATGATGTAATCGACGGGACCTGCGATGTCTTCCAGCGCCTGCCACTCTTCGTCAAACACCGCCGCCGCAGTCTCGGACCAGATGAACCGCGCCACATCGCGCACCCCGCCGTGGATCACGCCATAGCGCTGGCCCTGATGGCGGAACACCGCCACATCCGGCAGGCGACCCATCCAGTCTTTCGCATCCGCGTCCAACTGGCCTGCCGCATGGGCGTACCACGCGCCCGAGAGCATGTCGCAACTGCTGCCCGGCGCGAAGCCGCAGCCGCAATCTTCGGCCCCGCTGGCCAGTTGCACTTCGCAATTGCCCGCCACCACGGCACAGCCAAGCGCCCGGATTGCTGCCACGCATTCGCGCGGCGCGCCGCAATAAGCAACAATGTCGCCGGTGCAGATCATCTGCCCCCCGTCGATGCCGCGCGCCGCGGCGAAAGCCGCCAGCGCCTCGACCGCCTGAAGGTTGGAATAGGGCCCGCCAAAAAGCAGCAACGGCCCGTCCAAAACCCCAAGCTCCGCGCAGCTGATTTTCGCCTGCATCGCACCACCCTGCCCCGTTGCAACCCTTGAATGACGCAGCCCCTGCGCCCATAACATTCGCAACACATAATGGATGGATTTAGACCTCATGGAAACGGGCCCCGCCCTTTTTGACACCGCTTTCTGGATCAGCACCGGAATTATCCTGTTCCTCCTTGTCCTCTCGGGCTTCTTCTCAGGCTCCGAGACCGCCCTGACCGCCGCCTCGCGCGGCAAGCTGCGCGCGCAGGCCGACAAGGGCGCAAGCGGCGCGATCCGCGCCCTCAAGATCACCGAGGATAACGAGCGGCTGATCGGCTCGGTCCTTTTGGGCAACAACTTGGTCAACATCCTTGCCGCCTCCATGGCGACGGCACTCTTCACCCGGCTCTTCGGTGAAAGCGGCGTGGCGCTGGCAACGCTGGTCATGACGCTTCTGGTGCTCGTCTTTGCCGAGGTGCTGCCCAAGACCTATGCCATCACCAATGCCGAAACGGCGGCGGCGCTGGTCTCGCGCCCGATTAGCATCGTGGTGCTTATCTTCTCGCCCGTGGTGACGGCGGTGCGGTATTTCGTGCGCGGGGTGCTGCGGCTGTTCGGCGTGCAGATCGACCCCGACAGCAACATTCTGGCGGTGCGCGAAGAAATCGCCGGGGCGCTGCAATTGGGCCATTCCGAAGGCGTGGTCGAAAAGGAAGACCGCGACCGTATTCTGGGCGCGCTCGACCTGCGCGAACGCGCGGTCGAAGAGGTCATGCTGCACCGTTCGGGGATCGAGATGATCGACGCGGATTCAGACCCGACCGACATCATGGAGAAATGCCTGCAATCGAACCACACCCGCCTGCCGGTCTTTCGCGATGACCCGGAAAACATCATCGGCGTGATCCATGCCAAGGACCTGTTGCGCGCCATGTACAAGCTGATCGGCGGCCCCAACGGCGATGCCGCAGCGCTCAACGGGTTCAACGTGGCCGATGTGGTGATGAAACCCTATTTCGTGCCCGAAACCTCGACCCTCGACGAGCAGATGCGCCAGTTCCTGCGCCGTCGCACGCATTTTGCGCTGGTGGTGGACGAGTATGGCTCGCTCCAAGGGCTCATCACGCTCGAAGACATCCTCGAAGAGATCGTGGGCGAGATCACGGATGAGTTTGACCCCGATGCGGATCACCCGCTGAAACAGTCGGACGACGGGCATCTGATGGTCGAAGGCGCGATGACGATCCGTGACCTCAACCGCGCGACCGATTGGTCCCTGCCCGATGACGAGGCCAATACCGTGGCCGGGCTGGTGATCCATGAGGCGCAGATGATCCCCACCGTGGGGCAGGTCTTCTCCTTCCACAACTTCCGCTTTGAGGTGATCGAGCGGGACGGCAACCGGATCACCCTGCTCAAGATCCGCCCCCTCTGATCCGGCTCAGGCCGGGGTGTCCACCGCTGCCTGCACATCCTTGCAGGCGGCGGACCAGATGCGCGCCCGGTCGGGGCCGAAGGGCACCTCTTCAAAAGCCCGGCGCAGGTGATCTTCTGCCGCGTCACGGGCAGCGGCCGATAGGCCGGGATCGGGGTGCTGCATCAGCCCTGTCAGCACCTCCTGCAAGACCATCTGCACATCGACGACCGAGGCGCCATCCCGCGCCAGCGCACCAAACCCGTCTTCGATCAGCGCATCCGCCGGGATCGGCGGGATATGCAGGTTTGGCAGCGCGACCTTGCCGCCCGGCTTGGCCTCATCCGAATAATAGGACAGCACGCGCCCGATACGAGTGATCACGTCAATCGCCGTGCCGCCATCGTTGATCCCCGGCGACAGCGCCTTGGAGGCAACCTCGCCCAGCACCCGCAAGCCAAAACGCGGGTCTTGGTCAAAGGTGCGCAGATCGCCCAGTTGCACGGTCTCCAAAACCTTTTGCTCTAGACTGTCCCAATCATGTTCCGCGTCCTGCGGGCTGCCCCGCCGGGTGACCATCACCAGAGGCTCCCCAACAAAGACGAAATCACCGATGCGCCGCGGCAGATAGATCGCCACCCCATGGTCCCGCGCCTGCTGGTCCAGCGCTTCGGGGTAGATATGTTGGATATAGCCGCTTTCGGGGGCAAAAATCGGGCGGGCGTCATCGGGCACCGGACCGGTCAGGGGATGGCCGCCCATGCAGGGCGTCTTCAGCCGTTCCTTGAACAATGAGGTGGTCACCGTCTCGATCTGGCGGGTGGTGTCGATCAGGCTGCCGAAGCTTTGCAGATGCAGCACCCAGCGGATCAGGAAGATCACGATGATCGCCAGCACCAAGACCGTGGTTAGGAACAGCACGAAAGAGCGTTCGTCGATATAGATGCCCAACTCGCGCATGATGATCGCCACCAGCGCATAGACATAGGCGCCGATAAAGACAGCCAGCGTGTTCTGGGTGGTGCGGTCCTGAATGATCAGCCGATGCGCCCGTGGCGTGAATTGCGCCGAGGAGGCCCGGTAGACCGTGACCATGATCGTGATCGAAAAAATGGTGACCGCCAGCATCGCATCCGCGATGATCTGCAACAGACGATCCGCCGCTTCGCCGGTCAACCTCGTGGCGACTTCCTTGGGCACCAAGGGCTCAAAAAGCTGGGTCAGCCCGAGGGCGACAAAGGCCAGCAGCCCCATGAAGACCACCCGCACCCAAAGTTTGCGAGAATATTCGCGGGCTTTGCGAAACAGCGTGTGCGGGATCAGGTCCTTGATATTCATGGGGAAAGGGTAGCACGAAAAAGCGCCCTGCCAACGTCGGTTTAGCGGAATTTGCAGTCTTGCCCGACGTGGAACGCCGCGCCGCGGCGCGGGGGCAAGAAAGCCCTTATCCTCGCCCCCCGCGCCCGGTAGGTTGGGCGGCATGACGATAGCCCCTTTGCCCGTGATCCTCCTCGCCGCCGGTGCCTCAACTCGGATGCGGGGGCGTGACAAATTGATGGAAGATATCGGCGGTGAGCCCTTGCTGCGCCGTCAGGCACGGCTGGCGCGGGGCATTGGCCCCGTCACCGTCGCCCTGCCGCCCGCGCCGCACCCGCGCTACACGGCGCTTAGCGGGTTGGACATCACGCCGCTCCCCATCCCCGACGCCGCAGAGGGCATGGGCGCCAGCCTACGCCGCGCCTTTGCCGCCCTGCCGTTGGACACGCCCGCCGCCATGGTGCTGCTGGCCGATATGCCCGCGCTTGAGGCCCGCGATCTTGCCCGCCTCGCGGCTGCGGTGGACCTGACGGGCGAAACCCTGATCTGGCGCGCGACCACGGAGGACGGCAAGCCCGGGCACCCCATCGTCTTTGCCGCCGCGCTTTTCGATCAGTTGAAACAGCTGCGCGGCGATGACGGGGGCCGCGCGGTTGTGCGCGCTGCCGCAGACCGGATGCAGCTTGTGCCCCTGCCCGGCCAGCGCGCGCGCCGCGACCTCGACACGCCCGAGGACTGGGCGGCGTGGCGCGCAGAGCAGGAATAGCCCGCAGATGAAAAAACGGGGCGGTCGCCCGCCCCGTTTTCAAACTGTGTCACGCTCGGCTCTTGCCGGATCACTTCACCAGCAGGCTGGCCTCGTGCTTTTTCAGCGAACGACGCGCGGCGGTGTAGCCTTCGATCCCGTCCTTTGTCGCCAGTTCGGGGAACAGTTCAAAGATTTCCTGACGCTGCTCTTCACCTATACCGGCCAGCGACATGTCACCGGGCTGGAAGCTCTCGGTCCATGTCCCGTCGGAGAGGATCACCTCGTGACGGTCGAACATCACATGGATGTAGCTGGTGCCCGAAACCTCGACCACGTCGATGCCTTCCATCCCGGTCAGATGTTTCGCCGCGACGAGCACCTCACGCTCTTCGAAATAAAGCGCGGTCTTCTCGTTGGCGACCAAGACGCGGTGGTTGGGGCTGACCATCATGTCACGCTCAGGCAGATCGTTGCCAAGCGCACCTTTGCGGATCAGCACCGGCTTGAGATGGGCGGCCATTTCGAACTCGGCCCCGGTCATCTCACGCGCGCCGACCCAGCGGATCGTCTGGATGCCGTTGTCGCGGGTGATGACCCGGTCACCGACCTGAAGCGCCTCGACCGGCACCTCACCGCGCGGTGTGGCGATCTTGGTCCCCGGTGTGAAACAGGGGATCACATTCTCGATCTCGACGAAGTTCAAACGCCCGGCATCGCTGCCATCTTGGTTGAAGTAGTCAACGAAACCGTCTTCGCGGTCATCGGAGGTATAGGTGATCTCCAGACGGCCACCCTCGGGGGCAGAGCCGCGCAGGTCGAGCGTGTCGTAATCCACGCCCGCGCTGCCACCGTCGACATCATCGCCTGCGTTGACGTTGACGAAGCTGTCTTGATCGGCACCACCGGTCATCACGTCGACGCCTGCGCCACCGTCGAGCAGATCGTCGCCCCGACCGCCTTGCAGTTCGTCGTCGCCGTCGCCGCCCATCAGCGTGTCATTCTCACCGCCGCCGTCGAGAAGGTCATTGCCTTCACCGCCGACCAGCAGGTCGTCGTCCCGGTTGCCGCGCAGGGTGTCGTCGCCGGTGCCGCCGTCAAGCTCGTCATTGCCCTGACCGCCCGAGAGGCTGTCGTCGCCCTGACCGCCCAGCAGCGTGTCGTCGCCGGTGTTGCCCGAGATGACGTCATCGTCGATCTGGCCGTCGATATAGTCATCGCCCGAGCCGCCGCGCAGCATATCCGCATCGTCGGCGCCATAGATCACGTCATTGCCCGCGCCACCGTCGACCGTGTCCATCCCGTTGGTCGGGTTGCGGTCGGGGGTGAAGGGGTTGGAGGCATCCTCTTCGTCGGGGATGTCGAGCACGTCGAGACCCAGATCGGGGTCGTTGCCCGCATAGATCGTGTCGTTGCCAGCGCCGCCGAGCAGGCTGTCGTTGCCCTCGCCGCCGACGATCCGGTCGTCGCCGTCACCGCCGTCGACGATATCGTCGTCGATGCCTGCGTTGATCACGTCATCGCCGGTGCCGCCGGTGATGGTGTCGCGGTCATCGCCTGTGCTGATCGTGTCATTGCCCGCCCCGCCATCGACGGAGTCGCGGTCATTCTCGGGGTCGGCGTCGGGGTCAAAGCCCAGATCGTCGCTGTCGCTTTCCGGGTAGCCCAGATCGGGGGCGAGGTCATCGTTGCCGGTGGTGATCATGTCATCACCCTCACCGCCCTCGACCACGTCGGAGCCTGCGCCAGCCTCGACGATATCATCGCCGTCGCCCGCCAGAATGGTGTCGTCACCGTCGCCCGCGCGAACATAGTCGTCGTCGCCTTCCGCATCGGGCAGGATCGCGTCGTCATTGTCGATCATGTCGCCATCGGGGTCGCCGGTATAGGCGGTGTCGATCAGGTCGTCGCCATCCGTGCCATCGACATAGCCATCGCGGTCTGTTGGCGGCGGCGGGGGCGGTGTGCCGCCGTCCTCCACGGTGACGGTCACCGAGCCTTCGTCGGTCAGCCCGTCGGGGTCTGCCACGGTATAGGTGATCGTCGCGTCACCGGTGAAATCGTCATTGGCGACAAAGGTGATGGTGCCATCGTCGTTGATGGTCACGGTGCCATCATCGCTCGACGCATCTGTCACGCTCAGGGTGTCGCCGTCCACATCGGTGTCATTGTCCAGAACCGGGATTACGACCGGATCGGTGCCGGTGGTGTCGGCGGTGTCGTCATTGGCGACGGGGGCGTCATTCACCGGGTTCACAGTGACATTCACGGTGCCGGTGTCGGTGCCGCCATTGCCGTCATCCACGGTATAGGTGATCGTGGTGTCGCCGTTGAAATCCGCGTCGGGCGTGAAGGTCAGCGTGCCATCGTCATTGATGACGACCGGGCCCGCCGGGCAGGTTGCCATAGTGACGGTTAGCGTGTCGCCATCGCTGTCGCTGTCATTGCCCAGTACGTCGACGGTGCCAGAGGTGTCTTCGTCGATCTCAAGCACATCGTCTTCGGCCACGGGCGCGTCATTGCCGCCGCCCTGCGGTTGGCCATCGTCGAAAACCAGATTGTCGATCGCGCCTGAGCCTTCGAAACGCACTTCGAAACGCGACACGCCATCGATGTTGAACTGCACAAAACGCTCACCGCCATCGCCGGTGGGCTGCACATAGTGGTTTTGGATCACATCGCCATTGTCATCGTAAAAGATGACACGGGTGCCTTCCCCGCCGGTCTCTTCGATGTCTTTGAAGGTCACGCCCTTCATTAGCACCATGTCATCAAAGTCAAAGAACAGGCTGCCGCCGCCGGCGTTGTCGTCCGGGTCGCTCTGGTCGCCGTCTTCGGAGACGATCAACAGCCCCTCAAGCGTGTCGGAGGCCAGATCGCTGTCGCCGCCCGTGGGGTTGCTGCTGTCAAAGATCATCGCATCGCCGGAGCCGCCGCTGGCCGAAACCGTAACGCCCAGATCCGCATATTCGTCGTCAATGATGGTGCCTGCGCTGAACGCATTGAAATCAAGTGTTCTAATCATTGTGAAATCTCCTGAGCGGTGTTGCACGCGGCGCGCAACGCGGCCGTCTTGGAAGTGGATGCTGTTTCAATCTGAGGAATGGAGCGCCGAACGGCAGAGCGGTCGAACCGGGCATTTCTTGCCCCGCAGAAGGCCAGTGGCAGGGCCTGTCGCTTGTGTATCATCTCGTCTCTCCCTCCGTTCACACGCGCCCCGCTGGCAGAAATCCAGATCGAGCGGCACGCATCCTGCGCAACGAAGGGGAAGAGCCGGAACATGGCCCACAGCCGAGGCGCAGCGCGCTTCGGTATGTTGTGCTTACGGTCGCAAACTTGCGGCGTATCCACATTTCCCGCATCCCTGATGCGCTTAATGCGGCCGCCCCCGTGACCTACAGACTTCTATGCCCCCCAGTTGGGCACCTATAGGAATAGCCCTCCTATACGAATGGACAAAGCAAAAAATGTTTGAAAATTGCCGGAACCAAATGAAGTTTTGCCGCAATTTAGGTGGTTTAGCGCGACTTTTGGGCGCGATTGTTTCCGGGGCACTCCGCGTCGGAAACGCGAATCGCCATAGGATTAAGGTAAATTAACGCCTGCGCGGAGAGGTTGCATCAATCCCTCGGTCAAGACTGTTTCGCATTGCGCGACAATGCCGCCGCAAATCAGCCGCATCTGCGCCGCCTTGTTTTCGACATTCTTTTCGATTGCTTGTTCACCGGCTGGAACCAATCGCCCGCAAACCTGCGGAACTGGTGACGAAACCACGGGCGACCCGCCTTATTCCCGCCGAATCGATTCCTCACGGCATTGAGCGCCCGCGGCGGCGAAAGCCGCGCGCGTTACGGGCGAGTCATGGTGAGCGCTCCGCCCCTCACCCCGCGCCGAGATTGACCGCGGGGAAAATGCGAAAGCCACCCGCGAAGGCCACCCAAACAACCGCCCCTTTCCGTTCGATCGACCGCGCCAAAATGCGCCAAATCCGACCCTCAAAACGACATTTCAGATGCTGCAAACGACACCGCGCCGGGCGGGCGGAAACCTCAGCCATAGTGGGCTCTGCGCCCCGCACATGCGGCAGGGTGTCGCACCCCTATTTCGCCCTATTGCAAAGCCCGCTCGGGTGGACCAAATGCGCGGCATGTTGATGTATGCTGTTCATAAGAGGCGCCCGCGCAAACCGGGCACGCTGCTGAACCGCCGGTAACCCCGGTCGGACAGGCCGATCCGCCTGTTTAGACCATCGGGGTTCCAACTGACTTTCCGGATCACACTCGGGATGAGACCCACACAACCGACCCGGCCCGGCCTTCTGGCACTGACCGTCGTCTCTTGCGGATCCTTCCCACTTCGACCTTTTTGATATGGAGCATGCCATGCATTTCCGCCTGCTGAAAAACACCAACCAGATCGCCGGGATGCCCGGAACCGCCTTTAACGGCAGCATCGGTCAAGTCGCCAATGCCGAGGGCCTGGCCCTTGTCGCCATGCTGCGCCGTGCGCTGCGCGACACCGCGCGCCGTTGGGAGCGTAACCGCACGCTGTCGACCTTGAACGCGATGGACGACCGTCTGCTTCAGGATATCGGCCTGAACCGCAAAGACATTCCCCAGCACATCCGCGACATGGAAAGTTTTTCCCGCCGCTGAATGCTCTGGCCCGTGCCCCGCGTGAGGGGCCGTGCCGACCCTTAAAAATATGGCGTTCTGCATGGGAACGCCGCATATAGCGGCATCGCGTCAGGCCCGGCGCGGTGCCCGTTCTTGCGTCTTGCGCCCGGCAATCGTGTTGCACAGGGGTGCATGATTTGTTTTCATATCTCCAGCAAACCCGCCCATCGAAAGCTGCCGCGCCTATCGCGCGACCGGCTCCTTCTTGATGGAAAGGGGCAAAAATCAGCGGTGCGCGGCTGCGCGACACTGCGGATACAATAGAGGAGATATCACTATGAAACGCTATTTGCTTGGCACGGCCTTTGCCGTTGCAACCCCGATGGCCGCCGCCGCACAGGACTGCGGCGAAGTCTCGATCGCGGAAATGAACTGGGCTTCGGCGCAGATCGTCACCGCCGTCACCGAATTCCTGCTGACGCAGGGCTATTCCTGCGACGTGACCGTGGTGCCTTCGGACACCACCCCCGCCGTGACTTCCCTGTCCGAGAACAACGAGCCGGACATCGTGCCCGAACTGTGGCCGAACTCCGCCGGTGACGCTTACAAAAAGCTGAAAGCGGACGGCAAGATTGTTGAGCTGACTTCCGTGCTCGATCCCGGTGGCGTCGAAGGCTGGTGGATCCCGACCTATCTGGCAGAAGAGCACCCCGAGCTGAAAACCATCGAAGGCATCTTGGAAAACCCCGAACTGGTCGGCGGCATGTTCAACAACTGCCCCGATGGCTGGGGCTGCCGCGTGGTGAGCGACAACCTCGCGCGGGCCTATGACCTCGAAGGCAACGGCATCGAAGTCTTCAACCACGGCTCGGGTGAGACGATGGTGACCTCGATGGCGTCGGCCTACGAGAGCCAAGAGCCTTGGTTCGGCTACTACTGGGCGCCGACCACCCCGCTGGGCAAATACGACATGACCAGCGTCGATCTGGGCGAATATGACGAAGCCGCGCATAACGCCAACCAGAACGCCGACACGCCGGACCCCAAGCCTTCGGCCTTCCCGACCGCGCCGGTGCTGACCGTCATGACCAAGGATTTCCACGACGAGAACCCCGAGATCGCGGAGTTCATCGGCAATGTGACCTTCAAGACCGACGAGATGAGCAAGCTGCTGGCATGGCAGGGTGAAAACAACGCCTCCAACGAGGAAGCGGCGGTGTATTTCCTGCAAAACAACAAGGACGTCTGGGCCGAATGGCTGAGCGATGACGCCCGTGGCAACCTGTCCAAGCTGCTTGAGCAGTAAGACAGACTGACCAAAACGACGGGCGGGGAACTCATCAGGGTTTCCCGCCCGTTCGTTTCGATGACCGGCGGCTAGACTTACGTCTTTTCATACCGACTGCGCCTTGGCCCCTTTGGCCCGATGCGCAGTTCCTTTGTAAGGACATAGGTTTGGATTGCCGCCACTGCATGGGGCAGCCGACGCCGCGCGGCCTGCGCGGCGCACCGGCCCCCTTCCCCAAAGCAAACGGTCTGATGCAGGCCGGGAAAGCGACAGATGGCAACCTACGACAATCTCTTTGACTCGCTCGGTCTGCGGGACTGGTGCGGCGACGATCAAGGCGGCGGGCTCAGCTCCATGGCCGACCTCATGGGCCAAGCGGGCGGTGATACCGATACCACGCTTTGGGACATGCCCTTCCCCTCTCTGGATGCGCTGCACGACAGCTGCGAAGCCATCCCACAATCGCGCGACCTGACCCAAGGGCTGGAGCAAGGCTTCCTTGCCATTAAGGACAGTCTCAAAGTTGTTGTCGACCCCCTCACCCAACCGCTGAGCTGGGCGTTGGAGAATGCGCTGTGGCTCATGCAGTCGGTGCCGTGGTTCGTGATGATCCCGCTCTTGATGGCAATCACCTATGCCGTGGGCCGTTCGCTCAAGCTGGTGGGTCTGGTGGCGTTGGTCTTTGGTTTCCTCGCCTTCATCGACTTTTATGAGCACACCATGCAGACGCTGGCGATCATCTTTGTCTGCGCCTTCATCTGCGTGCTTTTGGGCGTGCCCATCGGCATCGCCATGTCGCGCAGTGACAGGGTGCAACGCACGATGATCCCGGTGCTGGACATGCTCCAGACCCTGCCGCCCTTCGTCTACCTCATTCCGCTGATCTTCCTCTTTTCGGTCACCGAGCCCAAGCTCTACGGCATCGCCATCATCCTTTATGCCATCGTCCCGGTGGTGCGCCTGACGGATCTTGGCATCCGTCTTGTCGACAAGGACGTGATCGAGGCCGCCGATGCTTTTGGCATGACCAACCGCCAGAAGCTCTACAAGGTGCAGATCCCGCTGGCGCTGCCCAACATCATGGCCGGTGTGAACCAGACCATCATGATGAGCCTTGCCATGGTCGTGATCGCCTCGCTGGTCTCGGCGCCGGGTCTTGGCGTGCTGGTGCTGCGCGGCATTCGCAGCCTTGAGTTGGGCGTGGGCCTCCTGTCGGGTCTGGGGATCGTGCTTCTTGCGATCATCCTCGACCGGGTCACCAAAGCCGCGCTTGCGCGGATCAACGCGGCGCAGAAGTGAGGCCAGACATGACAGACGACATCAAGATTTCCGTCCGCAACCTCTATAAGATCTTCGGCGACGACCCCAAAATGGCGCTGGAGAAAGTCCGCGGTGGCATGTCCAAGGCCGAGCTTCAGGCCGAGACCGGCCATGTGCTGGGCCTCAATGACATCAACGTGGACATGCCCGCAGGCAAGACCACGGTGATCATGGGCCTGTCGGGCTCGGGCAAATCGACGCTGATCCGCCACCTCAACCGGCTGATCGACCCCACGGCGGGCGAGGTCATCGTGAACGGCGAGAACATCCTCAACTATAACGAGCGTCGCCTGCGCCAGTTGCGCAAGCACGACATGTCGATGGTGTTCCAGAAGTTCGCCCTGCTGCCCCACCGCACGGTGCTGGAAAACACCGGGCTAAGCTGGGAGATCGAAGGCAAAAGCCGCAGCAAATACGCGGATGAGGCCACCAAATGGCTGAACCGCGTCGGGCTGGAAGGCCAAGGAGAGCAGTATCCCGCGCAGCTTTCGGGCGGGATGCAGCAACGTGTGGGCATCGCCCGGGCGCTGACCTCGAACTCCGATGTGATGCTGATGGACGAAGCCTTCTCCGCGCTCGACCCGTTGATCCGCACCGACATGCAGGACCTGCTGATCGAATTGCAGGAAGAACTGCATAAAACGGTGATCTTCATCACCCACGATCTGGACGAGGCGCTGAAACTGGCGGACCATCTGGTGATCCTCAAAGACGGGTTCATCGTCCAACAGGGCGAGCCGCAGCATATCCTGCTGAACCCCAACGATCCCTATATCGAAGCCTTCGTCAGCGACATTAACCGTGCCCGCGTGCTGCGCGTGCGTTCGGTCATGGAAAAGACCGATGTGCCGCCCACGGATGTGGCCGGTGAGGTTGATTTCGACGACACGCTGGAAAGCATCATCGCGGTCTCCGGCGGGGACACCACCAACAACTACCGCGTCATGCGGGCGGGCAAACAGGTCGGCGTGCTGCACATGCGCGATCTGGTGCGGGCACTGGTGCCGCGCCATCCCGGCAAAGCGGCAGAATAACGTCGCGGCACCCACGCCGTGGGCAACAAGAAGGGCAGCATCCGGTCACAGCGCCGATGCTGCCCTATTTGCAAGCGATCCGCGCATTTTCGCCGCAAAACCCATCACAAAACAGCGACTTACACGGCGTTTCATTATGTAAAACGGCGCTTTGCCGCCGATCAAAATCCTTGCGTCCTATTGACACTCACCCCCACGATTGGCCTATGAGGGGGTGAAATTAATACTGGGGTTTAAGATGCCGCAATCTGCTACGGCCAATATTCTGACTGTTCTCGACACCGATTTCAAAGGCATCATCGAAGAGTGGCTGGGCACGCAGGTCAAAGAGGGCGTGAAACGTTCTGACCTGTTCTCTGATGCGGAAAGCCGGAAGCAGAATAGCGAATTGCTCAAAGCCTTCTCCAAAGGTGTGCGCGATGGCGTCACCGGTGAGGATTTCGACTTTGACGACACCCAATGGGACGATCTGCGCGCTGTCCTGACCGATGTCAGCCGCGAGCGGGTCAACCGGGGCGTGACCCCGACAGAGATGGCGACCTTCGTGCTGGCGTTGAAGACGCCGCTGTTCAAACGGCTTGAAACCATGCTGGACAGCGACCATGGGATGCTGATCCGCGACGTGATGCTGGTCACCCGTCTGGTCGATGCCTTTGCCATCTACACGAATGAGATTTTCATTCTCGAGCGCGAGCAGATCATAGACCGCCAGCGCCAAGAGATGTTGGAGCTTTCAACGCCGGTCGTCGAACTTTGGGACCGCGTTTTGACCCTGCCGCTGATCGGCACACTGGATTCCGCCCGCGCCCAAGAGGTGATGGAGAACCTGCTGCAAACCATTCTGGAGCGTCAGGCCGAAGTGGTCATCATGGACATCACCGGGGTTGGCACCGTCGATACGCAGGTCGCGCAACACCTGCTGCGCGCCGCCGCCGCCGTGCGCCTGATGGGGGCCGAATGTATCATCAGCGGCATCAGCCCGATGATCGCCCAGACCATGGTACAGCTTGGCATCGACGTGGGCACCGTCTCTACCCGGTCCAGCATCCGCACCGCCCTGTCGGATGCGCTGATGACCGTCGGCTATGTGATCAAGAAGACCGAGGGCCAATAAGGTGGCCGGTGTCACGTCGATTAATCTGGTCGAACATGCGCTCCTCGTTTCGATACAGGATGACATCACGGACACGGAGATTTTGGAGCTTCAGGATCGGCTGTCGAACAAGATATCCGAAAACCGCATCGACGGGGTGATCCTCGATATCTCGGCGCTTGAGATCGTGGACACTTTCGTCGGCCGTGTGATCGCGCAATTGGCCGGGATCTCGCGACTGCTGGCCGCGGATACCTATGTCGTCGGCATGCGCCCTACGGTCGCCGTCACGCTGGTCGAGCTTGGCATGTATCTGCCGGAAATTCGCACCGCCTTGAGCCTGACCCATGCCCTCACCCAGCTACGTCGCCTTTGATGAAAAGGACCTTGGGGCGCAGGTTCTTCTCTCTCAGTTCAAGTTGAAGACCAGCGGCGACGCGGTAACGGTCCGCCAAGCCGTGGCGCGCTACATGAAAGAACACGGCGCTTCGGCGCTGAATGTCACACGCTTCGCCACCGCCGTCAGTGAAATCGCCCGCAATGCGATCGTTCACGCTGGCGGCGGCGAATTTTCCATCTATGTCGATCCAAGGGCCAAGCGGCTGAGCGTGGTCTGTTGGGACAAGGGACCGGGGATCGAGGACGTGGCACTGGCCCTCACGGACGGCTATACCTCGGGCGGCGGGCTTGGCCGGGGCTTGGGCGGCGCGCAGCGGCTGGCCCAGAAGTTTGAAATTCGCACCGCCGTTGGCGGGGGCACCAGCGTGTTGATGAGTGTGAACCTATGATACAATGGGTCGAAGTGCAGGACCAAAGCGCCATCGCCGTGGTGCGCCGCGCCGCCCGCCGTCTGGCGGCGGAACACGGCTGGCCCAAACACCGGACCGATGAATTGGCCATCGTCGCCACCGAGGCCACGACCAACATCCTGCGCTACGCCGAAAAAGGCCGCGCCCTGATCACCGCCCCGCCGGAGGGCAAGGGCGATAGGATCGTGCTGATCTTCACCGACCGCGGCCCCGGCATCAGCGATATGGATCACATGTTTCAAGACGGTATGAGCAGCGGCGGCTCTGCCGGGCTGGGACTTGGTGCGATCCGCCGCCTGTCGAATGATTTCGACATTTTTAGCGGGCCAGAGGTGGGCACCACCATCGTTTGCACCTTTGTCAAAAACAGCACCCCCTGCCCGACCCATGGGGTCGAGGCTGTGGGCCTGCGGATCTGTCACCCGAACGAAACGGAATGCGGCGACGATTACCTGCTGCGCAAGACGCCCAAAGCCACCGATATCCTGCTCTGCGATGGTCTGGGCCACGGCCCCGAGGCCGCAGCCGCATCGCTTGAGGTGACTGACGCCGTCAAAGCCACGCGCAGTTTCAACAGCGAGCCGGGCGCGGTGATGCATGAGGTGACCGAGCAATTGATCGGCAAACGCGGCGCGGTGGCAGCGCTTGTGCATATCGCGCAGCCGCAGATGGTGCTGCGCTATGCCGCTTTGGGCAATATCGCCACACTGCGGGTCCGCGACGGTGAGGTCAAACGCCTGCCGGTGCGCGACGGGCGGATCGGCGCCCGCGCCACGCGGGGCTATGAAGAAAGCTTTGACCTTCAGCCGGGGGATCTGATGATCCTGCACAGCGACGGCTTGAAAACCTTGCGCGACAGCTATCTTCCACAGGGTCTATTGTGGAAGTCTCCGCTTTTGATCGCTGGCTACCTGCTCGACCGGGCATTTCGCGGGCGTGACGACGCCTCCATCGTGGTCATACGCATTGCACGGGACGCGGACTGATGAAAGCAACCAACCTCACCTCGGTGAACCTTGAAAAAGGCGGCGATATCGCGGCCCTGCGCCAGATCGCCCTGACCCTGACCGAAGCCATGCGCTTTACCTCATTCGAGCGGACGCGCACCGTCACCGCCGCCGTGGAGCTGGGCCGCAATGCCATTGAGCACGGGCAGAAGGGCCGCGCGCGCTTTTCGCTGACCGACGTCAACGGCAAGCCCGCCCTTGGGCTGACGGTGATTGATCAGGGCCGTGGGATCGAAGAAGATAAGCTCGACCCCAACCGCGCCATCGTGTCGGAGACGGGCATGGGGCTGGGCCTGCGGGGCGTGCAGCGGATCGCGGCGCGTTTCGATGTGGACACCGGGCAAGAAGGCACGCGGATTCATGCGGAATTCCTGCTGCCCGAACCCCAATCCGCCGTCGAACAGATCAAGGCCGACGCCATGGCGGCTTTGGAGGCCTATAACGCCAAAGACCCGACCGCGGCATTGACCGAACAGAACCGCGAACTCAGCGAAGGCATAGCCGACCGCGATCTCTTGATGCAGGAACTCCACCACCGGACGGGCAACAACCTTGCCCTGATCGTGGCGCTGATCCGGATGAGCAAGACCCAAGCCAAAGAGGATGAGACCCGCCAAGTGTTGCGCGAGTTGGAGACCCGCGTGGGTTCGCTCTCCAAGGCGCATGAGCTGATGCAACGCTCGACCGACAGCACCGACCTTGATCTGGCGGATATGCTGGATGAAGTCGCGAAAAACGCCGAACGCGCCTTTACCGGGGATCGCCAGAGCATCGCGATCAAGCTAATTTGCCCCAGCCTCAAGATGGACAACAAACTGGCGGTCGACATCGGGCTGATCGTGGGGGAGTTGATCACCAACGCCTATAAACACGCCTTCAAGGGGCGCGACAAAGGGGTGATCACCATCGAAGTCACGCAAGAGGATGACGAAGGGCTTACGCTTAAGGTCTATGACGATGGCGTCGGCCTGCCCGAGGACGCCAAACGGCCCGAGAGGTCGGATTCGCTGGGCTGGCGCATGATCCGCACGCTGACCTTCCAGCACGAAGCGACGTTGAAGGTCGAAGGCCAAGACGGGCTTTGTGTCGAAATCAGCTTCCCGGCGCAGGGCTGAGCGCGCGCCCTGCCCGCCCACGGGTTTCGGGCCGCCGCGCCCGTCTTTTTGATCAAAAGCCACCTCTGAACTTTTCCGCCCCGTAAAATTGTCCTAGGCATATCGGGAGCCGGCGATTCCCGGACACTTCTAGGCGGCAAAAACATCGCCCGCCTGGCCAATAACGGAGACAGAGCATGATCGAAAAACGTGATTTCTATATCGACGGCAAATGGGTCGCCCCGCTTGAGGGCAGTGAACATAAGGTCATCAACCCGTCGACCGAAGAACCCTGCACCGTGATCTCGCTCGGCGGGCCAAAGGACGTGGACGCCGCCGTGGCCGCGGCCAAGGCCGCCCTGCCCGCGTGGATGGCCACCGCCCCCGAAGAGCGCATCGCGCTGATGGAGAAACTGGCCGAGGTCTATAAATCCCGGACCGAGGATATGGCCCAAGCGATCAGCACCGAGATGGGCGCGCCCATCGAGATGGCGCGCAGCTCCCAATGGGGGGCAGGTTACAGCCACCTGAAGAACTTCATCAAAGCGGCGAAAGATTTCAAATTCGTAAAGCCCTTGGGGGATCACGCGCCGAACGACCGGATCATTCACGAGGCGGTTGGCGTTGTGGCGATGATCACGCCGTGGAACTGGCCGATGAACCAAGTGATGCTGAAAGTCGGCGCGGCTGTTGCCGCGGGCTGCACCATGGTGCTGAAACCGTCTGAGGAAAGCCCGCTGAGCGCGGTGATCTTTGCCGAGATGATGGATGAGGCAGGCTTCCCCGCCGGTGTCTTCAACCTTGTGAACGGCGACGGCGCGACCGTGGGCACCGCCCTGACCGGCCATGAGGATGTGGATATGGTGAGTTTCACCGGCTCTACCCGCGCCGGCATCGCGATTTCCAAGAACGCGGCGGATACGCTGAAGAAGGTCCATCTGGAGCTTGGCGGCAAGGGCGCGAACCTTGTCTTCGCCGATGCCGATGACAAGGCCGTCAAACGCGGCGTGCTGCATATGATGAACAACACCGGCCAAAGCTGTAACGCCCCCAGCCGGATGATGGTCGAGGCCAGCGTCTATGACCAAGCGGTCGAGACGGCAGCCGAAGTGGCCAATAAGGTCGAAGTCGGCCCCGCCAGCGAAGAGGGCCGCCACATCGGCCCGGTCGTGAACGAAGCGCAATGGGGCAAGATCCAAGACCTGATCCAGAAAGGCATTGACGAAGGCGCGCGGCTGGTGGCCGGTGGCACCGGTCGGCCCGAGCATCTGAACCGGGGTTTTTATGTCAAACCCACCGTTTTCGCCGATGTGACGCCCGATATGACCATCGCCCGCGAAGAGATCTTTGGCCCCGTGCTGTCGATCATGAAGTTCGAGAGCGAAGAACAGGCCGTCGAGATGGCCAATGACACGGTCTATGGCCTGACCAACTATGTTCAATCCAGCGATGGCACCCGCCGCAACCGTCTGGCGACAAAGCTGCGTTCCGGCATGGTTGAGATGAACGGCGAAAGCCGTGGCGCAGGTGCGCCCTTCGGCGGCATGAAACGTTCGGGCAACGGGCGCGAAGGCGGCGTTTGGGGGATCGAGGATTTCTGCGAAGTCAAAGCGGTGTCCGGCTGGTCCAACGACTGATCGCTCTTCAGTCTCGCAATGCGGCAGGGCCAAGATTGGCCCTGCTGTTTGCGTTTTGGCGGTCAGATCGCCTTTTGATTGACCCGCTTCGACAGTTCCTCGGCGCTTTCCTTCCGCTCGCTATAACGGTCGAGCAGATAATCCTTATTGTCGCGGGTCAGCAGGGTGAATTTCACCAACTCCTCCATCACATCGACCACGCGGTCATAGAAGGGTGAGGGTTTCATCCGGTCATCCTCGTCAAACTCCAAGAAAGCCTTGGGGGTCGAGGATTGGTTGGGGATGGTCAGCAGCCGCATCCAGCGGCCCAAAATGCGGAGTTGGTTCACCGCGTTGAAACTTTGCGACCCGCCGCTGACCTGCATCACGGCCAAGGTCTTGCCTTGGGTCGGACGCACTCCGCCGAGCGACAGGGGGATCCAGTCGATCTGGGTTTTCATGATCCCCGTCATCGCGCCGTGGCGTTCGGGCGAACACCAGACCATGCCTTCGGACCATGACACCAGATCGCGCAGTTCCTGCACCTTGGGATGCTCAGGCGCGGCATCGTCGGGCAGCGGCAGGCCCGTGGGGTTGAAAGTCCGCGTCTCGGCCCCGAGGCGGGTGAGGATGCGGGCGGCCTCTTCGGTCATCAGGCGGCTGAAGGACCGCGGGCGAAGCGAGCCGTAGAGCAGCAGGATGCGTGGGCGGTGGGTGGCACGCTGAGGCGACAGGAGGCGGCTCTCGTCGATGGGGTTAAAGTGATCTTCTTCGATGTTCGGCGTATCGGTCACGGGAATTTCCTTAAGCGTCAAAGGGTTATCGGGCGTGGTTCATTTGGCGGCGGGGAACCAATGCTGCGTGCGGTTGGCAAAGCCCACGAGAGAGAGCATGACCGGCACTTCGACCAAGACACCCACGACGGTGGCCAAGGCCGCGCCCGACCCCAGCCCGAAGAGGCTGATCGCCACGGCGACGGCCAGTTCAAAGAAGTTCGACGTGCCGATCAAGGCGCAGGGGGCGGCCACGTTGAAGGGAATGCCCCAGGCCCGCGCGGCGCCATAGGCGATGAAGAAGATGCCGTAGGATTGCAGCAACAGCGGCACGGCAATCAGCGCGATCACAAGCGGACGGTCGAGGATCACCTCGCCCTGAAAGCCAAAGAGCAGCACGACCGTCAGCAGAAGCCCCATGATGGCAAAGGGCTGCACCCGAGCCTTGAAAGCGTCGACCGCCGCCTCACCGCCCTTGGCCACCAACCGCCCGCGGGTGAGGTAGCCCGCCAGTAGCGGCAGCATGACGTAGAGGCCGACCGAGATCAGCAGCGTGTCCCAAGGCACGGTGATGTCGGTCACGCCCAAGAGGAATGCCACGATCGGCGCGAAGGCGAAGACCATGATCACATCGTTCACGCTTACCTGCACCAGCGTATAGGTGGCATCGCCGCGGGTGAGGTTGGACCAAACAAAGACCATAGCGGTACAGGGCGCGGCCCCCAAGAGGATCACCCCCGCCAGATAGGCCTGCGCATCATCGGGTGGGATCAGCCCGGCAAAGACATGATTGAAGAACAGCACCCCAAGCGCAGCCATGGTGAAGGGTTTGATCAGCCAGTTGACCACCAGCGTCACCACCAGCCCTTTGGGCTTGTCCCCCACCTGCCGCAACGCGCCGAAATCGACGCCGACCATCATTGGAAAGACCATGGCCCAGATCAGCACCGCCACCGGCAGGTTGACCGAGGCGACTTCGAGCGCCGCCAGCGCGCCAAAGAGGTCGGGAAAGAGATTGCCCAGCAAAAGCCCCGCCCCGATGGCCAGCGCCACCCAGAGCGAGAGCCAGCGTTCAAAAGCCCCAAGGCCAGCGGTTGCGGGATCAGCGGTATCGGTCATGACGGTCTTTCGTTTGTTCCTATGGGGTTAGCAGCAGGTCAACTCATCCAGCAGCGGTTGGCACAGTTCAGGCTGGCCGCCGCAGCAGTCTTCCAAGAGAAAGCCCAGCAGCGCGCGCAGCCCGTTCATATCGGCGAAATATCGGATGCTGCGCCCTTCGCGCTTGCTGCGGATCAGCCCCGCGCGGGCCAGCACCGAGAGGTTGGCCGACATCGTATTTTGCCGCACATCAAGCGCGGTGCCGATCTCGCCCGCTGACATGCCTTTACCGCCCGCTTTGATTAGCAGGCGAAAGACATCCAGCCGGGTCGGCTGACCTAAGGCGGCGAAGGCTTGGAGAGCGTTGTCATTATCCATATATCGAGAACTATTGATATAAACTCGCCCGGTCAACCCCGCCCCGCCAATCTCTGTGCAACGAAGCGCCGCCCTGCGCGTTAATTTCGCGACCCCCGCAGGCTTGGTAAGGAAGAGATAGGATGCTCGATTGGATCGCAGAGAACTCCGGCACGTTGCAAGTGGCGGTGAGCCTTTTTACGGCAGTGGTCTGGCTGGCCTATCTGCATATCCTATGGCTCAACTTCAGGCGGCAGCGACAGCCGGTGATCTTGATCAACCGCTCCATCGCGCGGGATGAGAATGCCCATTGTTTCGTGACCAATATGGGGGCCGAGCCGATTTACCTGCTGGAGGTCATGGCACGGGTGGTGACGGATGACAAAACCTACCACGTCAAGGTCACCGAACGCGAAGAGGTAGCACTGAACGATGTGGAAAACCCCCTGACCCGCACCAATCAAGGGCCGATCAAAAGCGGCGATTTCATCGACATCGGCAGTTTCCTCGACCTGTTGCGCCGGGCCGAGACGCGGATCGGGACCGAGGGGCTTTTTGACAAGGTCCGGCAGATGGACCTCACGGTCGCTGCCGCGGATGGGCATACCACAAGGCTGATCGCCGCGCGCCATGAGTTCCGGGCGGAATGGAAAGACGGCAAACCCTATTTCGTGCCGGAACGGATCATGGCGCATCAGATCCGCAATGTCTTTCAACGGCGCAAGATCACCACGATGCTGGAAGAGCAGATCGAATAGCGCCCGCTGGCGCTACAGCCGCTCCAGCCCTTCGGCGATTTCGCGGGCGATGGCATGGGCGTCGATCCCCTCCCGCTCGGCCGAGACGCGCAGGCCCAAAAGATCGCTCTGATAACGCCGGGCTAGCGCCTTTGGATCATGCGTGGCGCCGATTTCCCCGTCTCGCTGCATCTGCGCGAAAAGCGCCGCGAATTGCTCTTCCATTCCCATAAGATGCGCGCTGGCCCGTTTGGCCAGCGGGTGGCCATGGGCCTGTAGCTCCAGCAAGGTTTTGGACAGCATGCAGGCTTTGGCCGGAGCCTCCTCGCGGCAGATCGCCAATTCGGGATAGCGTTTCAGCGCCGCCATCGGACCATGTTCCGCGACCAATTCGGCCAAGCGCCCGGCCCCATCCTCGGCATATTTGTCCAAAGCGATTTCAAACAGCGCCTCTTTTGACCCGAAGGCCGCGTAGAAACTGCCGGGCTTCATCTTCAGCACCGCTTCGAGGTCTTTCAGCGACGTGCCCGCCCAGCCCTGACGCCAGAACAGATCGCGGGCGCGGTCGATCAACTCGGCTCGGTCGTGGTTCGGTTTGCGGGGCATTTGATCACCATATGTTGAACGATCACTCAAATATATACTTGAGTGATCGCTCAAGAAAGCCTAAATGACGGATATCGACGATTTACAAAGGTAGAAACCATGACATTCCCGTCCCACGACCAAAACACCGCGCCCGAAGCCTCCAAGCCGCTGCTGGAAGAATCGCAAAAGGCCTTTGGCCGCCTGCCGGGTCTGCACAAGGTGCTGGCCGAAAGCCCGCAGGCCTATGAAGGCTATCAGGTGCTGCACAAGCTCTTCACCGAGACCGAGTTCGACGCCGAAGAGCTGACCGTTGTTTGGCAGTCGATCAACGTCGAGAACGAGTGCCATTACTGCGTGCCCGCCCACACCGGCATCGCCAAGATGATGAAGGTCTCGGACGAGATCAGTGACGCGCTGCGCAATGAAACGGCCCTGCCGACGCCCAAACTCGAAGCGCTGCGGACCTTCACCGTGCAGATGGTGCGCAACCGCGGCTTCGTTTCCGACACGCAGATGCAGGCGTTTTT
>NZ_SZNL01000006.1:0-30025 GCF_005068605.1 Sulfitobacter sp. 15WGC | reverse complement strand
CGAGATCAGTGACGCGCTGCGCAATGAAACGGCCCTGCCGACGCCCAAACTCGAAGCGCTGCGGACCTTCACCGTGCAGATGGTGCGCAACCGCGGCTTCGTTTCCGACACGCAGATGCAGGCGTTTTTTCGACGCAGGCTATGGTCACCGCGCGGTGCTGGACGTGATCCTCGGCATGGCGCAGAAAACCATCTCCAACTACGTCAACCACGTTGCCGAAACCCCGGTGGATGAGGTTTTCCAGCCGCTGGCATGGAAGCGCGGCGACAAGAAGCTCGACGTTTAAAGTAAAAGGCGCGCCCAGAGTGGCGCGCCTTTTTTCGACAGCCTTTAAGCCCGCCGTCCTTTACTGGGCAGTCTTCCAACGGTCGAGCGTGAGCGTCACCATCGCCTCATCAAGGTTCACCGTCACCCCGCCGTCTTGGATCAACACCTGAAGCTTCATCGCGCGGTTTGCCAGATCGGCCAGCGCTTTCGTGTCAGCCTCGGGCAGGTTGACCACTTCGAGATTGTCAAAACGGGTTGTGCTGTTCTTGATCTTGTCCCACCAAACCTCAGCCGTTCGGCCGCCATAGGGATAGACCACCACCTTGGCCGCTTTGTTGCAGGACTGGCGCAAGACCTTCTCGCTTGGCAGACCGAGCGTGATCCAAACATCCAACTCCCCGCTTAGACTTTTCTGCCAGATGTCTGGCTCATCGTCGGTCGACAGGCCTTTTGTCATTTCCAAATGCTCATGGGCGTTAAGGGCAAAGGCCATCAGCCGCACCATCAGCCGCTCATCGGTTTCCGAAGGGTGTTTGGCGATGGTCAGCTTATGGGTCTCGTAATAATGACGATCCATGTCCGAGACCGAAAGCTCGACTTTGTAAATGGTGGCATTCTGCGCCATGATATGTCTCGTTTTCCAAGGTAGGCGCTGCCTACGCGCTTGGGCCGACCGGGGAAAGGGAATTGTCACGGGGCTTTGCGCGGGTCCAGCAGATGAAAGCCCGCCAATTTTGCGCGAAATTGGCGTTATTCAGCCGGCGGCAGCCCCCAAAAGGCCAAGCATCTTCGCCAGCATGCCGTTGTGCGGCAGGGGAACTCATCCTACCCTAGCCCCATGATCGACCGTCGCACGCTTCTCTGGGCCCTCGGCTCTACCGCTTTGACTGCGACAGCGGCGTTTCCGCGAGAGGCGGGTGGCGCCCTACGCGGGTTCAACCTGATCGAGACGCCGAACGCCCCCTTCGGCAGCACCGCCGCCGCCCAAAGCATCGCGCGGCTGCGTGACACAGGCGCGACGGCGGCGACGGTGATCCCCTTCCTATGGCAGCCTTCGCCCAGCTCCAGCGCCATCGTCATGGGGGATGCGCTGCCCCATGACAGGATCGCCGCCGGGATCGCGCAGCTGCACGCCGCGGGGCTCGCCGCCATCGTCAAACCCCATGTCTGGGTGCCCGAAAGCTGGGCCGGCGCGATTGCCCCCGAGCCGGACAGCGCAGACGCATGGCACGCCGCCTACGCAGAGGTTCTGCGCGCCATCGCGCTCACGGCAGAGCGCAACGGCGCCGACGTGCTCGTCCTCGGCACCGAATTGCGCGGCGTATCGGGGGCGCCGCGTTGGGGCGACACCATCGCCGAGATACGCGCGCTTTTCAGCGGAAAGCTCACCTATGTCGCCCATGGCGCCGATGAGGCCGAGAAGATCGCATTCTGGCCCGATCTGGATGCCGTGGCGGTATCCCTCTACCCCGTTCTAGGCGCCCCGGACGCGCCGACCGATTGGGACCGCGCCATCGCCGCAGAATTGGACCGGGTCGCCGCCGTGGCGCGCAAACACTCAAAACCCATCTGGATCGCGGAAATCGGCCTCCGCTCCGCCGAAGGCGCGACCGCCCGCCCATGGGAAAGCGCCGAAGAACGCGCCGCCCCCGCCGATATGGCGCTTCAGGCCGAGGTGCTGGCACGCTGGCTCCGCGCCCTTGAGGCCCGTGGGATTCAAGACGTCTGGATCTGGCGTTGGTTCACCGACCCCGACGGCGGCGGCGCGGGAGACACTGATTTTACGGTGCAGAATAAGGTGGCGCAGGAGGTGATCGCAGGTTTTTGGCGCGAAGGATGAACGGGCTTAGGAGGCGCGAAGCATCGGGATCGTTCATACGAAAATGCGGAAGACCTTTTGGAAAAGGTGGTACCCAAGGCCGGACTCGAACCGGCACGCCTCGCGGCGGGGGATTTTGAATCCAGTCGAAACCTTTCTATTTCAGCATCTTAAAGACATATAGCTCACATCAAAATGGGTTATTTTTCGAACATTGTGTGAGTACGGTTTGTGGCACAGGCCTTCATCTCTCTCATCGCGACAATCAGAAGTAATCTGTTTCAGAGGTAAGCTTGGTCCGGCAGGAAAAACCTACCGAACCGTCTGCCTCAGCTCCAATGTGCGACGGACCGTCGCTCGAAGCTCTCGCGGAACTGCTGTGTCGATTTGGGCATCACCTCTCCGCTGCCCCAGTCAAGGATCACCGCGTATTGCCGCACCGCGTCCATCTCGTTGATCTCGCCATTGCGGTACAAGCGCGAAACCACTTCGGGGTCCGTCCGCGCCCAGGCCTCGCGGTTTTCGCGGATATGCGCCCGGGCCTTCCGGGTCGCCTCGACGTCGATTTCAAAGTCCAGCGTATCGGCGTCATTTACCTTGATGACCACGCCATAGTCGGTCTTTGCCCGCTCGACCGAGACATATTCGTCGATCACATCCTGACGCACCCGCTCTGGATCGCGCTCCATCGGATCGCCGTATCCACCACCGCCTGCCGTGGGTCGGGTAAACCTGTCGCCGCTCTTGATCTTGTAGTTGGAAAAGACCGATCCCAGCCAGTTCTGCTGGCCGGTCTCTGCGTGTTCAACCATCAGACCATGGGGCATGGACGGCAGGCCGCCTTCGACGCCCCAGACAACGGCCCGTTCCCGGTCGCAGATATAGGACATCACGGTGTTGTCCGCTTCCAGCAGCGTTGACGCCTTGATGACCCCCGCACCGCCGCGCCACTTGCCAGGCCCGGGGCTGTCCTGTTTGATCTGAAACTCATCCGCCCGGGTCGGGTTTACCCGCTCGTTGCCCTCAGATGGTTGCGACATCAGACCTGTGCCGAAACAGGCGGTGGTGACATCGCTGCCGTCCTTGCCGTTGCGCCCGCCCCAGCCGCCGGGGAGCCATTCGTAGAACATGTAGATCGGCTTTTCAGGCTTGCGCAGATCGTTGCCCCCGGCAAGCAGGTATTCAAGGTTGAAGGCGCAGGCGATGGCGCGCTCTGGCATGATCTGCGACCACATCTCAAAAATCGCGTTCATGATCTTCTCAAACGGCATCAGGAAGCCGGTCACGGCGACGGGCCATTCGGCACTTACCACGCTGTTCTCGGGCGCTTTGATCTCGACCATGCGGTAAAACCCGCTGTTGAGCGGCAGATCAGGAAAAAAGGTCTTCATTCCCGCCACCACGGCCGAGAAGGTAGCCCCATGCGCGGAGTTGTAGATCGACGAGATCGTCGGGTGGCTGCCTTCAAAATCATAAAGGATTTCATCTCCTTTGATTGTCATCTTGATGTGGATCGGAATCATCCCCTCGCCCGCGCCGGGGTCGCGGTCGATATAGTCCACCGCCTCCCATGTGCCGTCGGGCAGGTCCGAGATGCGCTGGCGCACGGCGCGCTCGACATAGTCTTGCACCTCCTCCATGCCTTGGGTTACCTGATCGCGCCCGTATTTGCCAACAAGACGCTGGAGTTCGCGTTCCGCGACCTGCGTGGCCTGCGCCTGCGAGTGGATGTCACCGATGATGGAGGCCGGGTCGCGCGTGTTTGCCGCGATCATATTTGCTACGTCGGCGCAAAACTTGCCCTTGCGAAACAGCCGGATCGGCGTGATCCGCACGGCTTCGCCAAACATCTCATGGGCCGTGACGTTGAACGAGCCGGGAACCGAGCCGCCAAGGTCTGACCAATGCCCGTTGGACTGCGAAAAGCCGATCAGGGTTTCTTCGTCAAAGATCGGGCGGATCAGGCGGACATCGCTGAAATGCGTGCCCCCCGCGTAGGGATCATTGACTGCATAGACATCGCCGGGGTACATATCGCCCTCAAAGGCGCGGATAACGTCCTTGCAGGTGTAATGCAGCGTGCCCACATGGACCGCGATGTCCGAATTGCCCTGCGCCACGCAGTTGCCTTGGGCATCGTGCAGCCCGTTCGAAAAGTCACGGTTGTAGATCACGAAGGAATAGCAGGTGCGCAGCATCTGCTCTGCCATTTGGTCAACAGAGGTGATGAAAGAGTTTTTCAGAACTTCGAAGGTGACCGGATCAAGGTCGAGTCTGGATAGGGTGTTCATGGTTCAATCCTTCACGCGAATGAGAATGTTCATGTATTGATCGACCGACGCCACAGCCTTGGGCGGTATGACCACGGTGGAATCGACTTGCTCGGCGATGGCGGGGCCGCTGAACTCTGCCCCGGCCTTCATCTGCGCCCGGTCATAAACGGCCGCATCGCAGGCTTCGCCTTTGAACCAGACGGAGCGATGGCTGGTCGGCTCGGGGGTGTGTTTGACCACGTCGAAAGACGGCAATTCGGCCTTTTGCACCACGCCGGTGGCCTTGACGCCGACCCTAAAAATGCTCACGGGCGACTCTTCGCGGCGGAAATTATATTCCCGCTCATGTTCGGCGTGAAAACCGTTCACAAGGTCTTCGGTGCTGGTGATTTTCGACGGTGCCGACACCGCCAGCGAGCGCCACTGGCCTTGGTACATCATCTCGACCGTGCGCTGCAAAACCGTGTTGTCGGGCGACACCCCTTCGTGGCGCAACCGCTCGACCGCCTCCTTTTCGATCCGGGCAAAGGCGGCTTCGAGGTCTTCGGGCGTCGTGTTGGCGGCGTCGGCCATGAAGTTGTCAAAGAAGTCATGTTGGATATCGACCAGCAAACAACCCATCGCAGAGGTGACGCCGGGATTGGGGGGCACGATGACAATGGGGATCGACAACTCGCGGGCGACCGCCGCACCGTGTAGGGCGCCCGCCCCCCCAAAGGCCACCAAGGCGAAATCGCGCGGGTCATGGCCGCGGCTGATCGACAGCAGGCGCACGGCGTTGGCCATATTGGCATTGGCCACGTCGATGATGGCCTCTGCTGCCGCGTGCAGCTCCATCCCAAAGGGCTCCGCCACTGTTTCGCGCACCGCCTTTTCCGCGAGGTCAGGGTCGAGCGTGATGTCCCCCCCCGCGAGGCTGTGGCCCAGACGACCAAGGACGACATTGGCATCGCTGTTCGTGGCAACTTCATTGCCGTTGGAATAGCAGGCCGGCCCCGGATGCGCCCCGGCAGATTGCGGCCCGTTGCGCAGCGATCCGCCCTCGTCCTTCCACGCTAGCGATCCGCCGCCCGCGCCGATGGTCAGCACCTCAATGCTTGGAAAGCGGATCGGGTAGCCGTATTCGATGTACCAATCCTTGGTGACCGTGGATTCGCCCCGGTAGGTCAGTGACACATCGGTGCTGGTGCCGCCCATGTCGAAACCGATGGAGTTTTCATAGCCGCAAAGGTTGCCGATAAAACGGCTGGCAATGGCTCCCGCCGCGATGCCGGACCCGGCCAAGCGTGCGGCAAAGTCCTTCACGCTTGCCGGTGTCATGACGCCACCGCCGGTGTGCAGCAGCAGCAAATCGCGTTTGTACCCGCCGTCCTCAAGCTTGTCGCTCAGGCGCGAGACGTAATCGACCACCACGGGCGAGACGACGGCGTTGACCATTGTGGTCGAGAACCGTTCATGTTCGAAAATCTCGGGCATCACCTCGGAAGAGATCGAGATATGCACGTCCGGCATCACGTCGCGGAGGATTTCGCGCATGCGCACCTCGTTCTCGCCGTTGACGTAGGAGTTGATGAAGCAGACCGCGATCGCTTTGACGTCGCGCTTTTTGAGCACAGCGGCGACTCGGCGGGCGTCCTCTTCGTCCAACTTTCGGATGATCTTGCCGTTTGCGTCAATGCGTTCCTTGACGGTCAAGCGGTCGCGCCGGGGAATATAGGGTTTGGCCACGTCCTTGTAGGTGTCCCAAAGGTCTTCTTTGTTTGACCGCCGGATTTCCACAACGTCGCGGAAGCCTTCGGTGCAGACCATCGCGGCGCGGGGCAATTTGCGGGTAATCAGCGCATTGGTGGCCACCGTTGTGCCATGCGAGAACATGGTGACATCCGACAGGTCGACCTGTGCGTCCGACACGCCTGTCATGATTGCGCGCATCGGGTCATCGGGTGTCGAGGGGGTCTTTTCGATGCGGATTTGGCCACTGCCCTCGTCCATGATGCATACGTCGGTAAAGGTCCCTCCGACGTCTACCGCCACTCTCGTCTTGGTCATCTGCTGTTCCTTACATGCTCTGCGCCTGTCGGATGGCCGACCGGCATTGCTCTGGGCCGCGAGGGCTCAGTCATTTGGTTTCGTTGGATGGGTTTTGCTTGGTCAGACGGGGCGGTGCTCCGCCTCCGTCCGGGCTTTCTTGCGGGTGGCTGTTGGCGTGCAGCCAAAACGGCTGCGGTAGTGTTTGCAAAACTGCGCGTGGTCGTAAAATCCCCATTTGTGCGCGATCTGCGCCATCGTGGAACTGTCATGGGCCATGGTGAGCGTCTCGTGACAGCGGGTCAGCCGCTTGTCGCGTATATAGCCCACGACCGAACAGTCGTTCTCGGCAAACAGTCCCTGCAGGTAGCGCAGGGAAATGCCGCAGCATTCAGCCACCAGCGTCGGTGCCAGCTTTGGGTTTGCGAGGTTGTCGCGGATGAATTGCTCTGCACGTTGCAAATGCGCTGCGCGGATGGTGGAGACGGAACTGTCCAAGATGCGGTCATCGCTGCGCATCGACAGGCACAGAAGATCAAGCAGGTGCTGGCCTGCCAATTCGCGCGCAGCGTCGTTGATGACATCGATGCTGCCGATGGTGTTGCGCACCGCCCCCACAAAGAAAGACCCGACGCCTGATGTCGCATCAAAGGTCAGCGCGCTCAGGCGTTCGGTCGGCCCCAGCCGGGATTGCACGCTGGCGGTCGGGACTTTCAGCACCCAAAGCTTGTTGCGCTGTGCATGAGAGAATTCATAGGCCATGTCGCCCTGTTCCACCAAGAAGCCGCCGGGCGCGCAGCGGGTTTCGCGCGATGCCTGTTCAAATAGCACATCCCCCGCGTGGGGGATCGTGATGAGCAGGCAGCTGTCCTTTTCTGCGGCAAAGTGGCGTTTGTGGCGGCGGTACATGACCGCGTCGCAATGCATCTCTGACAGCCCCAAGATACCCAGCCCCCACGACTTGAGCGCGCCATTGAACGTTTGCGGATCGTGGCACTGTACCGACAGCGGGAAGTAGGTCTCAGAGATTGTCCGGGACCACATCGCGCTTTTGTCGGTCGCTCCATTGTTGTCGGTCGAAACTAGCATCCCTTCCTCCCGTCCGGCGCTTCACTTGGAACCGCGGACTTCAAACTCTTCAGTAAACTCTATCCAGAACCAGCGCGCAAAATAGGTGATTTGCGCACAAAAATTTGGATCGGTCCTAGCTGGTGGCCGCTTAAAGAAACTCAACCTCGATAAAGGCAAACGCCGTGTCGTTCCCGCTCAGCACATCGTGCTCGACACCGCGCTTCCGGAAATAGGGCACGCCGACCTTAAGCTCGGATCGGCTGATGGCCCCCTCCGCATCGCGAATTTCCAGCACTCCGTCTTGGACAGGCACGACGAGATAGTCGTAGTTGTGACGGTGCCAGCCGGTGTTGTCCCCGCGCCCGGCAAAGCTCCACCGCGTCACGCGAGTGCAGGGGTTGTCAATCAGAACGGTTGGAACGGCGCTGCCTTCTTTGGACGTACCGCACATCTTGAACCCCTCCTGCTTCAGTGGCGGGGCGGCCAGTGTCACCCCGATTGAGGGGGATTCTAGCCATTCTCGGGCCATCCGTCGAATGATTTAGCGCGGCCCTGTCACTTAGCCGCCGAAGGGTCAGCCGACGAGCGAAATGACCAAGGGCAGTGAAATCGCGGAAAAGGCTGTGCCGTAAAGGACGGTGCGCGCAGAGAGCGGCACGCTGATCCCTTCGGCGCGGGCCATGACATAGACGTTCGCCGCCGGGGGCAAAGCGCCCATGATGATCGCGGTTGCGACCCAGATCGGATCAAACCCAGAAAAGACCATGAAGGCCAGCGCGACCGCTAGAGGATGCAAAATCAGCTTCACCCCAAGGCAGGCCCCGAGCCGTGCTCCCATCACGCCGCCCCGGTTGCGGGCTAGTGTCAGGCCCAGCGAAAACAGCGCTGCCGGGGCGGCGGCGTTTTGAAATCCGGTGAGAGGCAAGTCGAGGAAGGTCGGCAGCACCCAGCCCGTGCGCGCAAAGACGAGTGCGGCCAGCGTAGCAAGGATGAACGGATGGGTCACAACTTTGCGCAGGGATTGAGTCAAACGGGCAAAGCCGCGCCGCCCTTCGCCGATCATAGCGGGCCAAATGGTGAAGATCAGCAAGACATCGGCGCAGAACACGAAAGCCGCGGGCGCCCCCGCCGCGGGGCCAAGCACGGCGACCGTCAGTGCAGGCCCCATGTAGCCAATGTTGGAATAGCTCGCCGCAAGGCCGAAGACTGCCGCATGGTCCCCGGTCTTGTTGCCGCGCCCGATCAGCCAGCCGATCAGAAACATCAGCCCGGTCATCGCGGTGGTCACGGCCAGAAAGCCCAAGAGACTGACCGCGCCCGGCGGCACCACCCGCACCGATTGAAATAACAGCGCCGGCAGCGCGAGGTAAAAGATGAAAGCATCCAACCAGCGCTGCTGTTCCGCCCCGTGCCGCAGCAAAAGCTGGGCCACAACACCTGCGAGAATGTAGATAAAAAAGGGTGCGATCAGGCCCAGACCAACGATCACAACAGGGCGCTCGTCAGCTTTGACACAATACTCTCACATGCGTTGGTTCGGGAATTCATGGCGCAACTCTATGGATAAACTCCGAGGGTGGTACAAGACTGTCGCGCCTAAAATTGCAACTTGGGGGATAGGAAGGCAGAGGTGAAATAGGACATCAGCGCCTGTTTGGCGGGCGTCAGCGTCGTGGACCGATTGAGGGCCAGCCCGACGTCCATCGTGGGTATTTCCACATCCGTCGCCACTGTTTCGATCCGTCGTCCCTCCAGTGACCAAGGCCGGTAGACCATATCCGACAAGATCGTGACCCCCTGCCCGTTCGCCACCAGCGAACGCACCGCCTCCACCGAAGACGTGCGCAGCTTGATGCTCGGGTGCGCGTTGTTGCTGTTCCAGTATTTCATCGTGGAATGCGCAGCTTCGTCCACGGTCAGCATAACGTAGGGCTCTTTGGCGATGCTGTGCAGCGACACCGCCCCGCCGTCGCAAAACCGATGCCCCGCCGGGACCCAAAGCCGCCTTGGGGATTTGAGCAAAGTCAGCGTCTCAATCCCTTCGCGGTGGATGTTCGAGGTCAGGGCAACGGCGATGTCGATCTGGCTGCGCAGTAGTTGCTCCTCAATGCTCTGGCGGTTCAATTCAACGATGCGAATGTCGATGCAGGGGTAGAGCTGCGCCAAGCGGCCCAGATGAAAAGGCAGGAAATAACCAAGCACCGTATAGGTCGCGGCGATGGTCAAAATGCCGGTGATGTCAGAGGTGCCGCGGTGGATCTGATGGGCCGCATCGACCTTTTCCAGAATGTCCCGCGCCACCGGCAGGAACTCCCGCCCCGCCTCCGTCAACTCCATGCCCTGAGCACGGCGCTGAAACAGGGTAACGGCCAAGAGCGCCTCAAGATCGCGGACCGACCCCGTAACCGCAGATTGAGAAATCGAGAGCAATTTTGCTGCCCGGCTTACCTGCCCAGTCTCTGCCGTCGCAACAAAATACTTCAAGTGTTTGAAATTCAACGTCTACACCTTTTACCTGCCTCACCGAGGTATTATCTAAAATTCCGATAATGCAGCAATGAAAAAAAGAAATATCAATTTTGTATCAAGCTGCCATCATAGGTTCAGACCAGTGGAGGGGTATGATCATGAAAGAGACCGTCGATCTAAATTGTGACATGGGCGAAGGGTTTGGCCAGTGGGTGCTGGGCGATGCGCCGGACGAAGAAATCATGCAGATCATCAGTTCCGCCAATATCGCCGCAGGCTTTCATGCAGGCGATCCCAACTCGATGGACCGTGTCGTCAAACTGGCCCAAGCCCATGGCGTTGGGCTGGGGGCCCATCCTGGTTATGCGGATCTTCAGGGCTTCGGGCGGCGCTATATCAAGACCGATGCGGCAGAGTTGATCAATGACATCGTCTACCAGATCGGTGCGATCCGCGAATTTGGCCGCCGCCATAGCACGCCCTTGCAGCACGTAAAGCTCCACGGTGCGCTTTATATGGAAGCCGCCGTGAACGAAGAATTATCCCAGATGCTAGTCGATACGCTACAGACCACCAGCCCCGATGCCCTGTTGTTCTGCATGAGCGTGTCCAAGACCTATGCCGCCGCCAAACGGGCGGGCCACCCTGTCATCCGCGAGTTCTATGCAGACCGCGACTACGGCAATTCCGGCTCTATCGTCTTTACCCGGCAGGTTGCGCGGCCCGATCCACAACAGATTGCCGAGAAATGCGTCAAGGCGTGCAAGACCGGTATGGTAACCACTGTCGAAGGCGATGAGATTGAAATCCCCTTCGACTCGATCTGTTTTCATTCCGACACCCCCGGCGCGTTGGCCATGGGCCAAGCCATCCGTGCGGGCCTGCAAGACGCAGGCATCCGCATCGCCAGCGCCGCTGAAGTCGCGAAAGCCCTTTAAGTACATCACTCAAGCAGGAGACCAACATGACACAGGTTCTTTCCCCCGTTCCCGGCACATTCTACACTCAATCCGCACCGGGCGAGCCGCTTTACAAGCAACCCGGTGATGCGGTTGCGGCAGGCGATACCGTCGGCCTGATCGAAGTTATGAAGACCTTTATTGACGTGAAGGCTGAGACCGCGGGGACCTTTAAAAGCTACCTTGCCGAAGACGGCGCGGCAATTGGCGCGGGCGCACCGCTGGCAGAAATCGAGGACTGATAGATGGCTATCAAACGCTTGCTGATTGCCAACCGAGGCGAAATCGCCGTGCGGATCATCCGCGCCGCCAAGTCGATGGGCATTCACACCATTCAGGCCCATTCCGAAGCCGATGCCGATATGCTCGCCGTCCGGCAAGCGGATGAGGCCGTCTGCATCGGCCCCGCGCAGGCCGTGCTGTCCTATCTGAACGTAGAGGCCGTGGTCGCGGCGGCCAAAGAAACCAAGGCTGATGCGGTGCATCCCGGCTATGGTTTCATGGCCGAAAACGCGGGTTTTGTCCGCGCACTTGAGGAGGCAGGCATTACGTTTGTCGGCCCTTCGGCGGACACGATTGATCGCATGGGCGACAAGGTGGCGGCAAGGCAGGCTGCCGAAGCAGCAGGCGTGCCTGTCGTGCCCGGCTCGAAAGGACGGTTAGAGACGGTGGATGACGCCGTGTCGGTTGCTGCCGATCTGGGGTATCCGGTGATGATCAAGGCCGCCGCCGGGGGCGGTGGCAAGGGCATCCGCATCGCAGATACCGAAGCCGATCTGCGCAAGATGGCCCCGCAGGCGCAGGCCGAAGCGAAAGCGGCCTTTGGCGATGGTGGGCTCTACCTTGAGCGGGCGATCCAGTTACCGCGCCATATCGAAGTGCAGATCATGGGCGACGGCACCGACGCAGTTCATTACTTTGAGCGCGAATGCTCAATGCAGCGCCGCCGCCAGAAGGTCTGGGAGGAAGCCGGGGCCGCTTGTCTGGACGAGGCCACCCGCCAGCACCTATGCGATACCGCCGTGTCATTGGCGAAGGCCGTCGGCTACGTTGGTGCGGGGACATTGGAGTATCTTTACGATAGCACGACCAAGGAATTCTTCTTTATCGAGATGAACACCCGCATTCAGGTGGAACATCCGGTGACGGAAATGCTGACGGGCACGGATCTGGTGCAAGAGATGATCCATGTCGCTGGTGGCGGGAAACTGCGGCAGTCCCAAGAGGACATCACCCGCAGCGGTCACGCGATTGAAGTGCGGCTTAATGCCGAAGATCCGATGATGCAGTTCCTCCCCTTCCCCGGTCAGGTCAGCAGCCTGAAGCTGCCCGAAGGCGACGGCATCCGCTTTGATCACTTCCTCTACGAAGACTATCAGGTGCCGCCGTTTTACGACTCTCTTTTGGGCAAGCTAATCGTCCATGCCGAAGATCGTGACGCCGCCATTGCCCTGATGATCACTGCGCTTGAGGGGCTGGAGATTGGCGGGCTGAAAACCACCAAACCGCTGCACCTTGCTTTGGCGCATGACCCTGCGGTGCGGGCGGACGATTTCCATACGCAATGGCTCGAGCCTTGGCTGGCGGCGGGCAATCTCAAACCAACCCCCTAACCACAGGAGGCAAACGTGAAAACACGCTATACCTACGGCGGCGACGAACATATCTACGTCGAGATGGACGATGAAATGTCGCTCGACGCGTTCTTTAAGTCCCTCTCGATGAGCAATGCCGTGCGCGAGGCCAAGATCGAGGGCGTCACTGAAATCTGCCCGGCGAACGCCTCCTTTCAGGTCCGCTTTGACCCTGATGTGATCGCGCCCGAAGCGATGCTGAAAAAGGTGCAGGAACTTGAGCATAAGGCCGAGGATGCCGAAAAGCGGCTGAAGACGCGGATAATCGAAATCCCGGTCTTTTACCAAGATCCATGGACCCATGAGACCCTGATGCGGTTCCGCGAGCGCCATCAAGACCCGTCGGGCAACGATCTTGACTATGCCGCGCGGATCAACGGGTTTGACGGTGCCGAAGGCTTTATCGAGGCGCACCATTCGCAACCGTGGTTCGTGTCGATGGTGGGTTTCGTTGCGGGGCTGCCGTTCCTCTATCAACTGGTGGAGCGTGACAAACAGTTGCAGGTGCCCAAATACCTGCGCCCGCGCACAGACACGCCCAAGCAGACCGTGGGCTATGGGGGCTGTTTCTCTTGCGTCTATTCGGTGCGGGGGGCTGGCGGCTACCAGATGTTTGGCATCACGCCGATGCCGATCTTCGATCCGGAGCAGAAGCAAAGCTATCTGCGTGAATTTATGGTGTTCTTCAAACCGGGCGACATCGTGAAATGGAAGCCGATCGACCGAGAGGAATATGACCGCATTCTCGCCGAGGTGGAGGCCGACACCTATGTGCCGCGCATAGCTGAGGTCGATTTCGATCTGGAAGCCTTTAACGCGGATATGCCCGGCACCAACGCCAAACTGATGGAGGCGCTCAATGTCGCTTAAAGTCATTCAACCGGGCCTCTCAACCTCAATTCAGGATTTGGGCCGTCCGGGCTATTTCCACCTTGGCATTCCGATTGGTGGCGCGATGGACCGTTTCGCGCTGCGCGTGGCCAACATGCTGGTCGGCAACCCCGAAGGGGCCGCGGGGCTCGAAGTGGTGTTCATGGGGCCAGAGATCGTCTTTGAAAAGGACGCGCTTGTCGCGGTGACTGGCGCGGACCTGCCTGCAAAGGTGGACGGCACGCCGCAGGACGGCTGGACCGCCTTTGAGGTGAAAGCGGGGCAAACGCTCAAGTTCGATTTCCTCAAATCCGGGGCGCGCGCCTATATCGCAATCAGCGGCGGGATCGACACGCCCCCTGCCCTTGGCAGCCGGTCGACCTATCCGATTGGTGCGCTCGGCGGCATCGAGGGCCGCAATGTGCAGGCGGGCGATGTGATCCCGCTGGGCGAAGTGGAGATGATTGAGCCGGGTCTAAATGTGCCTGCTGATTTGCGCCGCCTGCCCGGAAACCCTGCTGAACTGCGGGTGCTGCCGGGCCTTTATTGGCACCGCCTGACCTCTGCGGCGCAGGAGGGCTTTTTCGAGGACGACTGGAGCGTCGCACTTGAGGCAGACCGGATGGGATACCGCTTTAAAGGGGGCAAGCCGCTTGAGTTTGTCGACCGCGAACAGCCTTTCGGCGCCGGGGCCGATCCGTCTAACATCGTCGATGGCTGCTATTCCTACGGCTCCATTCAGGTGCCGGGCGGGTTGGAACCAATCGTGTTGCACCGCGATGCGGTTTCGGGAGGCGGCTATTTCACCCTCGGGGCGATCATCTCGGCCGACATGGACCTGATCGGACAGTTGCAGCCCCATACGCCGGTCAAGTTCTGCAAGGTTGACATGGATGAGGCGCTCAAGGCGCGCAGCGACCGCAAAAAGATGCTGGCAGCCGTGCGTGCCCACCTCGGCTAACCCGATGTAAAACCACGGCCCCGGCGCCCTGTTTGTTTCAGGCCGCCGGGGCTGCACGTTGATATGCTCTCTTGAATGCAAATAGCGTTTAAGTTCTGATGTTGCAGGCAAACATCCATGTCGGGGCGGTATTTCCCCTGTTGAACGGGAGAGCAGAGCCCAGAATGTCCGCCGATCCAGCCCAGATGACCAGAATTGCCTCCCCGCCGCATCAAAAGCGGCGTTTGCTGCGGGTGCGCGGTACCGATGTGACTTTGCTGGAGGAAGTGCGCAAGATGGCCGTGGCGGACCTCGGCGTTGATATCCAGCACGAGTCTCTCGACTTTCTGACCTGTCAGCACCGTGCTGCGGTCGACCCGCTCGGCTACGACATTTACGAGCAGTGTTTTCACAACCTCGATATCGTCTGGTACTGGGGCGCGTTGCAGCCGATCCAGACTGATCGGATCAAGCAGTGGGACGACATCGGCGACCTCGCCAAGGCCGGTGGCATCAGCAAATACACCTGGCAGGGTCACGGCGATGCGCCGATGCGCAAGCTCTATGTCCAGCCCGACGGCACCCTTGGCCAACAGCCCATGCCGACCATCAGCATGCTGCCAACCGCGCATAATGTGGACAGTTTCGGATTTGACCGCCGCCTTTTCGGGGACGAAGGCCCGGAAGGGTCAAGTTGGGCATGGCTTCTTGACCGACGTGCCCGCGGGCGGATCGCGCTGGTTGATGAGCCAGCAATCGGCATCTTTGACGCGGCCCTTGCCGCAGAGGCCAACGGTGATCTTACGTTCCAAGACATCGGGAACATGACCGTGGACGAGATCGACAGCCTGATGGCCCTGCTCGAAACCCTGCGACAGCAGGGCTTTTTCGTCGGCAGTTGGCTGTCGCCCGACGATGCCGAAGCGTTTATTCACTCAGACCGCGTCTCGGTTCAGAGCATGTGGTCGCCTTCCTATGGCAACTTGGGCGAGATGGCTGGTATTTTCCGCGAAAGCGTCCCGCGCGAAGGCTACCGGGCATGGCATGGGGGTGCCTCACTCGCGCGGCACCTTGAGGGCGCGAAACTGGACATGGCCTATGATTATTTGAACTGGTGGCTGACGGGCCCTGCGGGCGCGTTGATGGCGCGGCAGGGGCATTACATGACCAACTCTAAAGGGGTCCGAGAATATCTTAGCCCTGAGGAATGGGGTTATTGGTACGACGGCGATCCCGCGCGCTGTGACCTAAAGGGCCCCGACGGTAGAATCGTCGTGAGCACTGGCCAGCGTCGCCCCGGCGGCGCCTACCGCGAGAGGGTCAGCCGGATTGCGCTTTGGAACACCGTCATGGACGAATACAACTACGCCGCCCGCGCGTGGAAGCGCTTTATCAGGTCTTTGGGAAGCCCCGCCTCATGAACGCGAAATCCACAGCGCCCGGGCAAGAGCCGCTTTATGAGACCATCAGCAGCGTTCTGCGCCACAACATCCGCTCGGGACGCTTGCCTGACGGCTTCGTCCTAATCGAAGGGCCGATTGCCAAGCTGATGCAAACCAGCCGCGCTCCTGTGCAGGCCTCGTTACGGATGCTCAACGCCGAAGGGCTGATCCACAGGTTTCGCGGGCGCGGTTATTTGGTTGGCGACGGAACGACCAGCCCTACCCCGATCCGAAAACCCCTTCAGGAGTTTGGTTTTGAGATCCCCAACGTCTTGCGCTCGACCCTTGCGGTGCGCGGGACGTGGCAACTGGTCTATGACAAGGTCGAGGCCGAAATCGCCGCCTGTCAGATTTTCGGCGAGTTTCGGGTGATTGAAACCGAACTGGCCAATCATCTCGGCGTCAGCCGTACCGTGGCCCGCGATGTGCTGAGCCGGCTCAATGAACGCGGGCTGATCCGCAAAGGCGCCAGCTCCCACTGGCTTGCCGGGCCGTTGACAGCGCGCACCCTGCGCGAAAAGTTTGAGTTGCGCAGCATCATGGAGCCCGCCGCGCTGATACAGGCCGCCGACCACATCGACCACGCGCAGATCATGCAGCTCATTGAACAAATTGATAGCGGCAAGGCAAAGGATTCGGCAGAACTTGAAGACGCGCTGATGCGGCTCTGCCTTGGGCGCGCGCCCAACAGTGCGCTGGTAGAGATCATCAGCAACAACCGCCTGCTGCTCTCGGCGATGGACAAGGCGCTGAGCGATCTTGGACTGCCGGTTGATCCGGTCGCATTGGACCAGTACCGCACATTGTTCGAGCTCATCGGATCACGCCAGACCACGGCCGCGACGGCGTACCTGAAAGAGCATCTGCGCATTTTGTCGTTCAAGAGTCTCGCCCGGCTCAAAATCGTGGCGTTGATCCCGGAAAGCGACTCATTGCCGCCCTATCTAACATCGGTCTGAAAAATGCATTGCGGACCCAAAATTCATTTTTATTTTGTAATATTTCCTAAGATTCACTCATAATATCTACTGTAGGTAGCATTTAGGGCGTAATTTTCTGAAAAGATGGCTCTTGCAATGCAGACCAATTAGCCATTTCATACTTTATACATTTTGCGACGTGGCGCCGGGAGAGCGACCTTTTGCAGTCCGCATCTGAGTATGGGGATCGCCTTCGCGAAACAGAGAGGGCTCTATGACGCAAAGTGAACCTATATTCCGACTAGAAGGTGTGACGCGCAGATACGACGATCTGACCGCACTCGACGGCATTGATTTCGTCGCCGAAGACAATAGCTATATAGCGCTGCTTGGGCCTTCGGGGTCGGGCAAAACATGCCTTTTGCGCGTGATCGCCGGATTTGAGAAACCGGACGAGGGGCGCATCTGGTTTCAGGGGCGCGACATCACCGACCTGCCCGCCCATGAGCGCGGCATCGGTTTTGTGTTCCAGAACTTCGCCCTCTTCCCGCATCTGACCATCTTTGAGAACGTCGCCTTTGGACTGCGCAATGGCGCCGTCAAAGTGGCCGAGAAAGACATCACCGAACGGGTGACGAGCGCGATCGAAATGGTGGGTCTCACCGGATTGGAAGACCGCAGCCCAGATCAGATTTCCGGCGGCCAGAAACAACGAGTCGCCTTGGCCCGGTCGCTCGTATTGCAGCCCAGGCTGGTGCTTTTGGATGAACCCCTCGGCGCGCTGGACGCCAACCTGCGCAATAGAATGCAGATCGAACTTCGCGCCATTCGCGAACGGCTCGACGTGACCTTTCTGCATGTGACGGGCAGCGAGACCGAAGCGCTGGCGATGGGCGATCATGTCGCGGTGCTGGATCAAGGCCAGATCGTGCAATACGGCACCCCCGATGCGATCTACGACAGCCCAGCCATTTCGGATGTGGCGCTGTTTCTCAACAGGTTCAACCTTTTCGACGGCAGATTGAGTGGCGGCACCTTTGAAGGTCCTTTCGGCTCTATCCCGGTGGCTGACGCGCGCCCGAACAACAGCGATGTCTACGCAATCCGGTATGACCGCACGCGGATATTCGACAAGGACGCAGTGGATTTGCCCGGCCCGGCTTTGCCCGTTCGCTACCTCGCCAGTGAATACCTTGGGTCGTCGATCGTCTTTTTGTTCGAAACCGAAGACCACAAAACCGTCGAAGTCGACCACCACCTCAGCCTTGGTGAACCACGCGACCTGACCGTCGGAGAAAACTACACCCTGTCATGGGACCCCGCACAGGCGATTGTATTCGGAAAGGAAACCGCAAGATGAGCGCTGCAACCTCAAACCGGGACAAGTCAAACACCTTCCGTCTGCTTGCGCCCGGCGTTGTTTGGATGATCCTGTTCCTTGTCGCCCCCATCATGATGATACTTTACGTATCGTTCTGGACGCAGACCACATTCGCCATCAACTCCACATTGACCCTCGACAGCTGGAGAAACTTCTTTGGCTCAGAGGCCTATGTCGGCGCCTTGTGGACAACGATCCGCCTGTGGCTGATTGTCCTCTCGCTGACTTTGCTAATCGGCTATCCTGCGGCGCTTTTTGTGGGGCTGCTGGTCAAGAGCAAGACACTCTCGACAATCCTGCTGGTCCTATGTGTCATCCCCTTTTGGACATCCTTTCTAATCCGCGTGCTGGCTTGGCGGCCAATGCTGGGCAAGGAGGGCGCGATCAACATCATTTTGCAAAAAATCGGCCTGATCGACAGCCCTATCGAAGTGCTGCTGTTTTCGGAACTGTCGGTCATCATCGGCATGACCCAGATTTACGTGGTCTTCATGGTAGGCCCTATCGCCTTCATGCTGGGCCGCATTGACCGCAACATTATCGAGGCGGCGCGTGACCTTGGCGCTGGTTTTGGGCGCATCTTTTGGAAGATCATTTTGCCGCTCAGCCTGCCCGGTGTCGTAGTCGGTGCGATCTTTGTCAGCGTCATGGTGCTGGGGGAGTTCGCCACTTCGGGCGCCCTGTCGGGCCGGAAAGTGAACCTGCTGGGCAATATCATCGTGACGCAGGTTGGCTCACTGAAATGGGCGATGGCTTCGGTCGTGGGGGTGATCCTGACGATCCTGCTGGGCATCGTGGTTGCAGGCTTCCTGCGCATTGTTGACCTGAAGCGGGAGATCTAAAAGATGGAATCCAAGGTCCTTAAACCGATCCTCGCCGTCTATGTCGGCCTTTTCATCCTGTTCCTTTATGGTCCGTTCATCGTGCTGGGCATCCTGTCCTTCCAGCAAGGCCCCGAAGGCGGCCCCCAGTTCCCGATCATCTCTTGGTCAACCTACTGGTATCAACACCTCTTTGGTCTGACGCCCCCGTCCCGAATTGCGCCCTTGCCTGTTGGCGAAGCGCTGATCCGGTCGCTGGTCCTCGCCTTTATGACGATGGTCACCGCGACGGTGCTGGGTGTCATGGCGGCACAGGCGTTCCGCAAACGGTTCCGCGGTGCGGGCGTAGTCTTCTACTTGATCGTGCTGGGCATGATGGTGCCGGGTGTTCTGACCGGGCTGGGCACTTCGCTCTTGGCCAACAACGTGATCGGGATTGAGCGGCATTGGTGGAGCACAGCGTTTCTGGCGCATGTTGTCTATACCTTCCCCTTTGCCTTCTTGGTGATGCTGGCGATCCTCAACCGCTTTGACGGTTCGGTCGAGGAAGCCTCTTGGTCGCTCGGCGTGTCCCCGATGACGACCTTTCGCAAGGTGACATTCCCGCTGATCTTCCCCGGCGTGCTGTCCGCGATGCTCTTTGCCTTCACGCTCAGCTTCGACGAATTCCCGCGCACTCTCTTTGCCTCGGGGCGGGACCAGACCTTGCCACTGGCGATCTACGGCACCTTCTCGGTCGAGATTCACCCGAACATCTTTGCCTTCGGCGTTATGACCACCCTGTTCTCTTTCGCGCTGCTGTCGGTCTACGGCATCCTGATGGCGCTGAGCGTGCGGCGCGCCAAGAAGATGGCCATGCAGGAAGACATCGCATGAGCACCGTCATCATCACAGGCGCAGGCTCGGGGATCGGGCTGGCTGTCGCCACAAAGCTTGCGGCATTGGAGTATAATGTCGTCGTCAACGATTACGACGCCGATGCCGCAGAGCGCGCGGCGGAAGAGGTCGGCGGCGTTGCGGTACAGGGTGATGTGTCGAACGAGGCAGATGTAGTACGCATGGTTGCCCAGTGTACCAAAGCGTTCGGCGCACCGACGCACCTAGTCAATAACGCGGGCCATGTCCACCAATCACGTTTTGTCGATCTGGCGCCAGAAGACTTTGACCGCATGATCGCGGTCCACCTGCGCGGGACCTATCTCTGTACTCGTGCGGTCCTGCCACAGATGCTCGCCAACAAAGACGGCTGCGTGGTCAACATGGCGTCGCAGCTAGGACAGATCGGCGGCATCGAACTGGTGCATTACTCGGCGGCAAAGGCGGGGATCATCGGCATGACCAAGGCGCTGGCCCGCGAGGTTTCAACCCAAGGGGTGCGCGTCAACGCAGTTGCGCCCGGGCCGATCAACACACCGCTGGTACGCGCCCTCTCGGACGACTGGCGTGCGGCCAAGGCCGCCGATCTTCCGCTGGGCCATTTTGGCGAGCCGGAGGATGTCGCCGAGACCGTCGCTTTCCTATGTTCAGATGCCGCACGGATTTACGTGGGCCAAACCCTGTCGCCAAACTCCGGAGACGTAATGCTATGACCTCAATCGCTTTAATCACGGGCGCCGGAATTGGCATCGGAAGGGCCACGGCCAAGGCCCTGGCCGCACGCGGCGACCATGTCGTCGTCACCGATGTGCTTGAGGATGAGGGCCGCACTGTCGTGCAGGAAATCCGCAAGGCTGGCGGTGAAGCTGAGTTTCAGCATCTCGATGTGACCGACACCAAGCGCGCCGACGCCGTGGTCAAGGACATCGAAACCCGCTTTGGCAAGATCGACACGATTGTCGCGAACGCAGGCATCGCGCACCGCGTCCCGCTGGAGCAGCTGACGGACGACAAATGGGATCAGACCTTCGACATTGATCTTAAAGGCATGCTGCGCGTGATCCGCCCTGCCGCTGCCGGGATGAAGGTGCGCGGCAGCGGCGCGATTGTCTGCCTGTCGTCGATCATGGGCGTTGCCTATGGCTGGGACGAACATGTCCACTATTCCGCCGCGAAATCAGGCGTTGTGGGGCTTGTTCGGGGCTTGGCGGTGGAACTGGGCGGCCATGGGGTGCGCGTGAACGGCGTGGCGCCGGGCTATGTCCGCACCGCGCAGCTTTTGTCGGAGAAACATTCACTTGGTCCCGAAGGCGCCAAAACAGTGGGCGAAATCGTCCCGCTGGGCCGTATCGGACAGCCTGATGACATCGCTGATGTTGTGGGTTTCCTCGCGTCGGATGCGGCGCGGTATCTGACAGGACAGGTCATTACAGTGGACGGTGGGCTGATGGTCGGGCGCTACTGAACACGCAAGGAAGGTTTGCCTTCCCAACCAAAACCAAAAGTAAACGACCGCAACAAGGAGTATAAAAGTGACACACTCAAATTTCTCTAGGCGCAACTTTCTAAAGACCACAGCAGGCAGCGCTGCGCTTGCTGCTGGTGGGATGCCGTTCCTTGGCGCTCAGCAGGCATTCGCTGCTGAACTAAGCAACCAAGAACTGCGGACTGTCGGCCTGTCGGTCACCGTCCAAGAACGCATCTTGAACGATTTCAAAGAGCAATCCGGTGTCGGGTCGGTCAGCGGCAAGGCTGACATTTTCCCCAACACCCAGACAGAGATCCTGTCCGGGTCGGATGCTTATGATTGCTGGGAAATCATCGGTGAACGTCTTGCTGCGATGGTCGCCACCGACAAGCTGGCGCCGATCCCTGCCGAGAACCTCAAGAACTGGGCTGGTATCCGCGACACCTTTACCAAATCGTCCGACCGTTGGGACCTCAACCGTCAGATCGTCGGCCAGATTTGGGAAGACGAGAGCCAGACGCGCCTGAATATGGTGCCGACGGTCTACAACTACGATTCCATCGGCTACCGTCCGGACCTCGTGGAAGCAGAGGAAGCCGCGAAGTGGTCCTCCCTGTTCGATCCCAAGTTCAAGGGCAAGACCGGTCTGAACGTTGACCCGCTGATCGCATTTGGTCAGGCGGTTCTGGCCATGAACGAGCTGGGCCTGTTGGAAGTGGCCAACCCGGGCAACCCGGACGCGGAAGCCATCGAAGAGGCGGCCAAGTTCCTGATCACCAAAAAGAAAGAGGGCCAGTTCCGCGCTCTTTGGGGTGATTTCGGCGAGTTGGTGAACCTGCTGGCATCTGGCGAAATGGTCATTGCCGACGCGTGGCAACCGGCCGTTATGGCTGTCAAGGCGCAGGGGGTCGAATGCTCCTATGCCACGATGGACAGCGGTTACCGTGGCTGGGCGATTGGGGTGGCCCCCCTCAAGACCTCCTCGAACCTCGAAGCAGTCGCGGCCTATGCCGATTACTGGCTGTCCGGCCCGCCCGCCATCGCGGTGTCCGAACAGGGCTACTACTCGCCCACGACCAACGTCAAAAATGTCATGGATCCCGACAAATACGCCTTCTGGTACGAGGGCAAGCCATGGGTTGGCGAGACCGAGCGCGGCATCAAAGAGGGCGATCTGCGCGACGGCGGTTCCCTCGAAGAACGCGCCGCGAATGTCGCCTACTGGCACCAGTGGCCGGATGAGTACGACCTGCTCATCCAAAAGTGGGACGAATTCCTCTCCGCTTAACGCACCAAGGGTTCAGCCGGGCAACCGGCTGGACCTCCCCCTTCCCTTTTCCCCCGAACAGGACGTTTTCCCTTGGCCTACGATCTACAGCTTACAAATGTCTACAAGACCTACGACAATGGAACTCCGGCCGTTATCGACTTCAATCTGGATGTCGAAAAAGGGGAATTCATCGCATTCCTTGGCCCGTCGGGATGTGGCAAATCCACGACCCTACGTATGATCTCGGGGTTTGAGACAGTGACCTCTGGCGATCTGATGATCCGCGGCAAACGCGTGAACGATCAGCTCCCCGAAAAGCGCCCCACCTCGATGATCTTTCAAAACTACGCGCTCTTTCCGCATATGAATGTGCGCCAGAACGTGCTTTTTGGCCTTGAAGTCAAGAAGATGCCGCGCGATGAGGCGAACCGCAAAGTTGACGAGATACTCGAAAAACTCGGCCTGAGCAGCATCGCTGATATGCCGACATCTCGCCTGTCTGGTGGCCAGCGTCAGCGGATCGCACTGGCCCGCTCGCTTGTGGTTGAGCCTGACATTCTGCTGCTGGATGAGCCGCTCGGCGCGCTTGATGCGAACCTGCGCAAGAGCATCCAGAACGAGTTGAAGCTGCTCCAGCGCGACCTTGGCATTACCTTTGTATTTGTGACCCACGCCCAGTCCGAAGCGCTTGCTCTGTCTGATCGGATCGTGGTGATGAACGCGGGCCGCGTGGAGCAGGTCAGCCCCCCACGAGAGCTTTACACCCGTCCCAGCAGCCAGTTCGTCGCCCGCTTCATCGGCTCCAATGCCATCCTGCCTGGCACCGTCCGGGAAGAGCAAAATGGCACCGTGATGCTCGACACCGCATTTGGCACCTTTGGCGGCGCGAACCGCGCAGGGATCGACGCACATAAAGGGCGCGAGATGAGCATCATCCTTCCCGCCGAAGCGGTGGATCTTGTGCCCGCCGATGTGCCCCAAGATGAGATACGCGCCAACTTTGGCTCCAACGCGATCCCCTGCACCATCGATAGCCTCCAGATCGTGGGTCACATCATGCATATGATCGTGCGTTTTGCCGATGGCAAACTGATCAATGTCGAAGGTCATGTCGACAAGTATCGCAACAGGCTACAGGCTGGGGGAAGCGCGTTCATCGCGTGGAAATCCGCCAACGCCACCGTCATCGATCACTAAGGGGGCTTGCATGGCGCATCTGTCGGCAAACGAAATCTCTCAAGGGCTGCGCTCGGGCAAGTTTGACGCGGTGACCGTGACCGAGCAAGTGTTTGAGCGCCTCTCAGCGCATGGCGACGATGCGATCTATATCGACACCCTGCGCGACCGGGCGATGGTCGAAGCGCAGGCTGCGCGCTTGCGCTACCGTGCGGGCCTGCCCGCCAGTCCGCTTGACGGGGTGCCGGTGGCTTGGAAAGACTTGTTTGACCTCAAGGGCCGCGTGACCACCGCCGGGGCCGTGGTGACCAAGACCGATCCCCCAGCACAAGCAGACGCGCCGGTCATCGCGGCGGCGCATCGTGCTGGCATCATCAGCACCGGCACGGTGAATATGACAGAGTTCGCCTATTCCGGCATCGGCCTCAACCCGCATTACGGCACCCCGCGCAACGTCCACGCCCCTGCCGGGCAGACCCGAAGCCCCGGCGGGTCGTCTTCGGCCTCGGGCGTGGTGGTCTCGGCGGGGATCGTGCCTATCTCGATGGGCTCAGACACTGGCGGGTCGGTGCGCATACCGGCATCTTTTAACGGCGTGGTTGGGTACAAGACATCGACGGGGCGCCACCCTATGGCGGGGGTCTATCCGCTGGCAAAATCGCTCGACACGATCGGACCGCTGGCCAACACGGTGGCCGACTGCGCGCTTTTCGATGCGGTCCTGCGCGGCAAAGACGCGCAAGAGGCGCAGGCGGCAGACCCCGGCACGCTGAACTTCGTCATTCCCGAAAACATCCTGCTCGATGACCTCGCCCCCGCAGTCGCCGCAAACTTCGACGCCACCGTGTCGCGGCTTGAGGCGGCAGGCGCGCGCGTGCGCCGCATATCCTTGCCCGAACTTTCCGAGTTGAACGACTTGATCGCCCAGCACGGTGTTCTGGCCGGGGCCGAGGCGCTGGTGCTGCATCACGACCGGATTTACGGGGCTGAAGCCCAACAGATGGACGCCCGTGTGGTGCGGCGTATTAAGCTGGCCGAGAGCATGAGCGCCGTTGACCTGCTTACGCTTCAACAGGCCCGTGCCCGCACCATGGCCTCGACCGCCGAAACCATCGGGAAGGCCATCGTGCTGTGCCCCACCACGCCCGAAACCGCGATGGAGACCGCCCCCCTTGAAGCGGATCAAGACGCCTTTTTCCGCGCCAACGTCCTGACGCTGCGCAACACATCTCTGGGGAATTTTCTCGATTGGTGTGGCGTTTCCATTCCCAACGGCACCGATGGGGACGGCATGCCCACCGGCTTCCTGCTCTCGGCGCCTTCGGGAGAGGATGCCGCCCTGCTGGCCGCAGCTTTGGGATGTGAGGAGATCATCCGCGGCTAAGGCCGCCGTGACAACGACTGAAAAATCAGAGGAGACTGAGACATGAGTAAGAAAATCTATTGTGCCTTTGGCACCGACATCGACTCCGTCGCGGGCCAGATCGGGTCCTATGGCGGCGGCGACAGCCCCAATGACATCCAGCGCGGCATTTTTGCGACCGAAGTCGGCGTGCCCCGCTTGCTGCGTCTCTTCAAGAAGTACGAGATGCGGACATCGTTCTTCATCCCCGGCCACTCGCTCGAGACTTTCCCCAAGGAAATGGACATGATTGTCGAAGCCGGTCACGAGATCGGCGCGCATGGCTATCTGCACGAGAACCCCGTCGCGATGACGCCGTCGCAAGAAGAAGACGTTCTGGTCAAATCCATCGAGCTTATCAAAGGGCTCACCGGCGAAGCACCCAAAGGCTATGTCGCCCCGTGGTGGGAAATGTCCAATGTGACGGCAGCGTTGCTGGGCAAATATGGGTTCTCCTACGACCACAGCCAGAGCTACCGTGACTTCCAGCCCTTCTATGCTCGCGTCGGCGACGAGTGGAATGTCATTGATTACTCAAAGACCGCTGGCGAGTGGATGCATCCGCTCAAGCACGGCAAGGAGATCGACCTCGTGGACATCGGTGCGAACTGGTATGTCGATGACCTGCCGCCGATGATGTTCATCAAGAACGCACCCAACAGCCACGGCTTTGTCAGCCCGCGCGATATTGAGCAGCTTTGGAAAGATCAATTCGACTGGGTCTACCGCGAGATGGAATACGGTGTGTTCCCGATCACCATCCACCCCGATGTCGCAGGCCGTCCGCAGGTCTTGCTGATGCTGGAGCGCCTGATCGAATATATCAACGGTCACTCTGGCGTCGAATGGGTGGACTTCAACACCATCGCGGACGACTTCCGCAAACGGTTCCCCTTCGACAGCGACAAACGCCCCGAAGTGATCTAAGCCACCAACGGGCAGCGCGATCTGCGCTGCCCTACGCCTACGCAATGAGGTCTTGAGATGTGCAACGCCTGTGGTTTTCCAACGCGCCCCGGCCATTGGACCGATGCCGGCGCGGATAACGCGGGCGACCGTCTGCGGCTGCAAATGCGGCGTACGCAGATTCTGAACCGCTTGCTCAGCAGCTATGGGTTCACCGCCCGACCGCCCGGTCATGGGCCAGGTTTCGCGCTGTCGTCCTTCACAGGCCGAACCGCCCTACTGCCTGACCTAGAAGCCGTCTGGGAAGACGCCGCGCGACAGATCGGTGCCCCGATTGACCCGCTCGCCCCCCGCTTTACCGCAGAAGCCCCTGCCGCCCTATGACAGCGAACAGCGACGATAGCCGCCTGCGCCTGACGATCCTTGGGGGCTATCTGGGATCGGGCAAAACGACATGGCTGCGCCATCAGCTGTTCGCGGGCACCTTTCCCGGTGCGCATATTCTTGTGAACGAGGCGGCCCTTACACCGGTTGATGATACCCTGCTCGCCGCGCAGGCCGCCAGCATGACCATGCTCGCAGGGGGATGCGCCTGTTGCGTGGGCCAAGCAGATCTAATTGCCGCCCTGCGCGCGCTTTGCGACACCCGAAGTCGCCAAAGCGCCGACATGCGCGGCACCAATCAGATCGTGCTGGAAACCAGCGGCCTTGCCGATCCGGCTGCCATTCTTGCGGCGTTTCAGGATGACGGGGTTTTGGTGCATCATATCCGCGTGGCCGAGATCGTCGTGCTGGTCGATGCGCTGCATGCAGTGCAACAGCTCCAGAGCGAGCACCTAAGCCGCTCTCAGATTGAGGCCGCCGACCGCATTATCTTGACCAAAGTTGATGCCGTCACCGACCCTACGCTGGCGGCCGTTATGGCGACCGTGAAACAGCTTAACCCCGCAGCCCAGATCGACGCCGCTGCAAAGGGTCTGCCTCACGCTCTGTCGAACCTGCCGGATGCCACAGCCTATTCGCTGCCGTTGCTGTCAAACGGCACCGACCCCATCCTCCCCACTAAGATCGACATTCCCGAAGACGTGGACTGGGCCACCTTCTCGGTCTGGCTCTCGGCCCTCCTCTATGCGCGTGGGGATGACTTGGTGCGCGTCAAAGGTGTGTTTGAAACGCCAGCCGGACCGCTTTTGCTACAGGCCGTCCGAAAATCCGTCCAGCCACCCGAACTGCTGCCCGCAGCCGAGCAAGACCGCCGCAATCAGATCGTTTTTATCGGGCGCGGGTACGAAAGCGAAGACCTGCGCCGCTCGCTGGCCTATTTCACCCGCAACTGAATAAGGCCGTGGCTACGAGCACTCGCAAAGGGTGCTGCTAGCTTTACAGACATCAAGCTACGGGGCTTTCGGGCCTGAAGCTGACCGCAAGAATATCCAGGAAATAGATTGGGCTCAAAGCGTTTCAGCTATACAATCAGCATGTGGCTCTGCTCCCTCTCGGGGACCAACGGGGATCAGCCAAGCCTTGGTAATAGACGAATGGCGACAGGAGACGAGCACCATAGCTGCATATACTTCAAAAGCTAACGATCGCACTCATCGATAGTTTTGTTGTGAAATCGAACACATAGTTTTGCTCCCGTTTATTTTCCCTGCGTCAAAACTTGACCCTGAAGTGGTCGCTGGCCATATTGCTCTCATGGCATGGCTTATTGGCAACCTCTCGATACGCTGACACCTCCGCTTTTGCGGAGGCCGTTCAATGTGCGCCCTGCCCAACCCCAGTCTTTATTCGGCATTCGGCGCGTCCTCTCCTTCGACAAGGTGCTCCCCTATGCGTTCCACGATCAAGCTTGCGACAGCAAAGTCGCGCCTGAATACCCTCACATCCACCTATTCTGTCATCGAAGCCCTCACTTTCGTTTGGACCACATTGGCCACACTGGTTTCATCCCTGCTGGAACTGTTCCAATGACTGCGCGCGAGGTTAAGCAGTACGGTATCCATTGGCTCTTCGGGTGGTCGCGAGTTACCGCCTCGCCGGAGACACTGCGCGGCGAGCTTGCCCTGACACCGCAGATGATGCGTCTGGCATGGACGCATCGCCGTGAGGTGGAACTGCGCTGCTGGCATGAGGTCGCAACGCGGCTTGCGCTCATGTTCTACAATGGAGATCCCGTCAAATATGCTGAGTATCTCGACATTGTGACCCGGGAGTGGTCATTTGCACAGGCCGCCCGTGCATTGCATTCGGCGCGGGAGGCATCGAATAAATCGTCAAATCCTCATGTGAAATTCCGGGAAGCCGTGCGCCGCCACCGCAGCGCATTACACGAAACGCTTTTTACAAAGGACGAAGCCGCCTCCGGCTCCGAAACTACATCGGCCCCAAAGCTCGTACGAATCCACGATTTTACCGGCCCAGCACAGACTACGGCAACGCACGATAAGGCGCGCTCTCGGGCTGCGTTGCGAAAGGTGCTGGCTGAGCCAAAAAAAGATCGCCGGGCCTACGACGCGCCACGCTTGTGACGAGTTATTCGCAGACCTCTACGCAGAAAGCCCATGGCTCGCGCCGGCTCTGACTTACCTTTGGCGCGCGGCGATCGCGCGTGTTGAGCAGTCGGGCAGCTTCGGCCTTTCGCCAGTAGTGCTCACCGGACCACCGGGATGTGGTAAAACGCATCTGGCCGAACGCATTGGTAAGTTGTCAGGATGTGTCCCCCTACGCGTGGACATGACCGGTGCGACCAGTAGCTTTGCCATCGCCGGTGCCGATTATATGTGGAGCACTTCGGGCCCAGGCCGGCCCATCCAACATATCGCAGATCATGGGATCGCTAACCCTGTCGTTGTGCTCGACGAACTGGACAAGCGCGGCATCAGTACGAACGGCGGAGATGCGGCGGACGCTCTTTTGCCAATGCTCGAGCCGACAACATCGGAGGCCTATCAGTCGCCCTATTTGGAAGCCCCGGTAAACCTGAGCCACATCTCTTGGATCATTTGTGTAAACGATATTTCGCACCTCCCACAGCCGATGCTTGATAGATCCCGCGTGTTGACATGTGATATGCCGCAGGGCGCGCACCTAAGCGCCCTCGTCCGCCGGGTGCTGGGGGAAGAGGTCGATCCTCAGGTTGTCGAGTTGGCGACCAAAGCAGTTAAGCGCGGCCGCTCATTGCGATGGCTTCGGCGACTTTCCGTTCAGCTGCAGGCAGCCCTCAATGCACCAATGCTGATGTAATGTAGTTGGGGTTGTTCCCATGTTCCCGGTTCCCCGGGGGGATAGCCCTCAACTACGGTACAACATACCAATAACTCAAAAAGATTATGACAAACTGCGAATTGCGCGGTCTTTCTTATCGTTGGGAACTGGGAACGTGGGAACGCTGACTAGTAGAAACCACTCACAATATCAGTAGGTTAAATTGGTTATCCACATAAACCCGCATCAGATCCGGTATTTGGGTCTATGCGTTTTCGCAATCAACGCGAATATTAAAGGTACACCGACGCTGACGGAGCGACGGGGTAGCTGACGCCACATCAAAACTACCCCGACACCGTTTCATATCCGCAGGGTCTCATATTCAACTCACGCAGGCAAGAGTCTGCGAACAGAGGATGACCTGCCCCCCACTGGTCCCTCGTTCATGACGAGAGCCTGCGGGTTTGATTTTGATAGTCGTCGGTTTCGGGCTTGGCAAGCGCGCCGGGCGCGGAGCCCTCAAATTGCTCAAGCGTCCGGCGCGCTTCGGCCGGTGTTTTGTTCCCGAGCGATGAGTGCGGCCTGACGGTGTTGTAATCGTAACGCCAGAGCGCCAGCTTCCGGCGGGCGTCGTCCAGGGTGTCAAATATCTCCTCGTTCAGCAGTTCGTCGCGCATGCTGCCGTTGAATGACTCGATAAAGGCGTTCTGCTGCGGCTTCCCTGGGTCGATATAGTGCCACGGAATTGCGTTCTGATCGGCCCACCTCAGAATGGCCCGGCTCGTGAACTCCGTCCCCCTCGCCATTGTCTCTCGGACCAAT
>NZ_SZNL01000069.1:0-658 GCF_005068605.1 Sulfitobacter sp. 15WGC | reverse complement strand
GACTTCGTCGTGCATGCCATTGCTTTCTCGGACAAATCCGAACTGACGGGGCGGTTCTTGAACACCAGCCGGGCGAACTTCAAAAACTCGATGGACATCTCGGCCTATTCCTTCATCGACGTGGCGCGCCGCGCGCATCCGCTGATGGTCGAGAACGGCGGCACGCTGATGACGCTGACCTACATGGGGTCGAACCGGGTGACGCCGAACTACAACGTGATGGGCGTGGCCAAGGCGGCGCTGGAAAGTGCGACGCGTTATCTGGCGAATGATCTGGGGCCGGAAGGCATCCGCGTGAACGCGATTTCGCCGGGGCCGATGAAGACGCTGGCAGGGGCAGCCATCGGCGGGGCGCGCAAGACCTACAAGCACACGGATCAGAACGCGCCGCTGCGCTCGAACGCGACGCTCGAGGCTGTGGGCGGCACGGCGGTCTATCTGGCATCCGACGCAGGCGCCTGCACGACGGGTGAGATCATCCGCGTGGATGGTGGTTTCCACGTGCTGGGGATGCCGCAGGCGGAGCATCTTTAACGAAGCACGAGGGCCATCGCCTGCCCGCGGGTGGGCGCTGGCAACGGCTGGACCTTGCCACTTTATGGTTCAGCCGTGACGTGACTTCGCCAAGTCGCGTCCAGCCTCACCAAATCGCCTACCC
>NZ_SZNL01000068.1:0-667 GCF_005068605.1 Sulfitobacter sp. 15WGC | reverse complement strand
TTGATGTGGGCCAGCACGACCATGTCAGTCCTCTGTCTTTGGCTGGCAGGGCGGTTGCGATAGGCGCGCAGGCCGCGTGAGCTGACACCCAGCACGTCACACATCCGCTTGGCGCAGAAGGCGTGACTGGACCTGTCGCGTTTTTGTGCCGCCCCACGTGCTCGTTTAGGCCACTTTCCTTTCGAAAGCGACCGGGCTTTTCCAACCCAGTGCTGAGTGCCGCCTTCGCGGATTGTAGAAGCCGTTGATGTATTGGAAGATGGCCAGCTCTGCTTCTCTTCGCGTATGCCATGGTCTCCGCCAGATCAGCTCTGCCTTGATCGTCTTGAAGAAGGTCTCGACGGCAGAGTTGTCATAACAATTGCCCTTGCCGCTCATCGATACCATGAACCCATGGTGGCGCAGAAGCTTCTGGTAGTCGTGCGAACAATATTGCGACCCACGATCGGTGTGATGGATGCAGCCCTTGGGCGGCTGCCGCAGCGCAACAGCCATTTTCAATGCCCGGATTGCCAGGTCGCGCTTCATCCGGTTGCTCACCGCTGTTGATTGTCACTGAGAACTGACCCGGTAGCCCCATAAATTGTCACTGAGAATTGACCCATGTGAACACACTTCCCCGACGGTTTTGGTTGGGGGGATTTGGAGTGATCGACATGGGATTTTT
>NZ_SZNL01000067.1:0-673 GCF_005068605.1 Sulfitobacter sp. 15WGC | reverse complement strand
AGTCCCGTATAAGAAGCATGATTGGACGTATTAAGTAGGGCGGGACACGTGAAATCCTGTCTGAAGATCGGAGGACCACCTTCGAAGGCTAAGTACTCCTTACTGACCGATAGTGAACCAGTACCGTGAGGGAAAGGTGAAAAGCACCCCGACGAGGGGAGTGAAACAGTACCTGAAACCGAACGCCTACAATCAGTTGGAGCATCCTTGCGATGTGACAGCGTACCTTTTGTATAATGGGTCATCGACTTGGTCTCACGAGCAAGCTTAAGCCGTTAGGTGTAGGCGCAGCGAAAGCGAGTCTTAATAGGGCGTCGAGTTCGTGGGATCAGACCCGAAACCGAGTGATCTAGGCATGGCCAGGTTGAAGATAAGGTAACACTTATTGGAGGACCGAACCCACATCTGTTGAAAAAGATCGGGATGAGCTGTGCCTAGGGGTGAAAGGCCAATCAAACTCGGAGATAGCTGGTTCTCTGCGAAATCTATTTAGGTAGAGCGTCATCCGAATACCCTCGGGGGTAGAGCACTGGATGGGTAATGGGCCCCACAGGCTTACTGATCCTAACCAAACTCCGAATACCGAGGAGTACTGGATGGCAGACACACGGCGAATGCTAACGTCCGTCGTGGAGAGGGAAACAACCCTGACCTCCGGCTAAGGCCCCTAATT
>NZ_SZNL01000066.1:0-696 GCF_005068605.1 Sulfitobacter sp. 15WGC | reverse complement strand
TAAAATACCGCTTCTCATCAGTATATTTGACGGCCAGTTCGCGTGTGGTCAGCGCCTCATGTTCCAGCGCAAACTCGATCAGATCATCCCGCCGGTCCTGCGGAATACGGTTCCAGACCGACTTCGGCCGAGGCGCGCGGTCCGCCAATGCATCAAGGCCGCCTTCGACGTAGCGGTCATACCATCGGTAAAATGTCGTGCGCGGGATACCCAGCATATCAAGGGTCATTTTTGTGGGCAGGTGTGATCCCTCAACCGTGCGAATGATCTCAAGCTTCTCGGTTGCTGGATACCTCATTCCTCGAACTCCCCAGCCCCTGTCATGCTTTTTTTTGAGCAGGCGGTTCTCAAGGGTTAGATCAGCCACGCATTCTTTCAGAGCCATGGCCTCGGATCGCAGATCCTTCACCTCAGGCGATGTCGCCTGACGCGCTGTGTCGCCGGAAAGGCGACGCTTTCCAGCCTCAAGGAATTCCTTCGACCAAGTATAATACAGGCTGTCAGAGATACCCTCGCGGCGACATAACGCCGAGATGCTTTCCTCCCCGCGCAATCCGGCCAAAACAATGCGGATCTTCTCCTCCGCCGAGTAGGTCTGGCGGGTCTTGCGGCGGATCTTTTTGACCAGCTTGTCAGCTGCGTCTTTCGATGTTCCGGGCTTCTTGTTCATCTTCGCTCCTTAAAGGCTACGATGAA
>NZ_SZNL01000065.1:0-725 GCF_005068605.1 Sulfitobacter sp. 15WGC | reverse complement strand
TTTTTTCTGCGCTTCGGGCATGGTGCGGATGGAGCGGGTCATGGGGCAGATGCGCGCAGACGCGCCCCGATGGTTCCGGCCTCATCTCGAAGGAAGCCTTCGATCTCCATCAGCCAAGCGTTTTCGCCCTGCTGCACGGCAAAGACATGCTGTGCCCGCTGTAGCGTGGTTTCGGTGGCGGTAAGGTCTTTCTCCTCAAGTTTCCAGTGCGGGAGAGCGGCGAGGTTGAGGCCTTCCGCCCAATGATCCACCGGAATGCCACCTTCCTTTTCAACCAGCGCGGCAAGAGGCAGGTGGGGCGGTACGAAAACGCGTTGGCCTTCGATGTCATCGGCCAAGGCGTCTGGCCCCCGGCTGCCGATGACGAAGGACTCCTCGAAATAGGCGTAGCTCGGCGCGGCCCCTTTTACCGGGGTCACGTCCTTGCGGGTGAAACCCCCAATGGCAAGGTCGATGTCACCCTTCTCCACCCCCTCCAACGCCGCGAAGGCGCCGAGGTGTTTCCACTCGATGGCCACCCCCAAGGCTTCGGCGAAGGCGCGGGTCAGGTCGGCTTCGACCCCCTGTGGCGGTTGGCCGTCTGCCAGCACGACCCATGGCGGGTTTTCCGATACCGCCACGGTCATTTTCTGCTCGGAAAGAACGGTTTCGAGGGTTTCTTCCACATCCCGAGGGAACCGCAGGTCGTCGCAAGCGGCGAGCAGGCTCAGGGCAGCGAGGGGGAT
>NZ_SZNL01000064.1:0-807 GCF_005068605.1 Sulfitobacter sp. 15WGC | reverse complement strand
TTCGGGAAGAAAGGCGCAAGTTTGCCCATTTGCTCATCGGTCAGCCAGAAAAGTTCACTCATGTCACCACTCCTTTTCCGAGCCGTGAATCATGCAGAGAGACCGAAATCAATGCATCCTGACCCTAGCGCTCACCTTTTGCTTTGCATAGCGGGGGGCCTGCTCTCGCTTTATTGCCTCGATGCCGGATATTTGTAAGCGTTGGCCCGGGGTCACGTTGTAGGGTGTGATCCGGGCTGCGAGAACGAACCCATCTTATGATGGGGAGTGCGTTTCGCAATGTGCGCTACAAATTCGTTTCTCAGATCGCTTGGCGTCGAGATTTATGCGTCCGGCCACCGCCGTTGGTCGGATACCGCAAAGGCACAGGCGGTGGCGGACACGCTTGAGGTCGGTGCAACGGTGAACGCTGTCGCTGAGCGATATGGCATCCTTCCGAACCAGCTATCTGCGTGGCGTCGACTGGCCAAGCAAGGAAAGCTGTTGCTACCGGCGCCGGAGGCCGCTGAGCCGCTCTTCGCTCCACTGGTGGTTTCTGCTGGGCCGGAAGAGCCCACAGAAGCTCTGACTGTTCCTAATGAGGCGATCAGATTGATCTTTGGAGAGATCGCCATCGAGTTGCCGCTGCAGACATCTGCCTCTCGGATTGCAGAGATCGCCCACGCGCTTGATGCTTCTTTATGCTGATGCCATCGCAAGGCGTTCGGATATTGGTTGCGACGCGGCCGGTGGACTTCCGTAAAGGACACGATGGATTGGCTTCGATGGTGCAGTCGGCATTGGCCCAAGACCCCTTTACCGGAACAG
>NZ_SZNL01000063.1:0-828 GCF_005068605.1 Sulfitobacter sp. 15WGC | reverse complement strand
GTCCCGCTCTGCGGGGGTCAGCCGCCAATCCGTGAAATGTTGCGTCATCACCATCGAGAACTCCGAGGTGCAGCGGCGCATCTTATCTTCGGCCAGCCGCGCACGTTGCAGACTGGTCCTGAGGGCGACCCAACCAAGCGCCACGCCGAGGTTCAGGCCGATGGCCAAGATCGTTTGTTGATACTCGTGGCTTTGCCAAATCAGAAAGTCAGGCTCCATTCCCATGGCGTCCAGCAGGAAGCAGACGGAAAAGAAGATTGCCACAATTGCCTGCAGTGCAGCGATGGCCCAAAGGGCGGTGGTTCCACGCGATCTCATTACTCGAACTGCCTTATTGTTTGGTGGAAAGAGCAGGGCCAGCCAGTTCACCGGCCCTGCTGTCGGCGCTTACTTCATCGCTGTGACGGTCAGCTTGCCTTTTACACGGTCGGCCACGAATTCGATGTTCTGGCCTTCCTTCATATTGGCGATCAGCGTCTCATCGGCTTTGAACACCATGGTCATCGACGGCATGTCGAGGTTTTCCAGCGGGCCGTGAATGATGGTCACTTTCTTGCCCTTGGCGTCGACTTTCTTGATCTTGCCGGTTGAGTAGACGGCGGGCGCCGCGGGGGCCTCATCAGACTGCTTCACGGTGATCGGGCCATGCATGCCGGATTCGTAATGGCCGGGGATCAGGCAGGCGAACTCGAAGGAACCTTCATTGGAGAAGGTCCAGATCACCTCGCCCTCCATGCCGGGATCAAGGCGAACGGAGTTCGGGTCGTCATGCTCCATGTCCATCTTGGCCATGGCGTCCTTGTGCTCGGCATTGCCTTCCATCGTGTC
>NZ_SZNL01000062.1:0-835 GCF_005068605.1 Sulfitobacter sp. 15WGC | reverse complement strand
TAGGGTCAGGATTCATAACCAATAAATGACGAGAGCCGCGAGCGCGATGGCAGAGAGAAACACCTTAGGGCAACGGTCATAACGGGTCGCGACACGCCTCCAATCCTTAAGCCTACCGAACATGATTTCGATCCGGTTGCGACGCTTGTATCTGCGCTTGTCGTATTTGACCGGCGTTTTGCGTTTCTTCCGGCCTGGGATGCAGGCGCGTATCCCCTTGTCCTGTAACGCTTCTCTGAACCAGTCAGCATCATAGCCGCGATCCCCGAGCAGCCATTTGACCTTTGGCAGGCCGCGCAGCAGGGCCCTTGCGCCGATGTAATCGCTCACCTGTCCGGCGGTAACGAACAGGTCGATTGGTCGTCCCTTACTGTCGCAGATGGCGTGTAGCTTGGTGTTCATGCCGCCTTTGGTCCGACCGATCAGGCGGCCACGCCCCCCTTTTTGGCGGCCATGCTGGTCGCTGTTCGGTGGGCCTTCAGGTATGTCGCGTCGATCATCACGGTCGTTTTCTCACCGTGTTCCGCCGCCAGTCCGGCCATCATCCGCGCAAAGATGCCCTTTTCACTCCAACGCTTCCAGCGGCTATAGAGCGTTTTATGCGGGCCATATTCCCGCGGCGCATCCCGCCAGCGCAAGCCATTGCGATTGATGAAGATAATCCCACTCAACACCCGTCTGTCATCGACCCTTGGCTTTCCGTGCGACTTCGGGAAGAAAGGCGCAAGTTTGCCCATTTGCTCATCGGTCAGCCAGAAAAGTTCACTCATGTCACCACTCCTTTTCCGAGCCGTGAATCATGCAGAGAGACCGAAATCAATGCATCCTGACCCTA
>NZ_SZNL01000061.1:0-963 GCF_005068605.1 Sulfitobacter sp. 15WGC | reverse complement strand
TCTGATCATCGTCGAGAGATACTGTAGTCTAGGAACTTATTAGGTTTGGCGATGACCTACTCTCCCACGTCTTAAGACGCAGTACCATCGGCGCTACGGCACTTAACGGCTGGGTTCGGGATGGGACCAGGTGTTTTGCTCGCGCTATGATCACCAAACCGAATAAATTCCTAGCAGCGCTCTGCGCAGCAGAGCGGCGGCGGGAGGCAGGGTATCCGAAGGATGCCCGTTCCCGCTCCGTCTCCATTGGAGCGCAAAGCGTGTTTGTCCAAGTCATGTACGACTGATTGTATGTGTATGCTTTTGATCAGTTTAAGCAGTCTTGCTTCTACTGGATCAAATCAAGCCTATCGAGCAATTAGTACCAGTCAACTGAACGTATTACTACGCTTACATCTCTGGCCTATCGACGTGGTGGTCTACCACGGCTCTCAGGGATACCTTGTTTTGAGGGGGGCTTCCCGCTTAGATGCCTTCAGCGGTTATCCTGTCCGATCATAGCTACCCAGCACTGCTATTGGCATAACAACTGGTCCACCAGTGGATCGTTCACCCCGGTCCTCTCGTACTAGGGGCAACTCCTCTCAAGTATCCTACACCCACGGAAGATAGGGACCGAACTGTCTCACGACGTTCTAAACCCAGCTCACGTACCTCTTTAAACGGCGAACAGCCGTACCCTTGGGACCTGCTCCAGCCCCAGGATGAGATGAGCCGACATCGAGGTGCCAAACACTGCCGTCGATATGGACTCTTGGGCAGTATCAGCCTGTTATCCCCGGCGTACCTTTTATCCGTTGAGCGATGGCCCTCCCACTTGGGACCACCGGATCACTATGGCCGTCTTTCGACTCTGCTCGACTTGTCAGTCTCGCAGTCAGGCTGGCTTCTGCCATTGCACTCAACGAGCGATTTCCGACCGCTCTGAGCCAACCTTCGCGCGCCTCCGTTACGATTTAGGAG
>NZ_SZNL01000060.1:0-970 GCF_005068605.1 Sulfitobacter sp. 15WGC | reverse complement strand
ATGCTGGACAATGTGGTTCTGAAGGATCTTCTGGGAAAGAACTGACGACGCTGACCAAGCGGCGAGAGGCGGCGCTCAGGGCGATGCGGGATCACGGCATCTCGCAGCGCCGGGCCTGTCGGCTTGTCGGTGTCGACCCAAAGACAGTCCGGCGCGAACGCCCGCCGGACTGCCCTGAGATCCGCAAGGAGATGCAGGAGATCGCCGGAAAGCGGCGCCGGTTCGGCTACCGCCGGATTGGCGTGTTGCTTGAGCGCAAGGGCATGAAAATGAACCACAAGAAACTGTATCGGCTCTACCGGGAAGAAGGGTTGTCAGTGAAGCGGCGGCGCGGCCGCAAGCGGGCCCGTGGAACGCGCTCCCCGATGCCGGAGGCTGCGTATCCCAATGCGCGCTGGTCTCTGGACTTCCTGGCTGACAGCTTCGGCCCATCCCGGAAACTCCGCATCCTGGCAGTGATAGACGATTGCAGCCGCGAAAACCTGTGCCTGATTGCTGACACCAGCATCTCCGGCGCGCGTGTTGTGGACCTGTCGCGTTTTTGTGCCGCCCCACGTGCTCGTTTAGGCCACTTTCCTTTCGAAAGCGACCGGGATTTTCCAACCCAGTGCTGAGTGCCGCCTTCGCGGATTGTAGAAGCCGTTGATGTATTGGAAGATGGCCAGCTCTGCTTCTCTTCGCGTATGCCATGGTCTCCGCCAGATCAGCTCTGCCTTGATCGTCTTGAAGAAGGTCTCGACGGCAGAGTTGTCATAACAATTGCCCTTGCCGCTCATCGATACCATGAACCCATGGTGGCGCAGAAGCTTCTGGTAGTCGTGCGAACAATATTGCGACCCACGATCGGTGTGATGGATGCAGCCCTTGGGCGGCTGCCGCAGCGCAACAGCCATTTTCAATGCCCGGATTGCCAGGTCGCGCTTCATCCGGTTGCTCACCGCCCAACCGATCACCCGGCGTGAATGCAGAT
>NZ_SZNL01000005.1:37412-216640 GCF_005068605.1 Sulfitobacter sp. 15WGC | reverse complement strand
GATGACCACCGCTCTCTTGGATCGGCTTACCCACCGCTGCCACATCCTCGAAACCGGAAACGACAGCTACCGCTTCAAGGTCAGTTCTGAGGCAGCAAAGAAAACTGCAAAGGAGGCCAAAACATTGACCGCATCATAGACCACGACGCATAACTGAGGGTGGGTCAAATCTCGGTGAAAATACCGGGTCAGTTCTCAGTGACAATCAACAATCAAAGACACACCGTTTGATCCTGCCCAGATCGCCAGTTCCTACGCTTTCTTTCCCTACGCCCGCCCCGACGGACGGATTGCACCGGTTCTGTCCCTCGGTTGGACCCTCAATTACGAAGTCTTTTTCTATGCTCTCATGGCCCTCTGCCTCGCCCTGCCCCGCCCCCTATTGGCGGTTTCGAGCTTGTTGATCGGCCTCGCGGCGTTCGGGCTATCGGCCCGCTTCACATCGCCGTCCTTCATTTTCTGGACGAACCCTCTTATCCTCGAATTTCTCTTCGGCATCGCCCTCGCCCGGCTATGGGCGAGCGGTTGGGCCTACCCCCATCCCATCCTCTGCGCCGCGGCACTGGCTTTCGGCTTTGCCCTTCTCATTGTCCTTGCGTCACTTCCCCTCCCCCGCTTCCTCGCCGCGGGTTTTCCCGCCACGCTGATCGTCGCGGCGGGCACGCTTTTTTGCCCGGCCCGCCCGATCCCGGGGCAATTGCTCGGGGACGCGTCCTATGGCCTTTACCTGTCGCACCGTTTCGCCCTGCGCGCGGCAACCCTTCTGCTGTTGCCACTCCTGCCCGCGACCGTCTTCGGCGCCTGGGTCTACGTCGCCACGACATGCATGCTTGCGTTGTCCTTTGGCCTCCTAACCCACCTGCTTTTGGAACGCCCTCTCCAGCGGGGTATGACACGCCCGAAGGGAGCGCCCGCATGAGCCCCCGTTTCTGGTCGTTCGCCCTGCAGTGGTCCCGCGTCGGCATCAACGCCGCGCTTTTCCTCATCGCCGCGCGGTTTCTGTCTTTGGCCGAGCTTGGTGCCTTCGCCACCGCCTTCGCTCCCATCCGGCTGACCCAAGGGCTGCACACGGCTGGCATCGGGGAAAGCGTGATCATCCACGCCCCCCGCCGGCGCCGACGAGACGCGCTTTTCGCAATATCACTGGCCAGCGGCTGCGCCCTATCGCTGGGTTTCGTCTGCATCGGCATCGCGCTGGACGCCCCGCTGCTCATCGCCCTCAGCGCAATCCCGTTTCTCCATGGCCTCTGCGCCGTCTCCGAAGGCATCCTGCGCCGCGACCTGCACCTCCGCGCTCTCGCCTTGCGCAGTATAGCAAGCCAGTCCGTCGCCGCAGCCATGGCCGTCTGGATGCTCTCAACCGGCAGCGGCCCTTGGGCCTTGGCTGCCTTCGCCCTCACCCATGCCGGGATGAACACGATTCTCGCCTGCCACTTTGCCGGATGGAGCCCCCAAAGCCTTCCGAAATGGCGATATCAGAGACGGTTGACCGAATTAATCGTCGAGATCTCGGCCCGAGACTTCCTCAACGCGGCCCTTTTCCCGCTCATGCAACTTGCCACGGCGCTCGTCTTCGGCCTGCCCGCTGCCGGTGCCTTCCAGATCGCCACCCGTATGGTAAGCCTGATCGAAGCCCTCACCCTCTCGCCCCTGCGTTTTCTCGCCCTGCCCCAGCTGCGCCAGCTATCGGTGTCGGAACGCGCAGCCGTGCTGCCATCACAGCTGCGCCTCAGCGGAACGCTCAGCCTTTGGGTCTGGGGGGTCACCCTCCTCTCGGCGCCGCAGGCGCTGGCTCTGCTCATTGGCCCGACCCCGGCAGCCTCCGCTGCACCGATCCTCACGGCCCTCGCGGGCTTCGGCCTCCTTTCGGCATTGTTGATGCCGATCAACCAAGCCCTCATCGCGGCGGGCCATACCCGACTGATGCTGCAACGCGCGGCGTTGTTGCTGCCTCTATGCTGCACCTTCGCCGCCTTTTCGCCCACCCCCACGGCACTGGCCGCATCCATCAGCATCGCCGCATTCCTGACCGCCCTGTGGCACCTCACCCGCGCCCTGCCGCGCCTTCGCCTTACAGTTTCAGCCCTGACGCCCCTCGCCCTGCCGCTCTGCGCGGCGGCCGCCGTGACGGCACTCTTCGCGTTTCTGCCGCCCCTGCCCCTCCCGGCGCAACTTGTCCTCGGCAGCGCTCTTTATGGCGCAGTCATACTCATTCCCAACAGGCAGATCGCCACATGAAGCGCGCCGTCCTCCTAACGGGGCATTTCCCCTTCCAGAAACGCCGCCCGAGCATGCTTTGGGTCTCGCACCACCTCCGCGCGGAAGGTTGGCATATGACCCATGTCACCATCGGCTATAGTTGGCTCTCCAAACTCTTCGGCGACGTCCGTCTGACCGCCCTCGACAGCCCGCCGCACTACGGCACTCACCATCACGGACCGGACCTCACATCAATCTACAGCCTACCGCCCATCCATCCGATCAAAACCAAAAGCGCGCGGCTCAACCGCTGGCTCGAATCCAGCTACCCACTCTTTATCAATCACTGGCGCCGCCGCCTGCGGGGGCCGCTCGCCCAAGCTGACCTTGTCATATGCGAAAGCGGCCCGCCGGTCCTGCTCGGCCCGCTTTTGGCCGAACATGCCCCGCAGGCTGCGCGCATTTACCGTGTTTCAGATGATATTCGCCTGCTGAATGCGCCGGATGTGCTTCTGCGGGCCGAACGAAACCACCGCCCCTTCACCCGCATCAGTACCGCCAGCCCCCATATCGCCGCCCGTTTCGCGGATCACCCCAACGTCACGCTGGACCCAATCGGCATCCCCCACGCGGAATTACAGGTCAGTACTGCTGACCCTTACCGCAAGCCCCGCGAAGGGCCCATCGCCGTCTGTGCGGGGACGACCCTCCTTGATACTCCTGCCCTTACCCAGCTGGCCGACGCGCGCCCTCACTGGCAAATTCATGTCCTTGGCCGCTTACGAGAAACGCCACCCAAGCGGCCTAACATCACTTGGCACGGCGAACAGAGTTTCGACACCACGCTCGCCCATATCGCCCATGCCGATATTGGTCTCGCCCCCTACCGCGACGAACCGGGGGTCGCCTATCAAACGACCAACTCTAATCGCATCCTGCTCTATCGGCACCATGGGCTGCCCACCCTCGGGCCCGACCGGCTCTGCCACCCGAGCATTCCTTCGATCATCGGCTACAACAGCCCGCATGCCTTCGAACGCTGCGAAACTTGGGAGCGCAGGCCCGAGGCCGTGCCAGACTGGAAGGAACTGGCCGAACGGCTTTCTCAAAATGGCGTAACAGAGCCACCCGAGCTGACCTCCACGCCCCCCGCCAGAGCTGAAAAGCCCCGGGTGAAAACAGTGCCTGCATTGGCCTGTAAGGCATAGTTCTCCGTCTGCCCCGCAGCATCGCCCGAACAGTCTTGCAACCACATCAGCGCATCATTCGAACATTTGAACGCGACGGATGAGCCATCCACGTCCCGCGCCACGGCATGGCAACCGGCGGCCCAAGTCTCGGTCGATTGGATTACATGCACTTCGGTGCCATTACGCGACAGGCCAAAATCGCCGCCCAATAGGATCGCCCGCACCCCGTCATGCGTGGTGAACCCATTGCAGGATGTCGCCGTGCTGAACCCATTGCGCCAACCGGAACAGCCCAGCAACAAAACATGCATCCCCGGCGTGCCGTCCTCATGGAAAGACCAACCGTCCTTCGCCCCGCCCGAGGCATCGCAATCGAAAAACGCGACCAGTCCATTCGTGCGCCGCACCCGCGCGGCATCCTGCAAGGCCGTGGGATTCGAGGGTGCCGAATAGCGGAATGTGCAGTTCACCCCGACGATATTGCGCGTGGCAACGGCATCGAAATGCAGCGCCCCGGTAATCCCGCCCTCACAATGGACGTTCTCAAGATAGAAATCTTTGTCATGCGTCAGAAACCGCGCTCCGTGAAAGGACCGGATCACCGCAATATCTCGCGCCCCCGGCGCGCTGCCGATATTCACATGCAGCAATGCCCCGTCATGAACCCAAGTGTTGACCGTCGCGGCGCAACTGGCCACATCCGGGGCTTCGCTCAACTCGGTATAGAGCTCCTCCGGGGTCAGCATATCGCTGCGAAACACCCGCCGGACCGAGCTTTCATTCGCCGTGAACGTCCCGCCCCCATCGCTCCATGTCACATCGAACGGCCCCGAACGATAGCGCAGCGGCCCACCCCATCCGATCACGGCAACGTGCTGGTTCGGCTCGTCACTGCCGTTGCGGGTGAAGGCCGCCTCGGCGTAATCGCCGGGCTTGACCAATACGCGATAGGCCGCACCCGTTGCGTTGCCCTCGGTGAATGCTGCATGGATCGTCCGCTTGGCATTGGTGAAATCACCGTCCTGCCCGCCAAGGCCACTGTTGCTGTCATCACCCCCCACGCCATCCACATGGATCGCTGCGCCGGTCCAGATCGCCGGGTCGACCAGATCGCGTGGTTCAACCGCCGCACGATAGGCCCCGCCAATCTGTTCGATACCAATATCAAAGCGTACCCGATCCCAACTGAACCCCGCCGGAAAAGCGATAGGTACCCGGCTACGGTATGCCGCGAAGGGGTGCATTCCGACGCCCAGCATTAAACCAACCCCTTGATGCCTGTGGCCGTGGTTCCCGTCGCCAGCACCCTTGCGATGCGGATCGGGTAGAGCACGCCGGGCGACAGGGCGGGCAGGGTGACCGCGTCCCCGCTTTTCAGCACCACTGCCAGATCGCCAGCAGAAGCGACCATCACCCCGCGGGTCATCTGAGGAAGGTCTGCCGCATCACTGGGCGTCACGTCGAAGCCGCCGCAGATAGGGCCGGTTAATCCGTTGTGGTGATCTTCGAAGATATCGAGAATGGGCATCGCGGCCTCCTTTGAGAACTGAGGTTCTCAGCATTAGAGGGGCGGATGAACCAAGTCCTAAAGCAGCGAACGTATCGAGAATGGAAACGAGGTTTGGCGTACGAATAGCGAGAACGCTTGGCGTAAATTAGCTATTCTCTTCGAAGACTCAAAGGAGAATACCCGTGGTTACACGATGTCCGAGGAATTTGGTAGGCGCCCGCAAAGCGTCTGCGCCGCTGCCAAGTCTTAAAATGATAATCCGCCGCGCCGCTTAACCAGCGACGCGGCGATTTTTATATCAGGCGAGTTACCCGATGATGCCGTTCAGCGTCTCAGAGGGGCGCATCACGCGGGCGGTTTTCTCCGCGTCGGTGTGGTAGTAGCCGCCCAGATCGACAGCCGTGCCTTGGGCCGCGGCAAGCTCGGACAGGATGTCGGCTTCTTTGGCAGCCAGTTCCTTGGCGATGGGCGCGAACTCTGCGGCGAGCTCCGCGTCATCGCTCTGCGCGGCGACGGCTTCGGCCCAGTAGCGCGCGAACCAATAGTGGCTGTCGCGGTTGTCGGGCTCACCCACCTTGCGCGAAGGGGAACGACCGTGATCGAGGATGCCCTGCGTCGCGGTTTCCACGGCATCGCCCAGCACGCGCGCCTTCTCGTTGCCGCGGGCATCGGCGAGGAACTTCAGGCTCTCGCCAAGGGCGCAGAATTCGCCAAGGCTGTCCCACCGCAGGTGGTTCTGCTCCATCAACTGCTGAACGTGTTTGGGGGCAGAGCCGCCCGCGCCGGTCTCGAACAAGCCGCCGCCGTTCATAAGCTTCACGATGGACAGCATCTTGGCCGAGGTCGCCAGCTCCAAGATCGGGAAGAGGTCGGTCAGGTAGTCGCGCAGCACGTTGCCGGTGATCGCGATGGTGTTCTCGCCCTTGGTGATGGTCTCAAGCGAGGCGCGGGTGGCTTCGCGGGGGGCCATGATCTCGAACTTGTCGGCCACGCCCTGTGCCTCAAGGATGGGCTTCACATAGGAGATCAGCTCGGCGTCATGGGCGCGGTTTGCGTCCAGCCAGAAGATCGCGCGGCAGCCCTCGGCCTTCTGGCGCGAGATGGCGAGGTTCACCCAATCCTCGATCGGCGCCTTGCGCGCGGAGGAAGAGCGCCAGATGTCACCGGCGTCGACCTTGTGCTGGTGCAGCACGGTGCCGTCGTCGAGGATCATCTTCACGGTGCCCGCTTCGGCCAGCTCAAACGTGGTCGGGTGGGAGCCGTATTCCTCGGCCTTCTGCGCCATCAGGCCGATGTTCTGCACCGTGCCTGCGGTGGCCGGGTCGAGCTTGCCGTTCTTTTTGAAGAAGTTGATCGCCTCGTCATAGACCGGCGCATAGGAGCTGTCGGGGATCACGCAGTTGGCGTCATGCTCTTTGCCGTCCGGGCCCCAGCCCTTGCCGCCAGCGCGGATGAGCGCGGGCATCGAGGCGTCGATGATCACGTCGGAAGAGACATGCAGGTTGGTGATGCCCTTGTCGGAATCGACCATATACATCGGCGGACGCTCTTCCATGCAGGCGTCGATGTCGGCCATGATCTCGCTCTCGCCCTTCACGCGCTCCAGCAGATCGCCGAGACCGGAGTTGGGGTTCACGCCCAGATCTTTGAGCTTCGCGCCATGCTTTTCAAACACCGGCGCAAGGTAGGTTTTGACCGCGTGACCAAAGAGGATCGGGTCGGAGACCTTCATCATCGTGGCCTTGAGGTGCAGCGAGAAGAGAATGCCGTCTTCTTTGGTCTTCTCGATCTGGGTGTTGAGGAAGTCCTTCAGCGCGGCCGCGCTCATGAAGGTCGCGTCGACCACGGTGCCGGCGGGATATTCAAGCCCCTCTTTCAGCACCTTTTCCCCGTCCGCGGTTTCCAGCACAATCTTGGCGCCAGTCGCGGCATCAAGCGTGGCCGAAACTTCGTTGGAGAAGAAATCATTGCCCGACATGGACGAGACATGCGTCTTGCTGTCGGCGGTCCAGTCCCCCATGCGGTGCGGGTTGGACTGGGCAAAACTCTTCACGGCTTTGGCCGCGCGGCGGTCGGAGTTGCCTTCGCGCAGAACCGGGTTCACGGCGGAGCCTTTGATGCCGTCATATTTGGCACGCACGGCTTTTTCTTCGTCTGTGCTCGGCTCTTCGGGATAGTCGGGCAGCGCATAGCCTTGGGCCTGAAGCTCTTTGATCGCGGCGACCAGCTGCGGCACCGAGGCAGAGATGTTCGGCAGCTTGATGACATTGGCCTCGGGCGTCTTCACCAGACGGCCCAATTCCGCCAGATCGTCGGACTGGCGCTGGTCTTCGCTCAGATGCTCAGGGAAAGTCGCGAGGATACGGCCCGCGAGGCTGATGTCTTTCGTGCCGACGCTCACACCGGCGGCTTCGGCGAACTTCTTGATGATTGGCAACAGCGAGGCAGAGGCCAGCTCCGGCGCTTCGTCAACTTTGGTGTAGATGATATCGGACATGATTGCTCCAAATTGCTGCATTTGCTGCTCTGATAGCGGAAGAGGCGGCGAAGGTCGACGGTATACCGCAGTATGCGGTGGGGTCGTTTCAGGAAAAAGCGGATTTCAGCCTTTTGCACGGGTCACCTAGCGCTGCCTGCGCGCTGCCGCCTAGCGGGCCACGCTGCGCAGTTGCAGAATCTGCATCCCAATCGCCATGGCCGGGCCGATCCCCACCGCGAAAAGCAGCGTGCCGAGGCCCAGGGTGCCGCCCAAGGCCCAGCCGATGGCGACGACGGACAATTCGATGCTCATGCGGACCAGCGCGATGGGTTTGCCCGTGACCCGTTGCAGCCCCGTCATCAACCCGTCCCGTGGTCCGGGGCCAAGGTTTGCCACAAGATAGATCGCACCGCCAAAGCCGGTCACAAAGACGCCGGTCAGCGCCAGCACGGCATTCGCCAGATAGCTGTCGAAGTGGGGCAGGATTGGCAGCGCATATTCCAGCACCAGCGCCACGATCACCGCGTTCAGAATGGTGCCGATACCGGGCGTCTGCATCAGCGGGATCCAGAGCAAAAGAACCACGGCGCTGATCAGGAAGGTCGCAAAGCCGAGGCTCCACCCCGTGATGCGGGTCACCCCTTCGGCGAAGACGGTCCAAGGGCTGACGCCGACGCCCGCCGTGACCAAAAGCGCCTCCCCCAAGCCAAACATCACCAATCCCAGAACCAGAAACACCATTGAGGCCAATGGTGGTCTGAGTGTGAAGGCTTTGGGCGAACTCCACCGCAGCCGGGGAACAGAGGTGACAGACAGGAAACTCACGGCGCGACCTTTGGCGGGATGCTCAAGATGCCCTGTTGTTCCAGTTTACGTCAGAACCGGCAAGGTCAATCTAGCCTGCGCCCCTCACCGCCAGCGCGAAAAGCCGAAGGTCATATAATCCTTCTGATAGGCTTCCGCCGTCAGGGCCTCAATCTCATCGTCATAGATATCGCCGAGCGTGAAGGGCCCGGGCTCCACCATCTGGGGTACGGCGGGGACGGTGGCATGGCCTTGCCCCGCGGCCAAGGCGGGGAGTTCGCTGGCCAACTCCTCTTCGCGGAGGATGCGGTCGGGCAGGCAGAACGCCCCGAACCCCGCAATGGCTTGGGCCTGAGAACACCATGCAGCATCCACCCGGATCGAGGTTTGCCCGGCCAGATTGCCTTTGAGAAACTTTAGGAAGGCGACAAAGGCTGCGCGATGCGCCTCGCGGTCATATTCGGCGTCGGGGCCATCCTTGGGCAGCGGCACCTTGTAGCGCCGCATCAGCGTGTTGCGCAGCTGGCGGTAACTGCCCTCCCCCGTGGTCAGGATATGGCGGCAAAAGGCGTCATGCGCGCGCAGGGCGGGATGGCGCAGCACGGTAAAGCCGCGATGCCCGCGCATTTTGCGTTTCCACTGCCGCAGCTCTTTTTGCGACATCTTATCGCGCAGCGCCTCACGCGGAACGCCATCGAGGGCGGCGAGCCAGTCCAGCACCTGATCCTGCGGGCCGGATTTAATCGGCAGATAGATCAAGCCGCTGGTCGCCGCTGCCACATAAGAGGGCACATTCGGCCCGCGCCGTGGCTCAAAATTGGGGGTGCGGGTCAGATCGAAACGATCGAGCCGCGCCAGCGCCTCCAGCATCTCGTCATAGTTGCTGACCTTGGCCGATATCGGGCTGGGGTTCTGTTTCTTAAGGTTCTTGTCCAGCCCCTCCAACTGCTCATCCACGCCAAGATAGCGCGCAAGCCCGTTCATCACCTCAACGCTTTGCAGGTCTTCGTAAGCCACGTAAAATGCCGTTTGGCCGGAGGTTTGCAAACGGTTCAGCAGCGTGATCTGGAACTGCTGAAGGGCATCCAAATGGGCACTGAACTCATCTGCATCGAAAACGGCCTGCGCCACCTTCTGCGCCTTCATATCGGTCAGTTTCCACTGCCCCGTGGCCTGCGCGATCTTCCAACTGACATAGCTGTCGACCGGGTTGCGCGTGAGCACGATCTTGGCGCAGCGCTGATCCTCGACGATCTCATCGAAAACACGCGGATCGTGGTCGTGGAAATAGCGGAAACCGCCCAAAGCATTCTGCTGTCCCCTAATCGCCGCCAGCAGCTTTGTGGGGTTTTCGTCCCGCGTGACCTGATCGACGCCTAGGATGGGCTCGCTTTTGGGATACCCCATGAAGAAAGGGTTAAACGCCTCCCCATGACAGGCGATCCCGGCAAAGGCGTTCAGGTTCGCCTCTAGGAAGTTGGACCCGGTCCGCATCTCGGCGAAGACCACGAAACTGTCGAATTTGTCGCGCATGGGTTATTTCACCAGATAGGGTTTGGGGGAAGGTTTGGCATCGGCGCTGCCCCCTTGGGCGACCGAAAAATCGCCGACCAGATAGGGGTGCATGCCTTGGTTCTTGAGGTTCTGGAGGAACTGGCCGAAGCCGTTCAGATCAACCATGCGCGGCGCCTCTGACAGGCGGCGCAGACGGGGGCGGCCAATTTCGTCAAGGATATCTTGCAAAGGCTCCATCGGCGCTTCGATGAAATCGGCCATGGTCCAGACCCGCACACGCGCCTTGGTGTAGGGTGAATTCAGCACATCCAAATGCGTGCTTTCCGTCTTTTGCAGCTTGGCGGCCAGACGGCGGATATCGGCGAAATCAAGGTTCGAGCGGAACAGCGGCACCGCCCAAGCGCCGGTGATCACCGAAATATGCGCGTTCGGGTCCTTGGCCACACGCCAGTTGATGTCTTGATTGTCCATCGGGCCGAACTGAAAGCACTGACGCTCGCCCCGGGTGTTCCAGATCAGATTGGTCAGAAAGGCACTGGCATTGTGATCGCGCAGCACCGGATTGTCCGACAAGGCACCGTTCAGCGCGGTTTCCCCGCCCGCGAAATGCACCCGGTCGGGCGCAAAGAGATGCCCATGCACGCGCGCCCCGCTGGCCCGGCTGAGCCAATGTTCGAAATCCTCGAAAATCTCGGTAAAGCCCTGAAACATCGAATAGGGCGCGGCGGTGACGCCATTCTCCCAATCTTCGTTGGGAAAACGGCTTTGCATATAAAGCCCCGCGCGACCCCGGGTGCGCCGCTCCACCGCCTTGGCAAAGATGCGGTCGATCTTGCCGGGGTTCGGCTCGGTCTTTTTCATCGCACCGGCAGGGTCGGTCAGAAAGGCATCATAGAGCCTGTCGGCATGGGGCCAAATCTTGCGTGCCACGAAACAATCCGAGCGGCGCAAAAGCTGGAGGTGATCGTCGTAAAAGATATGCGGCTTGCCCTGAAAATCGAACTTCGACAGGGTCAGCGACCGGCTTTCGATCTTGCTGGAATAGAGCCGTGCAAGGGTCTGGAAATAGCTTTCGTCCGGGATCCAAACATGGCGAAAGAACTTGTCGTAGGTCGGCCGGTCGGGGTCTTGCAAGATCGCCGATAGGGTGCGCCGGGTCAGGCACCACCATTGCGAGCCCATATGCGGCACGACCCCGCGCGGCATCCGGCGTTTCAACCGCAGCAGGCGCTGCACCTCGACCGCGCGGTCAAACAGATAGCGATTGCGCCGCCAAGAGAAGGGGAAACGCAGGGTAAACCGCTCTGCATCCAGCCCGCCCACGGTCCAAGGCACATCTGCCGTGGTGGCACTTTCGATGAAATCAGTCTGGGGACGGTCCTCAAGATAGTCGATCAACTCCTGCACCGGGCGCAGCGGCAGGCAAGAGCCGGAGGCCAGATAGACATGGCGCACCTTGGGAAAGCGCGAGAGCATCAATTCCGCCGCGCCTTGCGAGGCGGCAACGATTCCCCAGGTGCCCCATTCGCAACGTTTGCGCGGGCTAAAGCAGACATCCTTGAGATCCGACAGCGCCGCCACAAAGGCATCATGCGCCCGCCGGGGCACCGCCTTGTCGATATGGATCACCACCGGACAGCCCGCCGCCGCCCAATGCCGCGCGACCTGCTCGGCCCGGTCAAAAGCGTTGTGCACTAACATGACGATCCCGACGCTCATGCCCAGTTCCCCTTGGACATGAGGCCGAGGATCTCAAGCTGTCGCCAATTGATGTAGCGTTCCGACCATTTGCACCAAAGCTGCGGGTCGTCTTTCAGCTGTGCGGCATAGGCTTTGTATTCGACAGAAGCCGCGTAATGCTCGCTACGCTGCAACTCCTCCGCCGCCTTGGCCCCGAAGGTGTCGAGGAATTTGGCGTGCAAGAGGACGCCCGAGGCTTTCTCTCCGCCCCATTCGTCATAGACCTGATTAAGCCCACGCGGCAGCAGCATATGGGTCGAGCTGACATAGGCATAGCGCCGATCCCATTTGACCAGCGGCACCTTGTTCAGCGCGGGCGCATTGGCAGGCGCGTCGGGAAAAAACACCCGCGCCCGTGGCCCGCCCTGTATCCAGAGATTCCCAAACCGCCGATTGCGGGAAATGGTGTAGTTGCCACTGTCGAACCATGCGGCGATCTCAATCGGATTTTGCCCCGCCTGATAGGGTTCCTCGTCAAGCCGCCCCTTGGGATACATATCCAGCAGCATCGCCGAAAAGCTCTTGATCGAAGAGGCATCGAGCCAATCGGTCAGCGCCCGCAGGGGGCGCGTGTCACAAAAGGGGTAGACCAAAAACTCATCCGGATCGACCGTCAGCGCCCAATGGCCATGGGCGTATTTCATTTGCAACCAGTTCAGCCAATCCACCCCAAAGCGGGCGCGTTTGTAGCTGGCCTTGGCGCTCCAGACCGAGACATCGGGTTGCTTGGCCAGATAGTCGAGCGCGCCATCGTCGCTGTCATTATCGACAAAGAAGAAATGCCCGACGCCCATCTCGCGGTAGTATTTCAGGAAATAGGGCAGCCGGATCGCTTCGTTGCGCTGCGTGCAGAACAGCAGAATATCATCGGCTGTGATCTGCGCGGTCCGGTTCGCCACAGGGGTCAACTCGCGCCGCTTGCGGAAGGCGCGGATGCGCCAGCGCTTGCGTTGCAGCCGCAACCGATATGACTGAATTAAGCCCAAACCGCCCCTTACCTATCGCGTCTGACCGCCCCTCTACCGCGCTATCACGTCGACTTTAACACGGTCTTGAAGTGTTCGGCCCATGTTGGCGCGATAAAAGTCGTCGCTGGGCGCGGGTCTGGCACAGATGCGGCCCATTCTTCGATTGTTCTGATCCATGAATAGGGTTCGCTCAGGGGCGCGTAAACGGCTTTGTCGCCCAAGACCTCATGCAAGACCGGTAAATCGTTGCATAAAACACGCGTTCCAAGGCTCAGCGCCTCTGCCGGGGGCAGGCCAAACCCCTCTGCATGGCTGGGGAAAAGCATCCCCGCCGCCCCCTGCACCAAGGCCGCCAATCCTTTGTCATTAAGGTTCGCGAGCTCTTGCACGGGGCCGTTCTGCGGCAGCCAGTCGAGCCGGTCGAAAACCGCGCTATTGTTCCACCCCCGCGCCCCGCAGATCAGCAAGAGCGGCGCATCAGGCCCCATCTTTTGCCAAAGGTCCAGCAAAAACCCGTGGTTCTTGCGCGGCTCGATCGTACCGACAACGACGAAATAGGGACGCTTTGGCGGAAGCCCCGCAGGCAGCTCACCAGCATCGGGCGCGGGCAGATCGACGCCCAGATGCGCGACGACGGCAGGCGGAACCCGCCCGCGCATCTGCGCCTCGCTGCGCTGACGCGTGTCTTGCGAGTTGTAAATCACGAGATCAGCCTGCGCGCTCACCCGGTCGATCTTGGCCCGAAACGGCGCAACGGAGCCGAGGCGTTGGTAGGCGGGATATTCCAATGGGATCACGTCGTGGATGAGAACGGCACTTCGCCCCCGCGCCTGTTTCACGGCGCCCAGAACCCGGTCCGTCAGATTGCTGTGCCCGACATTCAGATAGGCAAATTCCGGCGGCAGATGCCGGGCAAGCATCGCGGGCAACCCGGCCGGAACGCAGCGCGCGACCGCCAAACGCCGCAAGTCGCTTTCCGCCCGGCTCAGCGCCACGGCACGCCCCCGCGGCAGGCGCGAAAGCAGATCCGCCCGCCCCCAAGGAACGCGGCCCGCAACCCGATCCTGAAAGCCCCGCATCCCATCGCGGTCCAGCAGGACATAGCCCAAAGCGGTGCGCGCCACTCCAAAAAGCGGCGCGTCCTCTGTCAAAAGATGTGAGAGATAGGCCAGTTCGACCCGATCCACCCCCGTCGCGCCCCGCCCAACCCGACGCAAACTGCGCGTCAGGTCCAACAGCCGCGCGTGGGTATTAGCCATCGTAGTGGCCGGTCTGGTGCCATCTCCAGGCATCGGCGATCATCTTATCTAAAGTTGAGCGTTTGGGGGTCCATCCCAATTCCTCGATCGCGCGCGATGAGCCTGACACGAGCTTGGTACAATCCCCAAGACGGCGCGCACCGATCTCGTGCGGCACCGTTTGATTGGTCACAGCGCGGCTGTGGTCAAGTACTTCGCGTACCGAAAACCCCCTGCCGGTGCCGAGGTTGAACACCCGGCTGCCCTTATCACGCTGAAGCCATTTCAGACCTAAAACATGGGCATCAACCAGATCGCAGACATGTACATAGTCACGAATGCAGGTGCCGTCAGGCGTGTCATAGTCGTCCCCAAACACGGTCAATGCCGCGCGTTTGCCGGCAATCGCATCAAGCATCAGCGGGATTAGATGTGTTTCCGGCTGATGGAACTCGCCCACCTCACCTTCGGGATCCGCCCCGGCCACGTTGAAATAGCGGAAAATAACATATTGCAAGCCATGGGCGGCTTCAAAATCACGCAGAATATCCTCAATCGCGCGTTTCGACGCGCCATAAGCGTTGATCGGATACTGAGCGCTGTTCTCATCTAATACGACGTTATCTTGATCCCCATAGGTCGCACAAGTCGACGAAAAGACGAACTGCTTGCAGTTTGCCGCGGCAGCTGCCTCAATCAAAGTCAGGGAGCCATTGACATTGTTGCGCCAATAGAGACCCGGCTCGGCCATGCTCTCTCCCACTTGGCTTAAAGCGGCGAAATGCATCACCGCGATCGGCTGATGTTTTGCAAAGACCTCATCCAGCCGTGTGCGGTCCAACAAATCCCCTTCCTCAAAAGGGCCGAATTTCACCGCATCGCGCCAGCCCGTTACGAGATTGTCGAACGTAACGGGAATGAACCCCGCCGCGTTCAAAGCCTTACAAGCGTGCGAGCCGATGTAGCCCGCCCCGCCGGTTACCAATACCTTTTCCATTCCGCGTTTTCCCAGTACTACTGCGCCGCGCGGTCGACTTGCGAGATGCTTTGCAGATAAGCCGAAAGGTCGTCGCGCAATTCTTCACGGGCAAGACCAAAGGCCACGGTCGCCTGAAGGAAACCCGCTTTAGAGCCGCAGTCGAACCGCTGACCGCGGAAACGGAAGCCATAGACATCGCGGTCTTGCTCGATCTCTTGCGCGATCGCATCGGTCAATTGAATTTCACCGCCCGAGCCGGATTTCAGCTTGTTCAGGTTCTTCAAAACGGTCGGCGCCAGAATATAGCGCCCGATCACTGCGAGGTTCGACGGTGCTTCGTCGACGGCAGGCTTCTCAACCATGCCATTGACCTTCACCAGATCACCGCGCTCTTCGCTGGTATCGAGAATGCCGTAAGAGGATGTGCGGGAAGGCTCCACCTCCATCGCAGCGACCATGCTGCCGCCGGTTTCCTCATAGGCCTCGACCATCTGTTGTAGACAAGGTTTTTCCGCCGCGATCACGTCATCCGGCAGCATAACGGCAAAGGGCTCATTGCCGATCAAACGGCGCGCGCACCAGACTGCATGGCCCAAGCCCAGCGCCTTGTGCTGGCGGATATAGGCGATTGCGCCACTGTCCATATTCGTGCTTTGCAGCGTCTCAAGAAGCTCGGTCTTGCCCTTTTTGCGCAATTCCTGCTCAAGCTGCGGCGCGTGGTCGAAGTAATCTTCCAGCGCGCCTTTGCCGCGCGAGGTCACGAAGATGAACTCTTTGATCCCGGCGGCGCGCGCCTCATCAATTGCATATTGAACCAAAGGCCGGTCGACGAGGGTCATAATCTCTTTCGGCACCGATTTGGTGGCGGGCAGAAAGCGTGTCCCCATGCCTGCAACGGGAAAAATCGCTTTTGTAACCTTCTTGCGCATTTTAATCCTTACAACTTATTCGAAATATACAGAACGCCGCGGTCAATTTACCTGCGTCTTTCTACCGGCGATGATCATCGCCGAAACCGCGCTGTCTGGCAACTCGCTTAACTTCCCTTTGCAGCCTGTCGAGGCGCCGAGTTAAGCGGAAAACCGCGTCATCCCGTGTGGACTTTCCGTATATTCCACCTGTTTGCAGCCAAATAGCGTGGGTCGGATCAAAGGCAACGCGATGATAAAGCGCGGTCGGCGAAAGGTTGATCAGGGTCACGATCTCACCCGATAATGCCCGTTTTGCAGCCTTTGCCCGGTCTTGCGCCAGTTTAATAGGCCGGGTGAACATGGCCACGCTGCGCCGGGCGCGGGCCGGAAAAGGACGGAAAGCGCTGTTGGCCTTCTCAGGCAGGGTGACGGTGGCGATAGGGCGTTTCGCCCCTTCGGCGTGGCCGTCATCTAACCTTCGCAGCAGCCTTGGCACATCACGCGGTTCCAACCCGCCGCTTACCAGATGGCGCAGCAGACGGTGGCGCTGTTGGGCGCGCAGATGCGCCCAATGGGCGGCACGGTCCTGCGCAGGCAGATGTTTGCGATGAAACACAGCCCAGCTCGCCCCGATATCGAAAAGATCGCGCGGCACGCGGTTGGCGCTTCGCATGGCGTTGGCGGCGAAACCGTGATGGACTTCGGCCAATGGCACGATTGCCGTGGCATGGCCCGCCCGCGCCAGCCGCATGTTCAGATCGGTCTCATCAAGATAGTAATGAAAGGCCGGGTCAAAGCCGCCCATTTCCACCAAGACATCGCGCCGAAAGGCCATATTAGTGCCTTCGGTCTTGATTGCCCCCCCGGGCGGAGGGTGCAGGATGCTTGGGGTTTCAGGGTCGACATTGAGCGTTTCCGGCTCTCCGAAACCACTCAACCGACGCGCGCGATATTGGAAAGAGATGCCGTTTCGCCCTCGGACGAAGCCGGTCATCGACGCGACCTCGGGTTGTTGCGCAGGCTCCAGCAGGTGGCGCAGCCATTGCGGCTCGGGCACCGCATCATCGTCGATAAAGGCCACGACGTCCCCCGCGGCCTCGGCAATCCCAAGGTTGCGCGCGGCAGAGATATTCGGCCTGTCGAAAGGGACCAGTTTCAGCGCCCCGGCGAAATGCATGGCGCGGGCCACGGCAATTCCGGCGGGATCGGCCACGATGATGACTTCGAAAGTGGTATATTGAAGCTGTTCCACCCCCGTCAGGCAGCGCCGCAATGCTTCGGGCCGCTTCCGGCTGACGATCACGATGCTGACAGGCACGCCGCTTTCAAGCGTGGCACTGACGGGGGTGGCGGTCATTCCAGACCCATTTTCGCCATCATGGCTTCGAGCTTTGGCACGTCTTCGGGGTTGTTCAATTCCCAGAACTCGCGCCCCTTGGCCTCGACCTCCGCACAGAACACGGCGCGGCCATTTTCAAGGAAACGCAACTGCTCCAACCCTTCCAACTGCTCCAAGGGGCCGACGGGCCAGCTTGGATATTGGGCCAGCGCATCGGGCCGGTAGGCATAGACGCCGACGTGGTGGAAGACCGGGGTCATATCCGTCTCTGCGTAGGGCATTCCGGTATAGGGAACGACCTCTTTCGAGAAGTAGAGCGCCTGATTGTCGGCGCCGAAAACCGCTGTGGTGCCGCCCACGCGCCCCGCCTTACGGTCGGCCAGAAGACTGTTCAACGTGGCCCCGTCACAGCGCAGAACCGGGGTGGCGATCTCGGCCTCGGGGTTGTCTTTCAACCCCTGCACCAGCCCTTCGACAAACCAATGCGGCGTCAGCGGGGCGTCACCTTGCAGGTTCACCACGATGTCATAGCCCCCGCCCAATGCGGCATGGGCCTCGGCACAGCGTTCGGTGCCATTGGCGCAGCTTTCCGAGGTCATCACGACCTCGGCGCCGAAACCTTCGGCAGCCTCCCGAATGCGGTCGTCGTCGGTGGCCACCACCACGCGGTCGACGCCCGACACCGCGCTGGCGGCCCGCCAACTGCGTTCGATCAGGGTCTGTTTCTGGCCCGACACCCCGGTGAGCGCCACCAGCGGCTTGCCGGGGTAGCGGGTGGAGGCATAGCGGGCGGGGATGACGATCAGGACAGACATCAGCCCGCCTTCAACTCAACGCCCGGGGCATGGGCGATGAAGAAAGGGTTGGCGAAGTCTTCCTTGCCGTAGGTCAGGGGCGTGAGATCGTCAAAGCGCACCACCGAGCCGCCTGCCCCGTTCAGCACCGCATGGCCCGCGGCGGTGTCCCACTCCATCGTGCGGCCCAAACGCGGGTAGAGATCGGCCTCTCCGGTCGCGACGAGACAGAATTTCAGCGACGACCCCGCCGAGGTCATGTCCCGCACGGCGTACTTGCCGATGTAATCATCGGTCGCCTGATCGCGGTGGGATTTGGAGGCGACGACCATCAGGGCCGCATTGTCGGGGTTAGAGACCGAGATCGCCTTGGTCTCACTCACCTGCCCCTTTTCGAATGCGCCGGCCTCCTCGACCGACTGGCCGTCGGCTTGGGTAAAGAACATCCGGGCTTTGGCGGGGGCATAGACCACGCCGCGCGTCGGCACGCCGCCCTCGACCAGCGCGATGTTCACCGTGAAATCCCCGCGTCGGTGGACGAACTCCTTGGTGCCATCCAGCGGATCGACGATGAGAAAGGTATCGCCCTTGGCGGAATGGGTCGCAGCCTGCTCTTCGGTCACCAAGATCACATCGGGGAAAGCGGCGCGGAGCCCTTCGGAAATGATCGCATCGGCGGCTTCGTCGGCGGCGGTGACGGGGCTGTCGTCGGATTTCGATTTCACCTCGAAATCGTCCTGACCGTAGATCTCCATGATCTTGTCCCCGGCTTCCAATGCCAGCCGCCGCATTTCCGCGACCAGTTTCTCGTAATCCATTTTGCCTCCGGCCCTGCGGGCTGTCGTTGCTTCAATTCACTGTTTCCCTTATGCTGCGGAGCTAACGGAACAGCAAGAATTCCGTGCCACGCTAGGGCTTCGTCAAGGACGCGCGCATGTTCCAGTCTTCCAGAAAGCCGAAATCCGGCATCGGTTCTGCCCTCGCCATCGCGGAACTGGTCTACCATTCCGTGGTGCGCAACGTGCGCAAACAGCACAACAATGCCTTTATCGCCATCGCGATGAACATGCTGCAAACGGTGATGTTCGTACTGGCCTTCTATGTGATGTTTTCGATCCTCGGGATGCGCGGCTCCGCCGTGCGGGGTGACTTCCTCATCTATCTGATGTCGGGGATTTTCCTCTACCTCACCCATGTGAAAGCTTTGGGCGCGGTGGCGGGGTCTGAGGGACCGGCAAGCCCGATGATGCAGCACGCCCCGATGAACACGATCATCGCCATCGCATCGGCGGCGGTGGGCTCGCTCTATATCCAAGTTCTGTCGCTCTTCGTGATCTTGTTCATCTATCATGTGGCGGTCACGCCGATCACCATAGATCAGCCTTTTGCCGCTTTCGGGATGATGCTGACCGCGTGGTTTACCGGCTGCGCCCTTGGTCTGGTGATGCTCGCGATCAAACCGTGGTTTCCGTCCTTCGTGACGATTTTCTCAACCGTCTATCAACGCGCCAATATGATCGCCTCGGGGAAGATGTTCCTCGCCAACTCCCTGCCCGGCTATATGCTGGCGATGTTTGACTGGAACCCGTTGTTTCACAGCATCGACCAAGCGCGCGGCTTTGCCTTCATCAATTACAACCCGCGCTATACCAGTTGGGAATATCCGCTTTGGGTGGGGCTGGTGCTTTTGATGATTGGGCTGATGGGCGAATTCTATACCCGCCGCCATGCGTCGATCAGTTGGAACGCCCGGCGATGAGACTTCTGGCACTCTTCCTCTGCCTTTGGGCACTGCCTGTCTGGGCGACGCAGGATGCATGGCCCGCCCTGCATGACGTCAGCGGTGTCGCGGCGGATGACGTGTTGAACATTCGCCGTGCCCCGAGTGCCAGCGCCCCGATCATCGGCAGCTTTGAGCCTGACGCCCAGAACATCGAAGTGATCCGCCCCAATGACCATCACGGCTGGGGCTTGGTCAATACGGGCGAAGGGAGCGGCTGGGTCTCTCTGCGTTTCCTCACCCGGCAAGCGGGCCAATGGGCCCGTGCGATGCCACCCGTGGCCCATTGCGGCGGGACAGAGCCGTTTTGGTCTTTTGAGGTGACCGGCGAGACGTTGAGCTATGACGCCATGGCGGGCGGCGCACGCGATTACCGAATCACGCAGACTGGCCCGGCGCAGGGGCGGCGCGACAGTTTTCACATGATCGCCGAGGGGCCGCAGGGCACGGCCATCGCCACGCTCACGGCGCGTGCCTGTAGCGATGGCATGTCGGACCGCGCCTATGGGCTGGCGGTCGACTTCCTTTTGCAGGGAAATGATGGCTGGCAACATCAGACAGGATGTTGTTCGCTTGGCCACTGAAGCGACGGACTTTTTTTAAAAAGTCCGTCTCCGTTTTCTTTCAAAGAAAACGCTACTCCACCACACGCAGCGTCAAGTTGATCCGCCCGCCTTTGGGCAGCAATGTCGAGGTGCCGGGCTTGATCCGGTCCACGCCGTGATAGGTCAGCCGCGCATCTCCGCCCATCACCACCACATCGCCCGATTGCAGCCAGATCGATTCCGTCTTGCCGCCTCGGGTCAGGTTGCCGATCCGAAACAGCCCATCATCCCCCAGAGAGACTGAGACGACCGGCCATTGAAAATCTGCCTCGTCCCGGTCCTGATGCAGCCCCATGCGCGCATCGGCATCGTAGTAGTTGATCAGGCAGCATTCCGGGCGGCGCTCCAACCCGGTCAACTGATCCCAAATCGCCACAATCGGCGCCGGGATCTCGGGCCAAGGCTGGCCTTCGGGATGTTCGGTAACGTAACGATACCCACGCCGATCCGAAAACCAGCCATAGCGCCCTGCCGCGCTCATCCGGACCGACATGCGCCCGCCGCGCGGCACTTCGGGGCGAAAGAACGGCGCCTGACGCACCACGCCGCGCACCGCCTCCAGCACCTCCTGCTGGGCCACTCTTCCTAGAAATTCCTTGTGAATATCAAAGCCCCGGAGGCGCAAAGCAGTCATTTTTCGTTCTTCCTCACTCGTTTAGCAAAAACATCACGGAATCGCGACCATCCAGACCAGCCAATGGTTGCAGGGTGCAAATACCCTCCCTATATACGCTCCGAACCGTCGAAGGCACGTGGTCTTCGATGTCAACAGATCGGGGCAGGATGCCAAAACGGGTCCGCGCCTCGTGTCATCGCCTTAGATTCAAAGAGGGATCGAAACATGTCCAAAGTAATCGGTATTGACCTTGGCACCACCAACAGCTGTATCGCCATCATGGATGGCAGCCAGCCGCGTGTGATCGAAAACGCCGAAGGCGCGCGCACCACGCCGTCGATCGTCGCCTTCACCGACGACGAACGCCTTGTCGGCCAGCCGGCGAAACGCCAGGCGGTCACCAACCCCGAAAACACAGTCTTTGGCGTCAAGCGCCTGATCGGCCGCCGCAACGACGATGCGGATCTGGCCAAAGACAAAAAGAACATGCCGTTCAACGTCATCGACGGCGGCAACGGCGACGCATGGGTCGAAGCCAAGGGTGAGAAATACTCCCCAAGCCAAATCTCGGCCTTCATCCTCGGCAAGATGAAAGAAACCGCAGAAAGCTATCTGGGCGAGGAAGTCTCTCAGGCGGTTATCACCGTGCCTGCATATTTCAACGACGCCCAGCGTCAGGCCACCAAAGACGCCGGCAAGATCGCCGGTCTCGAAGTGCTGCGCATCATCAACGAGCCGACAGCCGCCGCGCTGGCCTATGGCCTCGACAAAGAGAACACGCAAACCATCGCGGTCTATGACCTTGGCGGCGGTACATTCGACGTGACCATTCTTGAGATCGACGACGGCCTGTTCGAAGTGAAATCCACCAACGGCGACACGTTCCTTGGTGGTGAAGACTTTGACATGCGCATCGTGAACTACCTTGCGGAAGAGTTCAAAAAGGCCAACGGCGTTGACCTGACGCAAGACAAGATGGCGCTGCAGCGTCTGAAGGAAGCGGCAGAGAAGGCTAAGATCGAACTGTCCTCCTCCAGCCAGACCGAGATCAACCAGCCCTTCATCTCGATGGGCAAGGACGGCTCGCCGCTGCACATGGTCATGAAGCTGACCCGCGCCAAGCTGGAAAGCCTCGTTGGTGACCTGATCAAAGCTTCGATGAAGCCCTGCGCCGCCGCGCTGAAGGATGCCGGCCTGTCCGCGTCCGACATCGACGAAGTCGTGCTCGTGGGTGGTATGACCCGTATGCCGAAGGTGGCCGAAGAGGTCTCTAAATTCTTCGGCAAGGAGCCGCATAAGGGTGTGAACCCGGACGAAGTCGTGGCCCTTGGTGCCGCCATTCAGGCCGGTGTTCTGCAAGGCGACGTGAAGGACGTGGTTCTGCTCGACGTGACCCCGCTGTCCCTCGGTATCGAGACCCTCGGTGGTGTCTTCACCCGTCTGATCGACCGTAACACCACGATCCCGACGAAGAAGTCTCAGGTCTTCTCGACCGCCGAAGACAACCAGAACGCCGTGACCATCCGGGTCTTCCAAGGTGAGCGTGAGATGGCTGCCGACAACAAGATGCTTGGTGCCTTTAACCTTGAGAACATCCCGCCTGCGCCTCGCGGCATGCCGCAGATCGAAGTGACCTTCGATATTGACGCCAACGGCATCGTGTCGGTCGGCGCGCTCGACAAAGGCACCGGCAAGGAGCAGAAGATCACGATCCAAGCTTCGGGCGGTCTGTCGGATGCGGACATCGAACAGATGGTCAAGGACGCGGAAGAGAATGCTGAGGCGGACAAGTCCCGTCGCGAGCTGATCGAAGCGAAGAACCAGGCGGAATCGCTGATCCACTCGACCGAGAAGTCGCTGGAAGAGCATTCCGACAAGGTCGACCCGACCACCGTCGAAGCGATCGAACTGGCCATTGCCGCGCTGAAAGACGAGCTGGAAACAGACAACGCCGACAAGATCAAGAACGGCATCCAGAACGTCACCGAATCCGCCATGAAACTGGGCGAAGCCATCTATAAGGCCTCTCAGGAAGAGGGCGGCAGTGAGGACACGGCGCAGCCTTCGGATGCTCAGCAAGCCCAAGGTGGCGATGACGACATCCTTGATGCCGAGTTCGAAGATCTGGACGACGACAAGCGCGCGTAAGCGTGTGAAACGGAACCTGTGAAAGGGCCGGTCCGTCAGACGGGCCGGCCTATCACGTTCCAGCGCAGGAGCATGATAACCCATGGCAAAACGTGACTACTACGAGGTGCTTGGCGTTGCCAAAGGGGCCTCTGCCGACGAGATCAAGAAAGCCTATCGCCGCAAGGTGAAGGACCTCCACCCCGACCGCAACAAAGACAACCCCCAAGCCGAAGCCCAGTTCAAGGAAGTGGGCGAGGCTTATGACGTGCTCAAAGACGGTGACAAGAAAGCCGCCTATGATCGCTATGGCCACGCCGCCTTTGAAGGTGGCATGGGCGGCGGGCGTCCCGGCGGCGGCATGGGCGGCGGTCAGGGCGATTTCTCTTCGGCCTTTTCCGACGTCTTTGACGATCTCTTCGGTGACTTCATGGGCCAACGTGGCGGTGGCGGCGGACGCCGTGCCGCACGTGGGGCTGATTTGCGCTATAACTTGCGCATCTCGCTCGAAGATGCCTTTTCGGGCATGCAAAAGTCGATCACCGTCCCGGCCTCCGTCCAATGTGACGCCTGTGACGGCAGCGGTGCCGAAGGCGGCGCGGAACCTTCGACCTGCCCCACCTGTTCGGGCATGGGCAAGGTGCGCGCGCAGCAAGGTTTCTTTACCGTCGAGCGGACCTGCCCGACCTGTTCCGGCATGGGGCAGATCGTCAAGAATCCTTGCAAGAAATGCCGCGGCGCGGGCCGGGTTGAGAAAGAGCGCACGCTCTCGGTCAACATCCCCGCGGGCGTCGAAACCGGCACCCGCATCCGTCTCGCCGGCGAAGGCGAAGCGGGCATGCGTGGCGGGCCGTCCGGTGATCTCTACATCTTTATCGAGGTGGCCGATCACGAATTGTTCGAACGCGACGGGCCGAACCTCTTCTGCCGTGTTCCGGTGTCGATGAGCACTGCCGCTCTGGGTGGCAATATCGAAGTGCCCACCATCGATGGGGGCCGTGGCCGCGTGCAGATCCCCGCGGGCAGCCAATCGGGTCGCCAGATGCGTCTGCGCGGCAAAGGCATGCCGCCGCTGCGTGGCGGTGGCGTGGGTGACATGATCATCGAACTGGCGGTCGAGACCCCGGTGAACCTGACCAACCGGCAGAAAGAACTGTTGCGGGAGTTCGAGGGCGAGGCCCAGAACAACAACCCCGAAAGCAGCAACTTCTTCTCTTCCGTCAAATCCTTCTGGGATTCGATGAAGGGTTAACCATTGGGGGGAGCCGTGGATGCGGCTCCCCTTTTTCGGCAGCGTGGTGAACGAAGTTTTAACCGTCCGTTAACCGAATAATAACCACTTTGGCGCGACACTCCGGGCATGACCCGTGCCCCGAGAACCTTGGCTGATCAGCCCCTCCCCTATCTGCTGGACGAAGCGCAAGCGCCGCCGTCCAATACGGGCAAGCAACCCTCTTATATCGCGGATCACCGCCAGCGCCTGCGCAGCCGTTTCATCGACGGGGGCGCGGCGGCCATGCCGGACTATGAGATGTTGGAGCTTGTCCTCTTTCGCGCCATCCCGCGCCGGGATGTGAAACCGCTGGCGCGCGAACTGCTGGACCGGTTCGGCGATTTCAACCGCGTCATTACCGCCCCCGCCGCCCGGCTGCGCGATGTCAAAGGCGTCGGAGAGGCGGTGATTGTCGAACTCAAGATCATTGAGGCCGCGGCACAGCGGCTGGCCCGGGCGAAGGTGCTGCAACGGCATGTCGTTTCCTCATGGGATGCGCTGCTGGACTATTGCCACACCACCATGGCCCATCTGGAGATGGAGCAGTTTCGCGTCCTCTACCTCGACCGGAAAAACATCCTCATCGCCGATGAGGAGCAGGCGAAAGGCACGGTGGACCATGTGCCAGTCTACCCGCGCGAGGTTGCCAAACGTGCGCTTGAGTTGAATGCCAGCGCGATCATCCTCGTGCATAACCACCCCTCGGGCGATCCCAGCCCGTCACGCTCAGACATTGATATGACCCGGCAGGTCGCCGCCGCCTGTGACGCCTTGGGGCTGACCCTGCATGATCACCTGATCATCGGAAAATCGCGCGAGCTCAGCTTTCGCAGCGAGGGGCATCTATAGCGGGGTGCGTTTAGCGCACCCAAACCTCCACCCGCCGATTGGCTTGGCGGCCCCATTCGCTATCGTCACAGGCAATCGGCATCGCCTCCCCAAAGGCATCGACCCGCAGATCAATGCGCGACAGATTGGCGGTGACCGCAGCCGCGCTTACTGCGCGCTGCACCGCTTCGGCCCGGCGCAGGGCGATTTCGCGGTTGGCCCGCGCGGCCCCCTCGCCATCGCTGAAGCCCACGAACATCAGCCGCCGCGCATCATATTGCCCCTGCTCCAAGGCGCGCGCCAATTGCTGCACGTTGGACCGCGACTGCGCATCAAGCCGGATCGACCCGGCCTCGAAGCGGAAAGAGGTGGTGAGCCGCGCCATCGGCACCAGCGTCGCTGTCATGCGCTGCAATTCTTCCAGCGGCGTTTCCGCGCCCGCCGTGATGATCGCATTGGCAAAGCGGTTGCCCTGTTCCTCAACCGGGATTTCCTCGGGCGTTTGATCCACGAAACCGGCCCGGCGGATCACGATCTGGGCCGAAGGGCCACGGGTGAAGGCCAGAAACTCACGCGTGATCAGCGGCAAGCGCCGGGCGGGGAAATAGAGGAACATCGGCGCGGTCAGCGGGTAATCTTCGGTTTTGATCGTCCGCCGTGCGGCATCCAGCGCAAAACCGCAGTTGCCGCCAAGGGTCAGCACCTCGGTCTCCCCCTGTTCGGCATAGCTGGTGATTCCAAGGGCAAAAACATCCCGCGCGACCGCCTCGGCCAGCGCATCGGGCATGGCGTGGCGGGTGACATCAGTGCTCAGTTCCAGCCCGGCGGGGGTGAGCACCTGATCCACGATCGCTTGGCTCAACCCGCTATCGGCGGTGGGCAGATGCAACTCAATCGGTGCGTCCGGCCCGCCGAGGCGCTGCCAATTCTTGATCTCGCCCGAGAACACCCGCGCCAATGTCAGCGGCGAGATTTGTTTCACCGGATTGGACGGGGCGACCACGGGCACCACTGCATCAAGCGCCAGAACCCGGCTGCGATTTGCACCGGTCAGATCACCCAAGCCCGCCTCGCGGGCATTGATCCGCTCTTCGCGGCGCACCTCGCGCAGGGCCATGACGACATCGGCCTCATCCGCCAGCAGATCGGCAAAGCCTTCGTTGGTATTGCTCGCCCGGAAATCGAACCGCGCGGCGAGCTTGCCGTCATCCTCACGCGAGAGCAGCAGCGCGAAGCGCCCGCTGTCCCCCTCTTCACGGCTGACGGTATAGCCTTGGCGCGCGGCGAAGGCTTCGATCAGCGCGGGCATCAGCACCGCCCCCATGGTGGCGGAGCCCGAGAAACGCACCTCGGCCACGAAATCCGCAAGGTTGGGGCAACCCGGCCCGGCGCAGGACACACCGCTGCTGTCGACGGTCAACTCACCATAGTCCGTCTCGACGCGATAGAATTCGCCGTCGAACCCCAGCAGGGTACCGCTGAGTTCGACGCTGCCATCGCGCGAGGTCAGTGCGATGTCCTGCGCCGCAGATGCGCCCGCCGTAAAAAGCAAAAGTGCGGCGCTGATCGCCGCACGTTTCAACCCGTTCATCTAGACCTACCCGGTTGCGTCAGTTCTGCGCGACTTTCAGGTCTTGGAGCAAATTATTCAACACCAGAAAGTTGCCGACCGCATCACAGTCCGGCACGGCGAGGGTCAGGTTCTGGGTTTTCACCGGATCATCGCCGCGCAGTTCCAGCGCCTGTGCTTCGATCTCAAGCCCGCAGTTCGCCTCGCTCACCTCAGCCTCCACGCTGAGCGCGACATCGCCCGCCTGCGCCGCTTTGGCGACCGGGAAGCTATAGACTTCGGCCATCAGCGGCTCAGAAGCCTCAATGTCGCCATTGCGGGTCATGAAGCCCCCTTCGCCCAGCACGGCAGCGGTCATATCGCGCGGCGCGCCGGACCAAACGTGGCCCGCCTCACCGTAATCCGCGCCGAACTCGCGGGCGTGAAGCTCAAACCCTGCGGTGCCTTTCCATTGTAGCACGACGCGGTTGAAATCAGAGAGTTCAGGGACCGAAGTCTGCGCCACCGCGCCATCACCGTTGCCGAAGGCGAGGATGAAAACAGCCTCTTCCGCCAAGGCCGGGACGGTGACGGACAACTGCCCTTGGTCATCGGTCACTTCGGTGAAAATCATCCCGTTGTGGTGCACCGTCAGCCGCTCATTCGGCAGGCAGGCGGCATCGAGGGTGAGTTTCACCATCGCGGCGGCGACGGCATCCGCTTCGGCAATGATATCGCAGGTCGCAGGGATCGCGGCGCCGTGGCTTTCCGGGGCGGGCGGCAGGCTTTGAGGTGCTGCGGCCTTGACCACGCGGTCATCCAGTGTTGGCAGTGCAATGGGACTGTCGAGCGCGGCAGAGGTCAGGGTGATACCTTCAACCTCAAGCAAGGCGCCATTGTCGGCCACCGGGCGCTGCGCCTCAGCCGCGCCATAGCGCTGCTGCGCGGTGTCGGAGCTTTGCATGACATAGCCAATGCCCACCGCACAGGCCAGAGTGCCGACAGCTGTCAGAATTTCTTTCGTGCGCCACATGACAAGTCTCCTTCAACGGATTCGTTAGAGACTTTATGGGCGCGGATCAGGGCCGGGGTATGGCCCTGAAACGCCAAGTTATGGGCGAAAAGGTGACGCCGCTCAGGTGATCTGACCGTGGCAGTGTTTGAACTTCTTGCCAGAACCGCAGGGGCAGGGATCGTTCCGGCCCGGGTTGCCCCATGTGGACGGATCGTTCTCGTCAAAACCGGGGGCTGCGGCCTCGGCCTGTTCAGAGGCCTCATCCGCCGCCTCGCTCGCCGCAGCTTGCATGGCGGCCTGACGGGCGGCCATTTCCTGCATCATCTCGCGGCGCTGCTCTTCGCTCATCGGTTGGATCTGGCCCAGCTTTTGGGTCACGTCCTGCCGCAGACTGTCGAGCATCGTCTCGAACAGTTGGAAGGCTTCGTTCTTATACTCGTTCAGCGGATCGCGCTGCGCGTAGCTGCGGAAGCCCACGACCGAGCGCAGATGTTCAAGCGTCAGCAGGTGGTCGCGCCATTTGGTGTCGATGGCTTGCAACAACAACTGTTTCTCGATGTTGCGCATGTTCTCTTCGCCAAAGGCCTCGGCCTTCTTGGCCATGAGCTCATCCGTGGCTTTCATCAGACGTTCGCGGATCACCTCATCATCCACGCCGTCCTCTTCGCACCATGCGATGATCGGCACGTCGACGTTAAGCTGTTCGATCACCGCGGCATAGAAGCCTTGGGTGTCCCACTGATCGGCATAGGTCTTGGGCGGCATATAGGTGTCGATCAGATCGTCAATCACCTGCTCGCGCATGTCGGTGACGATCTCATTGAGGTTGTCCGCCTCCATGATCTCGCGGCGCTGGCCAAAGATCACCTTGCGCTGCTCGTTCATCACGTCGTCGAACTTCAACAGCTGCTTGCGGATGTCGAAGTTGCGGCCCTCAACCTTCGCCTGCGCCCGCTCCAGCGATTTGTTGACCCACGGGTGCACGATGGCTTCGCCATCTTTCAGGCCCAGCGTCGTCAGCACCTTCTCAAGCCGTTCCGAACCGAAAATGCGCATCAGGTCATCTTCGAGCGACAGGAAGAACGAGGTGCGGCCCGGGTCACCCTGACGGCCCGAACGGCCCCGCAACTGGTTGTCGATGCGGCGGCTCTCGTGGCGCTCAGAGGCCAGAACGTAGAGACCACCGGCCTCAAGCACCTTCTGCTTCTCTTCGGCGTGCTGCGCTTCGATCTGGGCGCGGATGTTGGCCGGGTCGGCCTCAGGATCGGCATCCAGCGCGTCGAGCACTTTCAATTCGACATTGCCGCCCAACTGAATGTCGGTGCCGCGGCCCGCCATGTTGGTGGCGATGGTCACCGCGCCCAGCTTGCCCGCTTCGGCGATGATCTGCGCCTCTTGCTCGTGCTGGCGGGCGTTGAGCACATTGTGCTCGATCCCGGCGGCGGTCAGCATGGCGCTGAGCTGTTCGGACTTTTCGATCGAGGTGGTGCCGACAAGGCAGGGCTGCCCCTTGGCGTGGGCCTCTTTGACCCGCTCGATCATCGCCTCATACTTCTCCCGCGCGGTGCGGTAAACGGCGTCGTCTTCGTCCACACGGGCGATTGGCACGTTGGTCGGCACTTCGACCACGCCGAGGCCGTAGATCTCGGCGAATTCTTCGGCTTCGGTCAGAGCCGTGCCGGTCATGCCGCCGAGTTTGTCGTATAGGCGGAAGTAGTTCTGGAAGGTGACGCTTGCGAGGGTCACGTTCTCGGGCTGGATGTCGACGCCTTCCTTGGCTTCAATCGCTTGGTGCAAACCGTCCGACAGGCGGCGGCCCGGCATCATGCGGCCGGTGAATTCGTCAATCAACGTCACCGCGCCATCGCGCACGATGTAGTCCTTGTCGCGCTGGAACAGCTTATGCGCGCGCAGACCTTGGTTGACGTGGTGCACGATGGTGGTGCTTTCGGGATCGTAAAGGGTCATCCCCTCTTCGATCAATTCCCGCGCGCGCAGCTGCTCTTCGAGGAACTCATTGCCCTCGTCGGTGAAGGTGACGTTGCGGGTTTTCTCGTCCAGCTCGTAATGCTCATCGGTGAGCGAGGGGATCAGCGCGTCGATGATCTGGTACATCTCGGAACGGTCCTGCGACGGGCCGGAGATGATCAGCGGCGTCCGCGCCTCGTCGATCAGAATGCTGTCGACTTCGTCCACGATGGCAAAGTTATGCCCGCGTTGCAGCATGTCCGACAGGTTCGACTTCATATTGTCGCGCAGGTAGTCGAAGCCCAATTCGTTGTTGGTGGCATAGGTGATGTCGCAGGCATAGGCCGCGCGTTTCTGATCCTCCGGCATACCGGAATAGGCGACACCCGTGGTCAGACCGAGCGCGCCGAAAACCTTGCCCATCCACTCGGCGTCGCGCTTGGCGAGGTATTCGTTCACGGTCACCACATGCACGCCCTTATGCGTGAGCCCGTTCAGATAGGCCGCGAAGGTCGCGGTCAGGGTCTTGCCCTCACCGGTCTTCTGCTCGGCGATATTGCCCTGATGCAGGAAGATGCCGCCCAGAAGCTGCGTGTCGAAGGCGCGCAGGCCGAGGGTGCGGCGGGCGGCTTCGCGGCAGTTGGCAAAGGCTTCGGGCAGCAGATCGTCGAGGCTCTCGCCCCCGTCGGCCCGTTTGGCCAATTCCGCGGTGCGCGCTTTGATCTCGTCGTCGCTTAGCTTTTCAAACTCGGGCTCCAGCGCATTGATCCGTGCCACAAGCGGACGGGTCGCCTTGATCTTCCGGTCGTTTGGCGTGCCAAAGACCTTTTTGGCGATTGTTCCGATACCCAGCATGTAATCTCCCGCCGAAGTTATGATGTCTTGCGCCGATCTGGTTGCCGAGCGCCATGGCAGCCCATAGATAGTGGATGAGCCCGCGCCTCTCAGCGCCATAAGGCGATGTAAGGGGCGTGCCATACACTGTCAATGTAGCAGCCCTGCTACGAAGGAAGCGATTGGACCCAACCATGCAAAAACCCCTCACATTTCTGTCGTCTTTGGCGCTTGCCGCCGCTGTGGCGCTGCCTGTGGCCGCCCAGGACGAACCGGGTCTCGACACGGTTGTTGCCACCGTCAACGACACTGAAATCACGCTCGGGCATATGATCGTCGCCCGCGCGAGCCTGCCCCAGCAGTACCAACAACTGCCCGAGGACGTGCTGTTCAAAGGTCTTCTGGACCAGCTTGTGCAGCAGACGGCCCTCGCCGACAGCTTTAGCGGCGAATTGCCGCCGCGCGTGACCCTGTCGCTCGAGAATGAGACCCGCTCGCTCACCGCCGGTGAGGCGATCGAAGGCGTCATGGCCGAGCCGGTCAGCGACGAAGAGTTGCAAGCGGCCTATGACGCGCAATACAGCGACGCAGAGCCTGAGCCCGAGTTCAACGCCTCGCATATCCTTGTCGAAACCAAGGAAGAAGCCGACGCGATCAAAGCAGAACTCGATGGCGGCGCGGACTTTGCCGAACTTGCCAAAGAGAAATCGACCGGTCCCTCCGGCCCCGGTGGCGGCTCCTTGGGGTGGTTCGGCCCCGGCATGATGGTGCCTGCCTTTGAAGAGACCGTCGCGGGCATGGAAGCCGGCAGCGTGTCCGACCCGGTGGAAACCCAGTTCGGCTGGCATGTCATCAAACTGAACGAGACACGCACCGCCGAAGCCCCCGCGCTGGAAGACGTGCGCGAAGAGCTGGAAACCCAAATCCGCCAGACCAGGGTGCAAGAGGCGATCGAAAGCCTGACCGACTCTGCCGAGGTTGACCGCAGCGCGGCCGAAGGCATCGACCCTTCCGTTCTCAACAACATCGAATGGCTGAACTAACTCATGGCTAAATCCCTGGCTGTCTCGCCGCTCGCCCCGGCCCGTTTTCCCGAACTGCCGGTTATCGACGGCGTGACATTCGCCACCATCGCCGCGGGCGTGCGTTATCAAGGGCGTACCGATGTGATGTTGGCGAAACTGGCGCCGGGCAGCGCCGTGGCGGGGGCGTTCACACGTTCCGCCACCCGCGCGGCCCCGGTGCTGGACTGCCAGGCAAAAATTGGCGGCGCCTCGGACGAAGGCGCCGCCATTGTCGTGAACTCGGGCAACGCCAATGCCTTTACCGGGCGGGGCGGCACCGACGCGGTCGAAGCGATCACCGCCGCCGCTGCAGAGGCCTGCGGCGTGCCGCAAGCGCGGGTCTTCACCTCCTCCACCGGTGTCATCGGCGAACCCCTGCCGCATGAACGCATCACCGCCGTGCTGGGTGATCTGCATGCTCAGCTTGACCCCGCGGGCATCGAGGACGCGGCGCGCGCCATCATGACGACGGACACTTTCCCCAAAGGGGCCAGCGCCACGGTTGAGATCGACGGCAAAACCGTCTCTATCGCGGGGATCGCCAAAGGATCGGGCATGATCGCGCCCGATATGGCCACCATGCTGGTCTATATCTTTACCGATGCGGTGCTGGCGACGGATGAGCTGCAACAGCGCCTTTCAACCCATACCGAGACAACGTTCAACTGCATCACTGTCGACAGTGACACCTCCACCTCCGACGCGCTGATCATGGCCGCAACAGGTGCCTCCGGTGTCGATGTATCGGGCAATGAAGCCTTCGACGCGGCGCTGCGGGACGTGATGATGGACCTCGCGCATCAGGTCGTCAAAGACGGCGAAGGCGCGCAGAAATTCGTCGAGGTGGCCGTGACCGGTGCCTCCAACGATGACGAGGCCAAGATCCACGCCATGGCCATCGCCAACTCCCCCCTAATCAAGACCGCAATCGCGGGCGAAGACCCCAACTGGGGCCGCGTCGTCATGGCCATCGGGAAATCCGGTGCCGCGGCGGACCGTGATCGTCTGTCGATCCGGTTCGGCGATATCGAAGTCGCGCGCGACGGATGGCGCAGCCCCGACTACTCCGAAGAGGATGCCGCCGCGCATATGAAGGGTCAGAACATCACCATCGGCGTCGATCTGGGCCTTGGCGAGGGGCAGTGCACCGTATGGACCTGTGACCTGACCCACGGCTATATCGACATCAACGCCGATTACCGGTCCTGAGCAGATGAAGACAGTGCTGGTTTCCGCCGCGGCCTTGATCGACATCGATGGTCGCGTGCTTTTGACCCAACGCCCCGAAGGCAAGCCGATGGCGGGCCTTTGGGAGTTTCCGGGCGGCAAGATCGAACCCGGAGAGACGCCAGAGGCGGCGCTGATCCGCGAGTTGCACGAAGAACTGGGGATCGAGACATGGGAATCCTGTCTTGCCCCGCTGACCTTTGCCAGCCACAGCTACAGTGATTTCCACCTTCTGATGCCGCTGTTCGCCTGTCGCAAATGGGGCGGCACCCCGGTTTCGCGCGAGGGGCAGACCCTGAAATGGGTACGCCCGAACGAAATGCGCGCCTATCCGATGCCCGAGGCAGACGTGCCACTTATATCAATATTGCGTGATTGGCTCTAGCGCAGAGTGGCAGAATTGCACTAGTGAACGGCAATCGCTCAGCATGTTGCGGATTTTTTAACCGAATGCGCATCATCCTGAGGCATAGTTGTAACATCTGTATGAAAGGGTGCCGACATGTTGAGAACCATCGCAATCGGAAGTTCCATTTACGTTCAGGGTATCTTTGTAAAAATGTTGGCAGGCGGTCGCATGGCCGTTCAGGTCGACGGGAAGATTTACGAAGGCAAGCCTGTCTGAAAAATCTCTTCGGAACGCCTATTGAGGTGAACAAATAGGCGTTCCACCGCGTTTTCCCCGAGCATTTGGCAGGGGAACTTATGTCATCGAAGCGCGCTATCGTCATTCTGAACCGCGGTTCAGGCCGTCAAGACGGTGACCAAGCCGAAAACACGATCCGCTCCGCCTTTGCGCGGCATGGGATCACGGCGGAATTCATTCACATCGACAAACGCAACGACCCTGCCGGCGCAGCGCGCGAGGCGCTGTCTTGGGGCCAAGGGATCATTGCCGTCGCGGGCGGGGATGGCACAATCTCGGGCGTGTCTTCGGCCATGCTAGACCACGACCGCCCGCTCGGCATCATCCCGCAGGGCACCTTCAACTATTTCGCGCGGTCGATGGGCATTCCAGAGAACCTTGAAGAAGCCGTCGATGTCATCGCCGCTGGCGACAGCCGCCCGGTGCATGTGGCGACGATCAATGGTGAGACCTTTTTGAATAACGCCAGCATCGGGGCCTATCCCGCCATCCTCAAAACGCGCGAAGGCATCTACCGTCGTTGGGGACGCAGCCGGATCGCCGCCTATTGGTCGGTGATCAAAGCCTTGATGGATTTCCGCACCTCGCTCAAACTGACCATCGTGGTCGACGGGAAAGAGACCCAGTTGCGCACTCCGCTGGTTTTCGCGGTGAACAACGCCTTCCAGTTGGATCAAATGGGGCTTGATGGGCAGGACTGCATCGCGCGCGGTGATATGGTGCTGCTGGTCGCTCCTGACACCTATCGTTTCGGCTTGTTGCGCCATGCAGTGGCGCTGGCGACGGGCCGCGCGAAGCATCACACGGACTATGAAATGCTCTGCGGGTCCGAGATTGAGATACGCATGAAACAGCGCAAACGCTATGTCGCGCGGGATGGGGAGATCGCGGTGATGCGCGGCCCGTACCAGCTCACTCGCGCCAGTTCGCCCATCCATATCTTTGTGCCCTCCACGGCTGGAAAGGCCGTGCGATGAGCCGTTTGATCCACCTATCCGACCTGCACTTCGGCAAAGACCGCCCCGACCTATTGGTGCCGCTCCTAGAGGCGGTGAATGGCTATGACCCCGATCTGGTGATCATCTCGGGCGACCTGACCCAACGGGCGCGGGAAAAGGAATATCGCGCCGCGCGGGCCTTTATCGACAGGATCAACGCACCGGTGCTGAGCGTGCCGGGCAATCACGATATTCCGCTGCACCGCCCCTTTACCCGGTTTTTCGCCCCGTGGCGCTATTACCGGCGTTGGATCGATCACGACCTTACACCGGTACATGAGGGGGCGGATTTTGTCGCCGTGGGGATCAACACCGTTGATCGGTTCAAATGGCAGACCGGCAAACTGGGCCTGCGCCGTTTGGGCCGCGCCTGCCGCGCCCTGTCGCGCGGGGGGGAAAAGACCCTGCGCATCGCCATTTGCCACCATCCGCTGGATCACCCCAACGAGACCCACAAAAAGCCCATTCCGGGCGCGAAACGCGCGCTGAGGCGGCTCTTGGACTGCGGCGCGGACCTAATCCTCTCGGGGCATCTGCACATTTGGCACGCGGGCACCTTTGCCCATCCGGCGCCAGAGCATGACGGTCATCTGGCGATCCAGTTGCACGCGGGCACCAGCCTGTCTTCGCGCCAGCGAGGGGAGCCGAATGACTTCAACCTGATCGATATCTCGCCCCTACACGTCAATCTGGCGCGGATTAGTTTCGATGACAGCAAGAAGGTCTTCACAAAAGCAGAGGCCCGGCAATTCGACCGGGCCTCTGGGGAATTCATCTTGTAAGCACTCGGCTTAGGCCAAGGTGCGGGTCACTTCTTCGCGCTCGAAAATCTCGATCACATCGTCGGGACGGATGTCTTCGTAGTTTTCGAATGCCATGCCGCATTCCTGACCGGACTGAACCTCGGGCACCTCGTCTTTGAAGCGCTTGAGCGTCTTCAGCGTGCCTTCGTGGATCACGACGTTGTCGCGCAGCAGACGCACACCGGCGCTGCGGCGGGCGACGCCTTCGGTGACCAGACAGCCTGCGACTTTGCCCACACCAGTGACCTTGAAGACCTCTTTGATATTGGCGTAGCCAATGAAGTTCTCTTTGATCTCGGCGCTCAGCAAGCCGCTTGCGGCCGCTTTCACGTCATCCACAAGGTCATAGATGACCGAGTAGTAGCGGATCTCGACGCCCTTCTGGTTCGCCGTGTTCCGAGCCGAGGCATTGGCACGCACGTTGAAGCCCATGATCGGCGCGCCGGAGGCTTCGGCAAGGCCGACATCCGTCTCGGTGATCGCGCCCACACCGGAGTGCAGAACCCGAACGCGGACTTCGTCGTTGCCGATCTTCTCCATCGCCTGAACGATCGCTTCGGCAGAACCTTGCACATCGGCTTTGACCAAGATCGGCAGCTCGCTGACGTTCTCATCCGCCTTGGCGTTGGCCATCAGCTGTTCCAGCGTGGTGGCGGCACCGGCAGCGGCGCGCTTGTCCTTGGCGGCCTGGGCGCGGTACTCGGCGATCTCGCGGGCCTGCGCTTCGGTCTCGGTCACGTTCAGCACGTCACCGGCCTCGGGCGTGCCGTTTATGCCCAGCACCTCAACCGGCACCGAAGGCCCGGCTTCTTTGACGCGCTCGCCTTGGTCGTTGATCAGCGCACGAACCTTACCGTACTGCTCACCCACGACGAAGATATCGCCCTGACGCAACGTGCCGTTCTGAACCAGCACGGTCGCCACAGGGCCGCGACCCACGTCAAGCTGCGCTTCGATCACCGCACCCACGGCGGCCCGGTTCGGGTTCGCCTTAAGTTCGAGGATTTCCGACTGCAGCGCGATGGCTTCGAGCAGATCGTCGAGACCTTGGCCTGTCGCCGCCGAAACTTCGACGTCTTGCACATCGCCCGACATCTTCTCGACGATGACTTCGTGCTGAAGCAGATCGGTACGGACCTTGTCGGCATTGGCGGCGGGTTTGTCGATCTTGTTGATTGCCACGATCATCGGCACCTTGGCCGCTTTTGCGTGGGCAATCGCTTCGATCGTTTGCGGCATCACGGCGTCATCCGCCGCAACCACCAGAACCACGATATCCGTCACCTGAGCCCCGCGCGAGCGCATGGAGGTGAAGGCCGCGTGGCCGGGCGTGTCGAGGAAGGACAGCACGGTGCCGTTGTCGGTTTTCACCTGATAGGCGCCGATGTGCTGGGTGATGCCACCAGCTTCGCCCGCCACAACCTTGGCGTTGCGGATCGCATCCAGAAGCGAGGTTTTGCCGTGGTCGACGTGGCCCATGATCGTGATGACCGGGGGACGCGATTGCAGATCCTTCGGATCGTCCTCGACCTCTTTAATGACATCTTCGACGTCGGCGTCGGAAACGCGCACCACTTTGTGGCCGAATTCCTCGATGATCAGCTCGGCTGTATCGGCGTCGATGGTTTCGTTCTGGGTCACCATCAGGCCGTTTTGCATCAGCGCCTTGACCACCGCGCCGGTCTTTTCGGCCATACGGTTGGCAAGCTCAGAGACCACGATGGCGGGCGGAAGCTGCACGTCGCGCACGATCTTTTCACGCTCGACCTGACCACCCATCGCTTTTTGACGCGCACGCTCCTGCTTGCGCTTCATCTGCGCCATGGAACGCTGACGGCCACCTTCGCCACCGGCAAGCGCCTGATTGACGGTCAGCTTGCCCGCGCGGCGGCTGTCGCCACCTTTGCTGCGCTTCTTGCTGTCGTCGCGGTCACGGTCCGTGGTTTTGCGCGGCGTGGCGGCGGGCGCAGGTTTGTTGCCCGGCTCACGTGCAGCGGCAGGTTCCGGCGCGGGGGCAGCAGCAGCCGCTTCGGCCTCTGCCTTGCGACGCGCGTCTTCTTCGGCCTTGGCTTTGAGGCTTTCTTCGCGCTCACGCTCTTCGCGTTCCTTGGCCTCAATCTCGGCCCGGCGACGCTCACGCTCTTCGGCGCGGGCTTTTTCCTCGGCTTCACGCTGCGCGGCTTCCTCGGCCTCACGGGCCTTGGCGGCCTGAACGGCCTTCAGACGGCGCTCCATCTCGGCATCGGTGATGCCCGCGGGGCGCTTCTTGGGATCGCCAATCGGCCCGGCGCCCGGACCTGTTGATTTCTGGCCACCCGGTTTGGGCACCACAACACGCTTGCGCTTGGTTTCGACCACAACGTTTTTGGTACGCCCGTGGCTAAAGCTTTGCTTTACGTTCCCCGGACGTGCGCCACCGCGCAGACCCAATGTTTTCTTGCCGTCACTATCGCTCATGAAGCTCGTCTATCCTTTCGGATGGCCGTTGCCACCCTCGTTTACGCGCACGCCTTTAAGTCTACCGGCTTCCTCTACAACACGTTGCGTGAGTCCACCAGAGGCGAGCGCCCCATGTATCACAGTTTGGCGACCGAATGCCAAACCCAATTCATCGGCTGTCAACCAACCGATGTAATGACCATAGTGTGGGGTACTCAGCTTGGACTTACCGCGCCCTGACCCATCTACGGCCTGTATCAATACTTCGGCCTCTTCGGTTTGCAACCAACCCTTGACCTTTTCGTAACCGGCGACCGCCTTGCCCGCCTTGCGCTGGAGCGAGATCAGCTCCACCACCCGGCGCGCCAACTGCTGCTCGACCTCGTCGACCAGCCCGTCGGGCAGGGTGACCGGCTGTTTCGCCGAGCGGGAAAAGGCCTTTTTCTTGATGGCCAATTCCAGCGCCGCACGATCCGCCGCGACATAGATGCCCCGGCCCGGCAGTTTACCCGGAATATCCGGGTAGACCTGATTGTCCGGGCCGACCACGAAACGGATCAACCCGTGTTTCGGCTGCACCTCGCCCGTAGCGATGCACTTGCGTTCCGCACCGTCTGAGCGGTCATTCGAGGCGCCACCGCGTCCCATGTGCAACCCCCGAGGCCCGCTTAGGCCTCGGCCTCCTCGGCGGTTTCGCCGTCTGTTTCTACGTCGTCTTCTTCCGCATCGTCCTCAAGCTCGGTCGGGTCGACCCAGCCCAGCATGACGCGGGCGGTCATGATCATGGCCTGCGCATCTTCGAGGCTAACATCGAAGGGCTCAAGCGCGCCGTCGTCTTTGACACGCTCGCCATTGACCGTGGTCCAGCCGCCAGCCAGTTCCCAATCGGCACAGGTGGCGAAATCTTCCAGCGTTTTGACATCGTCTTTGGCCAGCGCTTCTATCATTTGGGGGGTCAGCCCCTCAAATTCAACCAGACTGTCTTCGACACCCAATGCGCGGGCGTTATCAAGCGCCGCTTTGTTCTGCGCTTCGAGCACGTCACGGGCGCGGGCCTGCAACTCACCCGCCGTGTCTTCATCCACACCGTCGATGACCAGCAGCTCGTCGACTTCGACATAGGCCACTTCTTCGAGGTTGGTGAAGCCTTCGGAGACCAGAAGCTGGGCGAAGAATTCGTCGAGATCGAGGTTGTCCATGAACAGCTTGGTGCGCAGTTCGAACTCAGCCTGACGGCGCTGGCTTTCCTGCTCTTCGGTCATGATGTCGATGTCGAGACCGGTCAACTGGCTGGCAAGACGCACGTTCTGACCACGGCGGCCAATCGCGAGCGACAGTTGCTCTTCAGGCACGACGACTTCGATCTTACCGGCTTCTTCGTCCAGAACCACTTTCGACACTTCAGCAGGTTGAAGCGCGTTCACAAGGAAGGTGGGCTGGTCTTCATTCCACGGAATGATGTCGATCTTCTCGCCCTGAAGCTCGTTCACCACGGCTTGCACACGAGAGCCGCGCATACCGACGCAGGCACCGACTGGGTCGATGGAACCGTCATGCGAGATAACGGCGATCTTGGCGCGCGAACCGGGGTCGCGGGCAACCGCTTTGATCTCAATGATGCCGTCGTAGATTTCCGGCACTTCCATCTTGAACAACTCGGCCATGAATTCAGGCGCGGTGCGGCTCAGGAAAATCTGCGGGCCGCGCTGCTCGCGGCGCACGTCTTTGATATAGACGCGGATGCGGTCGTTCGGGCGATAGCTTTCGCGGCCAATCTTCTCGTTCCGGCGCAGGATCGCTTCGCCCGCGCCCACGTCGACGATGACGTTGCCATATTCCTCGCGCTTGACCAGTCCGTTGATGATGGTCCCGGCGCGGTCTTTGAATTCTTCGTACTGGCGGTCACGCTCAGCTTCGCGGACCTTTTGCAAGATCACCTGCTTGGCCGACTGCGCCGCGATGCGGCCCATTTCAACCGGGGGTACTTCCTCGACGAAAGTGTCACCAACCTTGGGGTCGGCCATGTACTGCTTGGCCTGCTCTACGGTGAACTCGGCCTGATAGTTCTCAAGCTCGTCATCCTCGACCACGGTGCGGACGCGGGTGAAGGTGGCCTTGCCGGTCTTGCGGTCGATGTCGACCCGGATGTCCATCTCGGCGCCATAGCGGGACTTGGCGGCACGGGCGAGGGATTCCTCCATCGCTTCGACGACCAGACCGGGGTCGATCATCTTCTCGCGCGCCACCGCCTCGGCGGTTTGCAACAGCTCAAGCTGGTTTGCAGATGTAATGGCCATTAGGTGTCTCCCTCAGCAGACTCTTCAGTCTCGATATCATCAAAATCGGTTTCGTCGATCGCACCAGACGCTTTGCGCTGGCGGAGCATTTCCTTGATCAGGTCGTCGGTCAGCACCAGCTTGGCATCGCTGAGCCAGTCGAACTGCAATCCGATGGTGCCTTCTTCGACGTTGATCAGCACTTCGCCACCCTCGACACCTGCCAGCTCACCCTTAAAGCGGCGGCGGCCATCGATCAGTTCGGTCGTCTCGATCTTGGCCTCATAGCCTTCGAAAGCATCGAAATCTTTAAGCCGCGTCAGTGGGCGGTCGATGCCGGGGCTCGAGACCTCAAGCGAATACTCATCCAAGATCGGATCTTCGACATCCAGCACGGCGCCGATGGCCTGCGAGATCTTGGCGCATTCATCCACTTCGATCCCGCCCTCGGGCCGGTCGGCCATGACTTGCAGGGTGGTGGACTTGCCCGACATCAGGCGCACGCGCACCAGTTCAAAGCCCATGTCCTCGATCACCGGGGTGATGATCTCGGCCAGGCGGCGGTCGATGGCGGCTTTGGCGATCAGGTCATTCGACATGAGACATCCATTTTCACTGGGCACAAAAAAACGGGCGCGCGGCCCGTTCACGAATTCGGTGGAGCCTTCGGTTTGGACCCGAAAGCGCCGCTGTTGAAGGGGATATAGGCCGAATGCGGCGAAACTGCAACCCCTCTCAGCCGAACCACCACCGCTCGGGCGCGCGCAGGTTGTCCATCGGCGCTTGGCGTCCGGGGTTCGGCGGCTGGCGCAGATCGCCCGACAATGCGCTGACCCCGCCTGCGCTATCAGCCTGAAGGGTCACATCCCCCCGGTCGCGGTAACGGGGCCGCGCGGGTAAATCCGCTGCATCAACAAGCCCTTCGCTCAGCGCCTGCGCCCGCACCTCACGGGCGGGGAGCGACACCAGTTCGACCGTATCGAACCACCCGGCGGTGCCGTCCTTGTAATGCGTCTCTACCCGTTCGGCCAAAACCTGACGTCCGGCGGAAAAGCGCCGCAGACGGTAAAGCCCGGTGCCGATCCCGGCCTCGGGCGCATGTGCGGGGCGGATCACATAGGGCGATTGCGCCAGCAGGAGCGGCAGGTCAGGATTCGCCGCCGCCAATGTGACCTGCACTTGCAGATTGTCCTGAACGGCGACCTCGGCCCCGGCCAGCAGACCGCGTAAACTGGCCACCACATCGCGGGCGCTCAGGGGGCTGCCATCGTGAAAACGCACATCGGGGCGCAGATCGAACTGCCACTGCCGGGCGCCATCGCTGGCCTGCCAACCGGTCGCCAACTCACCTTTGAGGATGCCATTGCCGGTGACTTCGGTCAGCGTGTCAAAGATCATCCCCTGCCGCGCAACCTGCATGAAGAGCCCATCGCCATTGACCCAAGTGTCCTCTCGCGTGGCACCCGAAAGCGCCAACCGCAAACGCCCCCCCCCGCCGGGGCGGCTCCCCCGCGCTCGCACCTGTCGCGGCCAGCAGGGCCGCCGCCGCACCGGTGGTGAAAAGCGCCCGGCGATCCAGCAAAGAGTTGCGCCCGCTCATCGCTGCCCGATCCTATCCATCGTGCGCACCAATTCGGCACTGATCCCCGGCTCCGACAGGGCATGGCCCGCATCCCGGATCATCCGCAGGTCGGCATTGGGCCAGCGTTCGGCCAGCGCATAGGCCCCCGCAGGCGGGCAGATCATGTCATAGCGCCCCTGCACGATGACCCCCGGGATATGCGCGATCCGCCCCATATGTTCGAGGATCTGACCGTCGAATTCCAAAAAGCCATTGTTGGTGAAATAATGGTTCTCCAACCGCGAAAAGGCCCGCGCATAGGCCAATGGCCCGCCATGCGAAACGCCATCGGAATGTACCGAGGCCAGCGCATTCTCCCAAGCGGCCCATGCGCGGCCATAGTCCTGCTCGACCCGCAAATCGCCCGAGAAGAGCCGCCGGTGATAGGCCGCAATCAGATCGTCCCGCTCATCTTCGGGGATCAGGTTCACGAAACGCGCCCACAGTTCGGGCCAGAACCGCCCGGCCCCGCCGCCGTAGAACCAATCAAGCTCGGCCTGCGTCATCAGAAAGACGCCGCGCAGGATCAGATGGCGCACCGCTTCGGGGTGCGCTTGGGCATAGATCAGCGAAAGCGTCGCGCCCCAAGAGCCGCCGAAGACCATCCATTTGTCGATGCCAAGCGTGGTGCGAATCAGCTCGATATCCGCGACCAGATGCCATGTCGTGTTGTCGGTAACCGAAGCATGCGGGGTGGAGCGGCCGCAGCCGCGCTGATCGAACAGCACCACGCGGTAAACCTTAGGGTCGAAATACCGCCGCATCGCCGGGCTGCAACCGCCGCCGGGGCCGCCATGCAGCACCACGACGGGGATGCCCTCGGGGTTGCCGCATTGCTCGACATAGACCTGATGCCCCTGCCCTACGGACAACATCCGCTGGTCGAAAGGCTCAACCGGCGGATAAAGATGCGGCGCGCCGCGTTTTTGGTCGGGATACTTGTCCATTGCCGCCCTATATAGTCATTGAACCCAAAAGAGCACAGGGAGATCAGAATGCAAGCGGATCAATCAACCATCGACCCCGCCGAGATCGCCAAATTCGAAGCCATGGCCGCCGAATGGTGGGATCTGAACGGCAAGTTCAAGCCGCTGCACATGCTGAACCCCTGCCGGTTGGACTATATCACCAGCCAGATCGCGGGGGAGTTCGACCGCGACCTGACGGGCTCTGCCCCTTTCGAGGGGTTGCGCATCCTAGACATCGGCTGCGGCGGCGGGTTGCTGTCCGAACCGATGGCGCGGCTTGGGGCCGAAGTGGTGGGCGCGGATGCCGCGGCAGGCAACATCCCCGTGGCGCAGATCCACGCGCAGCAATCGGGGCTGGAGATCGACTACCGCCACACCACCGCCGAAGATATGGCCGATGCTGGTGAGAAGTTCGACGTGGTGCTGAACATGGAGGTGGTCGAACATGTTGCCTCTCCCATCGACTATCTGATCGCATGTCGCCGCCTGCTGAAACCCGGCGGGCTGCACATCTGTTCGACCCTGAACCGCAATCCAAAGTCCTTTATGATGGCGATTGTCGGGGCCGAGCATGTGATGCGCTGGCTGCCCAAGGGCACCCATGATTGGAACAAGTTCATCACCCCAGATGAACTCTTTGAGCTGCTGAGCCGCGCCGGGCTGGAGCCGGTGGATCGCAAAGGTTTCGTCTTTAACCCCGTTGCATGGTCGTGGCGGCTTTCGGATCGGGATCTAAGCGTGAACTACGTCACCGCCAGCCTTAATCCGGGCCTCAACCCTGGCTCAACTGACGTCTGAGCGCGCGCAGGATCGGGAGCGTGGCGCGGACCTGTTCTTCGCCAAGCTCCCCCACCACGTTCGAGATCATCGGCGTGATCGCATTCACCGCCGCATCCCGCGCCTGCCGCCCGGCGGGGCTGATCGCGACCATCTTGCGCCGCGCGTCGTCCCAATCGGGACGGATATGAACGTAACCCGCCCATTCGAGCTTGCTCAGCGTGTTGGTCATCGCCCCGCGCGTAACGTTGAAGGTCTCGGCCAGTTGCGCGGGCGAGCGTTCGCCGCCGTGCCACGAAAGCGAGTTCAGCACCGAGAAATGCGAGATCTCCATCCCCCGCGGCAGCACCCGTGTCAGGCGACTGCGCACCGATTGGTCGGCGGCCAGCAATTCTCCGAACAACATGATCGCAAGGGTGTTTTTATCGTCGGTCATTTTCGGTCCGGTCAGGGCGCGGCAAAGGGGCGGCGGTTGGCAAGGCTGGGCACTTTGGCGCGGGCCTTGTCACATTCTTCCATGTCCATGTCACAAAAGTAAACGCCGGGGGCCGTCCCGGCATCCAACACAACCTCCCCCCAAGGGGCCACGACCAGAGAATGCCCATAGGTGTCGCGGGTCTTATGCGCGGCGCTGGCATGGGTGCCCGTCTGGGCCGGGGCCAGCACATAGCAGCCATTCTCGATCGCCCGCGCCCGCAGCAGACTGTGCCAATGCGCGGCCCCGGTGACCGGAGAGAAGGCCGCTGGCATGGTCAGGATACGCGCACCGGCCTCGGCCAACGCCTGATAAAGCGCCGGAAAACGCATGTCATAGCAGATCGACATGCCGATCTTGCCAAAAGGCGTCTCGGCCACCACGGCTTTGTCACCGGGGCGATAGCCCGCGGACTCGCGGTAGCTTTCGGTCTCGTTGATATCCACATCAAACATATGGATCTTGTCATAGCGCGCGACGATCTCCCCCTGCGGGGAAATCAGGAAAGACCGGTTGGCAAAGCGCCCGTCTCCCCCGCGCGTTTTCAGACCGAGCGAGCCGATCAGCAGCCAGATGCCCACCTTCGCCGCCTCTTCGCGCAGGGCCGCGAGGGTGGCGTCGTCTTCCTCATAGGCCAACACCGACTGTTGATGGGACCGGCTGGTGCTGACGCAATTCGTCACCTCGGGGGTCAGGACAAACTCGGCCCCGCCCGCCACCGCCTCGCCCAGCAGAGCGCGGGTCTCGACCAGATTGGCGGCGGGGTCATCCGAGACGTTGAGTTGCAGCAGCGCGATTTTCATCTGTCGCTCAGCAATGCGTCCAGCTTGCCGGCACGGTCCAGCGCATAAAGCTCATCGCATCCACCGACATGCACATCGCCGATGAAAATCTGTGGCACGGTGCGGGCACCGCCAGCGCGCTGGATCATCTCTTTTTTGCGCTCTGGCTCCGACAGCACATCGACTTCGTCAAAGGCTGCGCCCTTTTGGGTCAGCAGGCGTTTGGCGGAATGGCAAAAACCGCAGAGCGGCGACGTGTAGATTTCGACAGGTTGCATAGGATCACCCTTTGAACAGTTAACGTTGCACAGTGATCTAGGTCTCTTTGGCCACGCGCGCCAGTGCCAGCACGAAAACGGGGCCGGACCCGGCGGCCAGACAGGCCTGCGTGCAGGCGGTCAATGTGGCGCCGGAGGTAAAGACATCGTCCACCAAGATCACCGGTCGCCTCATGATACGGTGCCGCCGCCGAGGATGCACGCGGATCGCCTGTTCCAACACGCGATACCGGGCTGCACGGCCCAAACCCTCCAACGAGGGCGTATGCCGGACCCGCTGCAACAGATCGGGACACCAGCGGTGCCCGGTTTCCGCTGACAGCGCCTTGGCCAGCAGAGCCGATTGATTGTAACGCCGTTTCAGCAAACGCAGCCAATGCAGCGGCACCGGCGCGATCAGCGCCTCTTGCGGCAACATGCCTTGTGCCGCTTGCGCCATCCAGCGCGCGGCGGGGCGGGCGATCTCTTGCCGGTCGCCATGTTTCAGCGCCAGAACCAGCCTGCGCCCCATATCGCGGTAGATGAGCGCCGTGCGCCCCTGCGCCCAAGGCCGCGGCGTGGCAAGACAGGCATCACAATGGGGTGAACCCACATCCCCGCCGCCCGGCAGGGGCACGCCGCAGGCATCGCAGACCGTTCCCCCGATGAAGGCCGTGTCGCGCCAGCAGGTGCCGCAGAGGCCGAAATCCGCATCGACAAGCCCCCCGCAGCCCAGACAACGCGGCGGATAGATAAGCGACACTGCTGTTTGAAGTCCCCGTGGCGGCATTCTATGTGTTCCCCATGACAGCACAGCCCACCCTGACCGACCCCAAGGCCCTCGCCCAGCACCGCGCCCGCGCGACGGCGCGGGGCATGTTCCTGCAACAGGCAGCCGCCGATGAGGTTCAGGATCGGCTGAGTTTGGTTAAGAAAACGTTTACCGCACCGGCCATCGTGACCGCCTTCCCGCAGGTCTGGGCAGAGGCTTTTCCGAAGGCCGAGATCGTCCCTGAGGCCGAGGTGCTGGCGCTGGAACCGCAGGCGCATGATCTGGTGATCCACGCCATGGGGCTGCATTGGGCGAATGACCCCATCGGCCAGTTGATCCAATGCCGCCGCGCACTGCGCCCTGACGGGCTGTTACAGGCCGTGGCGCTTGGCGGGCAAACCCTGCATGAGCTGCGCGCCTGCCTTGGCCAGGCCGAAGCCGAAGTGACCGGTGGCCTGTCGCCCCGCATCGCCCCGATGGGGGAACTGCGCGATCTGGGCGCGCTGCTGCAACGCGCGGGGCTGGCCCTGCCCGTGGCCGATAGCCAACCGCTGACCGTGGAATATGATGACGCATGGGCCCTGATGCGTGATCTGCGCGAGATGGGAGAGACCAACGCCCTGCAAGCCCGCCTGCGCCGCCCCACGGGCCGCGCCGTGCTGACCCGCGCGGCTGAGCTTTACGCCACGCATTTCACCGCCGCCTCGGGCCGGATCACGGCGACTTTCGACATGATCTTTCTTGCCGGTTGGGCACCGGACGAAAGCCAGCAGAAACCACTGCGCCCCGGATCGGCGCAGCAACGGCTGGCAGATGCGCTGAATAGTCGCGAGGAACCCCTCCCCGATTGACCCAATCGGCAAAGCGGCTATCTCTGCGCGGATCACATGTGCGAGGAAACCCCCATGCAGGCAGCCCAGCCCCAATCCGCCCAAGCCGACGCCACCCGGCCCGAACACGGCCCCGGCGATCACCCGAAAGTCCCGCGTCCCAAGGTTGGTGTTCTGCTCGCCAACCTTGGCACGCCGGATGGCTATGACTATTGGTCAATGCGCCGTTACCTAAGTGAGTTCCTCTCAGACCGCCGTGTGATCGACTATAGCCCGTGGAAATGGCAACCGCTGTTGCAGACGGTGATCCTCACCAAACGCCCCTTTGCCAGCGGCGCGGCCTATAAATCCATCTGGAACGAGGCCGAGAACGAAAGCCCGCTGGCGACGATCACCAAATCGCAAACCGCCAAGATCAAAGCGGCGCTTGAGGCGCGCTACGGGGCCGATGTGATGGTCGACTACGCCATGCGCTATGGCAACCCATCGACCCGCTCCAAAGTCGAGGCAATGGTCGCCGCTGGATGCCAGAAGATCTTGTTTTTCCCGCTTTATCCGCAATATGCCGGGGCGACCACGGCAACGGCAAATGACGCTTTCTTTGCCGCTTTGGCGAAGGAAAAATGGCAACCCGCTTCGCGCACCGTGGCCCCCTATTTCGACCGGCCTGACTATATCGAAGCGCTGGCCCAATCGGTCGAGCGGGCCTATGCCGCGAAGGACAAGAAGCCCGATCTGCTGGTCTGCTCCTACCACGGCCTGCCGCAGCGCTATTTGATGGAGGGCGACCCCTACCACTGCCAATGTCAGAAAACGACGCGCCTGCTGAAAGAGCGTTTAGGCTGGCAGGACAGTGAGATCATCACGACCTTCCAGTCGCAGTTCGGCCCCGAGGAATGGCTGCAACCCTATACCGTCGAAGAGGTCGCGCGTCAGGCCAAGGCGGGCAAGAAAAGCATCGCTGTCTGCGCGCCTGCCTTCTCGGCCGATTGCATCGAAACGCTGGAAGAGATCAACGAAGAGATCAAGGAAAGCTTTGAAGAGGCAGGCGGCGAGGATTTCACCTATATTCCCTGCCTGAACGACGATGCGGCGCATATCGAAACGCTGACCACGATCATCACCGAGAACTTGGGCGGCTGGCTGGACTAAGCCCCGCCTTGGGGTCGCCGCGGCGGCCCCTTTTTCAAAGCCTTACGCAGAATACAAAAAAAGGCGGTGCATTGCACCGCCTTTTCCGTTTGATCGTCAGTTCCGATTAGTCGGAAGCAACAGCTGCGGCAACCAGAGCCAGCAGGATCAGGGGAACCAGGATGCCCGAGGACGAACCTGTTGTTTCTTCCACGATGACCGGTGCTTCGACGATCGGCTCGGCCAGCGAACCAGCAAAAGCAGTCGATGCAGCAGCGGACAGAGCAGCGGCGAGAACGAGTTTCTTCATAACATAACCTCCAGAATAGGCGTGCTGTATCATACACATACACGCACCCAAGACTTACCTCGTAATCCTGTTCTAAACAGTATCGGCAAAAGTTTGCAAACCCGGAATCAGCTATTGCATCAAGGAATCAGGGGGATGTCGTCAAATAAGCAACACCTGCGTGCCGACCTTCGTCAGGGCAAAAAGTTCGGCGATATGTTCGTTATAGAGCCCGATGCAACCATTGGAAGACTTACGTCCAATTTTTCTTGTGTCGTGGGTTCCGTGGATACGATAATAGGTCCAGCTGAGGTACAGCGCATGGGTGCCCAGAGGGTTGTCCGGGCCGGGGCCGACATAGGGCGGCCATTCGGGATTGCGCTTGAGCATCGACGGCGTCGGGCGCCAGCTTGGCCCCTCGACCTTTTTGATGACACGGGTCCGGCCACGGCGTGTGAGGTCTTCGGTCAGCGGCACCGAAGAGGGGTAGAGTTTGTAAACGCTCTGATCCTCAGACCAGTAGTGCACCGCCCGGCTGTCGATATCGACCAGCACCGCGCCATTGCGCGTGTTGCTGAAATAGGGGCGCCAATCCAGCATCCGGAAACTTGAGACATTGCGCTTGACCGCTTCGGTCAGGTCACGCTCCGTCTCGGTCGTGGCGGTGGAGTTGAAGGAAGAGGTGCTTTGCGCCAGCGCGGGTGTGGCGAGCATCGCGGCGCTGCCAGCAAGGAAGCCACGGCGGCTCTTGATCGAAAAACGGGGAGCGGACATGGAGCGTCTCCAAAACTGAAATTATGCTAATTAATGCCAGTTATATGGCTCGAAAGACGCAGTTTCAATTGAAACCGGGGCCGCACGGCAGAGTCATGCCTATGTGCGTTTGAACTGCAACGCGCCCCGATGTAAGGCAGAAAAAACTTCATTGCGTGGAGCGCTCATATGATCCGTATCCTGTCCATTCTACTGGCGCTGACGGTTGCGCTATCTGCCTGTACCCCGTCCAGCACGACCGGCGGCAAAGCTGGCGGCACCTACCGCATCAGCCGCTCCGACGCGGGTACGATCCAATTCCGCATGCTCGACTCCGTCAATGCGCTGCGCAGCTCTGCCGGGGTGACGCCGCTGGCGCTGGATGCCAAGCTGAACGCCGCTGCCGCCACCCATTCGCGCGATATGGCGGTGCAAAACCGCCCCTGGCATTTCGGCTCTGACGGGTCCTCGCCGATCGATCGCATCCAGCGCGTGGGCTATACCGGCGGTCTGGTCGGCGAGGTGATCTCGGAAACCTATGAGACCGAGCTTGAGACCCTCGCCGCATGGATGGAGCAACCCGACACGCGCCGCATCTTGATGGCCCCAAATGGCCGCCAGATGGGTTTCGCATGGCATCAGGAAAACGGTGGCAAGATCTGGTGGACGATGGTCGTCGGCAACTGATCTTTGTCTGATTAACCGACCGATCCGGCCCCTGCGGGGGCCGGTGTCGTATCAAGCGGCCCTTAGGGTGTGATCAGGATCGGCGTGCCGTCCCGCACCATCGCGTAAACATCCTCGATTTCCTTGTTGGTGACCGCGATACAGCCCCAAGTCCAATCGTGCTTTTCCTTCTTCCGCGGGTCTTTCTGCCCGTGGATAAAGATATCGCCGCCCGGGCTTTTGCCCATGGCGCGGGCGTTTTCGATATCGCGCGCGTTCGGGTAATCGATCCCGACGGAAAGGTGGAAACGGCTGTTCGGGTTGCGACGGTCGATTCGGTACAGCCCTTCGGGCGTTCGGCCATCCCCCTCAAAGGCTTTGTGACCCACCGGAGCGAAGCCCAGTTTAATCCGGTAATCTTCGAGCACGCGGTTATGGTGCAACAGCATCATGCGGCGTTGGCTTTTGTTCACAACCACATAGGTCACTTCAGGACCGTTGTAGCGCTTGAACTTACTGCTACTGCACGCGCCAAGCGCCACCATAGCGGTGCCGCCAAGTATCATCGTCCTGCGTTTCATCACTGTGCCCTCAACGCCCCGGCCATTCCGGCCATTTTTATCCGCGTTACCATAGAGAGGGATTAATTTCACTCAAAAAGCGGTGATCCGCGGCGTCATATGGGGCCGTGGATTAGCTTTCAGGCAGGGTCAGACAGGCGGCGAGTTCCACATGGGACGACCAGCGGAACTGGTCGACCACCTGTACCCAGTCCAGCCGATAGCCTGCCGCGACCATGTTCTGCACATCGCGGGCAAAGCTCACCGGATTGCAGGAGACATAGGCCACGCGCGGCACTTCGGCGCGGATGATCTCGGCCACCTGCGCTTCGGCCCCCGCGCGGGGCGGGTCGAGCACCACGGCGTCGATCTTGGCCAGTTCATCCGGAAGGAGCGGTCGGCGAAACAGATCGCGCGTCTCGGCGGTGAGCGGTTTTGCCCCCTTGGCCCGACGCCAGCCCCCTTCCAGCGCGGCGATCATCTCGGCATCGCCTTCCACCGCGTGCACCCGCGCCTGCTGCGCCAGGGGCAAGGCAAAGGTGCCGCAACCTGCGAAAAGATCGGCCACGACCTCGGCCTCGCCCACGGCGTCCCTGACCGCCTCTAGCAAAGCTGCTTCGCCATGGCGGGTGGCCTGCAAGAAGGCGCCCGGCGGCGGCGTGACCGGCGCATCGCCAAAGCGCTGTACGGGCGGCGCGCGCATCGCGATCACCTCGCCATCCCAAGTGAGCCGCGCCAGAGAGAGAGCCTCACAGGCCTGTGCCAATTGCTGGCGCAGCGGCCCGTCGAGCGGTTTGCCATTGGCGACAGAGACGTCCAGCCCCTCTTCCGACAGGGTGACCGTGACGGCCAATTCGGCCTTTCGGCTGGTGCCGATCAGCGCCAGTTCTTCGGCCACCTTCAGCCCCGGCAGCAAGGCGGGATCGACCAACTGACAGCCCGGCACCTCGATCAGCACGTCAGAAGCGCGGCCATGAAAGCCCGCCATAGCGCCCTTTTTGGTCCGCCGCGCGGCAAAGGTCGCCCGACGGCGCGATTGCGCGGGGGAGGTTTGGATGGGGCGAAATTCTGTCTCTAACCCATGAGCCGAAAGCGCGTTGCGCACCACATCGACCTTCCAAGCCGCCACGAAATCATCCGCGGCATGCTGCAACTGGCAGCCGCCGCAAGATTTGAAATGGCGACAGGGCGGTGCGACCCGCTGGTCGGAGGGGGTGACGATCCGCAGATCGCGAAGCTGCTGCCCATCGACAACGCCGGTGACGGTTTCCCCCGGCAGGGTCATCGGGGCAAAGATCGGACCTTGGGCGATGCCATCGCCGTGGTGGCCGAGACGCAAGATTTCATGTTCAGTCATAGCCTGCCCATAGCGCGGCAAAGGCGACTGGGAAAGCCTATTCCGCCGCCTTCACATCCAGAAACCCGCCCGACTGCCGGTGCCAATAGCGCGCATAAAGCCCGTCTTGGGCAAGCAAATCGGCATGGCTGCCAATCTCTGCAATGCGGCCCGCGTCCAGCACCATGATGCGGTCCATCTCGGTCAGGGTCGACAGACGGTGGGCAATGGCCAGCACGGTTTTGCCTTCCATCACACGGTCTAGGGTCTCCTGAATGGCGGCCTCCACCTCGCTATCAAGGGCGCTTGTCGCCTCGTCCAGCACCAGTATCGGCGCGTCTTTCAGGATGGCGCGGGCCAAGGCGATGCGCTGGCGCTGGCCACCCGAAAGCTTCACCCCACGCTCCCCCAAATGCGCGTCATAGCCGCAGCGACCTTTGTGATCTTCGAGTTGCTGAATGAACTCATGCGCCTCGGCGCGTTCGGCGGCGGCGATGACCTCGGCCTCGGTCGCATCGGGGCGGCCATACAGGATGTTGTCCCGCGCGGAGCGGTTGAACATCGCCGTCTCCTGCGTGACCATACCGATATTGCGGCGCAGGCTCTCTTGGGTCACCGTCGTGGTATCTACCCCGTCGATCAATATCTTGCCCTGCTCCGGTTCATAGAGCCGCAAGAGCAGCGCCACGAGGGTCGATTTCCCCGCCCCCGAAGCACCGACGATGCCCAGCTTCTCACCCGGTTGGATGGTCAGCGATATCCGGTCGATCCCCCCAGTTTGACGGCCATAGGCAAAGCCCAGATCGCGCAATTCGATCTCTCCGGCCTCGACGACCAGTTCCTGCGCATCAGGCTCATCATCCAGCCGCACGCGCGGCGTCAGGGTGCGCATGCCGTCTTCGACCTCCCCAATATTCGAATAGATCGCCATCAGCGTGAAAGAGACCCAGCCCGTCATCTGCGCGATACGGATCGCGATGGCGCCAGAGGCGACGATATCGCCCTCGCTCGCCAATCCGCGCTGCCACAGCAGGATCGTCCCGCCCAAAAGCAGAACCGGCAAAAGCCCCGCAAGGCTCATCAGCGCCAGACGGAACCCGGCGGCGAGATAGCCGAACTCCAAGGCCCGGGCGCGAAAGCTCTGCATCGCGGAAAGTGCCGCGCGGTCTTCGTGATCGGCATGGGCGAAAAGCTTCACCGTCTTGATGTTCGTGATCGTATCAACCACCTGCCCCGACACCATCGCCCGCGCCCCGGCCCGCCCCGCGGCCCGTTTGCGCACGCGCGGCAAGAACCAGTTGATCAGCGCCAGATACATCACCAGCCAGACGGAAAACCCAACCGCCACACGCCAGTCGATCGCCAAAAGCAAGGCGACCGACCCCACCAGAGAGGCAAGCGCAAAGGCCACCACGTTGATCACTTCGGCGGCCACATCCGTCACCGCCCGCGCGGCCTGCATCTGCTTTTGCGCAATGCGCCCGGCGAAGTCTTCATCAAAGAAATTAACGTTCTGCCCCAATGTCCAACGGTGCAGCCGCGACAGCACCAGCGGGTTCACATTAGGCTGCACCATGATCGCGTTGGAGGCCGAGGAGAGGCCAAACAGCACGGGACGCGCCACAAGGAAAAACGCAATCGCGCCCAAGACCAAAACCAGACTGCTGCCCTCAAAAAACCGCTCCGGCCCCGCACTGACCGTGGCATCGATCACCTTGCCCAAAATCCACGCCGTGCCCGCCTCCATCGCGCCCGCGGCGGCTGAGAGGAATGCCGCGAGCCAGAGCACCGGCCAAGCGCCTGCAAGGCACCAGCGGATGAAGGCCCAGAGGGTCTGCGGTGGCGGCCCTTCGGCGGGGCGAAACGGGTTGATCCAATTCGAAATGCTCACGTTTTTTCATCCAATGCGAGAAAACCACCCGACTGACGGTGCCAGAAAGCTGCATATAGGCCTGCTTTCTGCAAAAGCGCGTCATGGCTGCCCTCTTCGACGATACGACCCTGATCCAGAACCAGAATTCGGTCCATCTCGGCAATCGTCGACAGCCTGTGCGCGATGGCGATGACGGTCTTGCCCGCCATCATGCCATAGAGCGTTTCCTGAATGACCGCCTCCACCTCACTGTCGAGCGCGCTTGTCGCCTCGTCCAGCAACAAGATCGGCGCGTCCTTGAGGATCACCCGTGCCAGCGTGATCCGCTGCCGTTGCCCGCCGGACAGTTTCACGCCCCGCTCACCCACACGCGCGTCATAGCCCGAGCGCCCCTCAGGATCGGTCAGATCGAGGATGAACTCATGCGCCTGCGCCTGTTTCGCCGCGGCGATCATCTCGGCCTCGCTGGCGTCGGGACGGCCATAGAGAATATTCTCGCGCACCGAGCGATGCAGCAGCGCGGAATCCTGCTGCACCACACCGATATGCCGCCGCAGACTGTCTTGCCGGACCTGCGCGATGTCCTGCCCGTCGATCCGGATTTCACCGGTTTCGGCGTCGTAGAACCGCAGTATCAGCTTTACGAGGGTCGATTTCCCGGCACCTGAGCGGCCCACAAGGCCAATCCTCTCGCCCGGCTGCACGGTGATATTGATGTCCTGAACCCCGCCGCTGTCGCGCCCGTAGTGATGGCTCAGCCCCGCCATTTCGATCCGCCCTTCGGTGAGTTTCAGCGGCGGCGCATCGCGGCGGTCGGTGAGGGCGAGGGGCTGGGCAATGGTCTCCATCCCTTCGGCGACGACACCTAATTCGCGGAAAAAGCTCGACAGCGCCCACATGATCCAACCGGTCATGGAGTTAAGCCGCAGCGCCAGCGCGGCGGCAGCGGCGACAACACCGACGCTTGCCTCCGCGCCCATCCACAACACCAAGGCCCAGCCGACGACGCCCACGATCAACATGCCGTTGAGAAGGGTCAGGACCACATCCATGATGGTGAAAATACGCATCTCACCTTGAAACGTGCGCCGCGCCTCTTCGATGGCTTCACCCGCGAAATCGACCTCCAGATCATGATGCGCGAACATCTTGACCGAATGGATATTGGTATAGGCATCCACCACACGCCCCGTCACCTGCGACCGCGCGTCCGACGCCGCTTTGGACGCAGGGCCGACCCGTTTGATCGTCCAAGCCACCAAGCCGCCATAGAGGATGAACCACCCCAAAAGCGGCACTAATAAACGGATATCCGAGGTAGAGAGCAGGATCGCCGCGCCGATCATATAGGCCAACGAGTAAGAAATCGCATCGAAGACCTGAAAGACCACCTCCCCCGCTGCCGGTGGCGTTTGCATGATCCGGTTGGCAATACGCCCGGCGAAGTCATTCTCGAACCAGCCCACGGATTGCCGCAAGACATGACGATGCGCCCGCCAACGGATCAACGTCCCGAAGTTCGGCAAGATGGCATTGTTCAGAAGCATCACATCGACCGCCTGCACCATGGGCCGCAGCAACAACACAGCCAGCGCTACGAGGATCAACTCGGTCCCATGGTCCGCCCACATCCGCGCGGGATCGCTGCCCAGCAGATCGACGATGCGGCCCATGTAGTAGATCAGGCCAACCTCAATCGCGGCGACGAGGATCGCCATCAGCCCGGCGAGGGCGAATACCTTTTTGAACGGCTGCGCATAGTCCCGCAGGAAGGGCCAGAGCCCTTGGGGCGGCACGTCCTTCTCGCGATAGGAGACATAGGGATCGACGAGGTTTTCAAAAAAGCGGAACATGGGGAGACCTTGAAAAATAGACGTGCAAAATCTTCGGCGCTGCCCAAGAGCAGAGCCGCAAAGGGGCAATGGTTATGCCAGCTTAGCTGAACCAGATCCCGCGGTACATTTCGCCCATCTCCCTTGTAATGCGCTTCGGATAGACGAATTTCACCGCGATGTCGACCTAGCTGCGCCGGGCCAATAGGTCCGCCCGGGTCAAGGTGAAGCCGGAGTTGATCCAAAGCTGTTCAAGCCGGGCAAGCTCTTGGCCCAAGGCCGGGCCTTTGAATGCGGGCATCAGGTCTTTGGCCGTTACCGGGAAACGGGCCGCCGCGGCGGCTTTTATCGTCTCTAACATGCCGGTTTCGGGCATCTGTTCCGCCATACAGCCCCGCAGCAAAGCCACCCCAATGGCCACCCCTGCCCCATGACGATAGGCAAGCTCAGGCAATGGCGGCCCTGCGAAGCCCTGCTCTTGCAGCAGGGTGAGATGTTTGACCTCTGCTTTGCTCAGCCGCAGACGGTCGGTCAAACCCTCCCCGCCCAGCGCGGCCAGACGCACCAGCCAATCGGGATCAAGGCCAAGCCCCTGTTCGAAATGGACCAGCATGGAGATCCAACGGTCATTACTCCCCGGCAAAAGCACGGGCAAAGCACCGGTTTGCCGCATCAGAGCCAGTGCGGGGGCAGGATCAGGCGCGCGGAGGAGTTTTTTGAACTCCTGCCCCACACGTTCCGCCGAGAGCGTCTCGAGCCCATCCAAATTCGACGCGATGGCATCGAGCGCATCCGGCTCTGGCCCCACTTCAGGGTCACCATACCACGCCATGAAGCGGAAATAGCGCAGGGTGCGCAGGTAATCTTCGCGGATACGCTGACCTGCATCCTCGATGAAACGCAACCGGCGCGCGCGCAGGTCGGGAAGCCCGCCCAAGGGGTCGACCACACGGCCCTCGGGCGTGGCATAGAGCGCGTTCATCGTGAAATCCCGGCGGCGGGCGTCATCAGCGATATCGGTGGAAAAGGCGACGACAGCCCGGCGGCCATCAGTCTCTACATCGCGGCGAAAGGTGGTGATCTCAAAGGGTTTGCCGCCCGAGACCAACGTCACCGTGCCATGGTCGATCCCAGTCGGCACGGCCTTGACCCCGGCGGCCTTGGCCAGCGCCATCACCGTTTCAGGCATCGCCTCGGTGGAGAGATCGACGTCGCTATCCGGCAAGCCAAGCAGCGCATCGCGCACGCAGCCGCCGACGAAATAGATAGGATGCCCGCCCTCCTGCACCACGCGGCAAACCCGCTGTGCGTCTTCGTCATGTAGCCAGCGCGTGCCGGTCGGAATCATTGGTTCATTCGTGTCGCCCATGCCCGTAACATACGCGCGGTCGCGCCCCAGATGTAATAGGGGCCGTAGGGAACGGCGTAATAATACCGCCGCTGGCCGCGCCAACGCCGGGAATGCACAAGGTAGTTGCTGGGGTCGAGCACATGGTCAAGCGGCACGCGAAACACCTCTTCGACCTCACCGGGCTCAGGCACCACGGTGAAATCCCGCGTCACATAGCCGATCACGGGGGTCACGCTAAAGCCGGTGACCGTCTCATGAGCCGGAAGCACGCCCAAGACATCCACGATATCGCTCGGCAGGCCGATCTCTTCGCGGGCTTCGCGCAGGGCGGCGGCGATGACATCCGCATCGCCGCCGTCTTGTTTGCCCCCCGGAAAGGCGATCTGCCCGGGGTGATGTTTCAGCGCCGAAGACCGTTTGGTCAGGATCAGCTCCAGCCGCGCACCGGTATCCACCACCGGGGCCAGCACCCCCGCAGGGCGCAGGGCACGCCCCTCGGGGAGGGTAACCTCTGGGTTCAGATCGAAATCAGAGGATTCCACCCCGGTCTGGGCAAGCGCCTCGCGAAAGGACTGGAACCGGTCGCTCACCTTAGGCCTTGGCGTCGAAACCGACCGTGGCCGGATCAAGGTCGTAATGTGCGCCGCAGAATTGGCAATCGGCGGTGACCCGACCTTCGTCCGTGGTCATCTTTTCGATATCGCGGGCCGAGTAGATCGACAGGCTTTGCCGCACGCGGTCTTCGGAACAGGTGCATCCGAAACGCACAGGTTGGGGGTCATAGACTCGCGGTTGTTCCTCGTGAAACAATCGCAGCAGCAGATCGGTCGGCGGGACGCTGGGGCCGATCAGCTCCAAATCCTCAACGGTGCCGAGCAGGATGTTCACGCGGTTCCAATCCTCGGCCTCATCGCCCTCGACCAAGTCATCGGCCTTGAGAATGTCACCGCTCCCCTCGCCCGACGCCGCCAACGGCGAGGCTTTGGGCATATGCTGCAACATGATGCCACCCGCGCGCCAATGCTCCGGCTCATCCGGGCCGGACGATTTGCCAAAGCTCAGGGAAAAGCGGGTCGGCAACTGTTCGGATTGGGCGAAATAGGCTTCGGCACAGGCGGCCAGAGACCCACCGGCCAGCGGCGTGATGCCCTGATAGGGGGTCATGCCTTGACCTTGGTCGATCATGATTGCGAAATAGCCTTCGCCGACCTGCTCGAACGGGGCGTCATCGGTCAGCCGGTCCGCATCATAGCTGGCATAGGCGCGGATGCGCGCAGGCTCGCCTTCTTTCTCGGGGCCGTAGTAATCGGTCGCGATCATCCGAACGGCACCTTTGGACTGCACCTGCAGCGACAGCTTCCAACGCAGTTTGATCGTCTGGCCGATCAATGCGGTCAGCAACGCCATCTCGGCCACCAGCGCTTCGACCTGCGGCGGATAGTCGTGCTGTTTCAGGATGCCTTCCAACACGCCATCAAGCCGCGCCACGCGGCCGCGCATGTCGACATCATCAAGCTGAAAGGGCAGAACGGTATCGTCCCACGCGATTTTAGTTCCTTGGGTCATCGGGTTTCCTTATCGGGGGCCGCTTGGCATACCGCGTCTATATAGGCGCAGCAACCCATGGAAAAAGGGGCAGCATATGATCCGACGTACAGGTGAGACACCGCAACCCGGCCAACGCTACACGCCACGCCCCGGCGTCTATGCCATTCTGCCGCTGCAACGACGTTTTCTAATGACGCTGGAAATGGCGGAGGAGACCGAGGTGCAATTGCCCGGCGGCGGTATCGAGGCGGGGGAATCCCCGCTTCAAGCGCTGCACCGCGAGGTGCTGGAAGAAACCGGCTGGCGCATCGCCCGCCCGCGCCGATTGGGAGCCTTCCGCCGCTTTACCTATATGAAGGACTACGACCTCTGGGCGCAGAAGATCTGCCACGTCTATGTCGCCCATCCCGTGCGCCAGATCGCCGCCCCGACAGAGCCGCATCACGCCACGCTGGTGCTATCGGCCAGCGAAGCGCTGGCAACCCTCACCAATGAAGGTGACCGTTTGTTTCTGCAACGCCACCTAGGCTAGGCGTTGCCGTGATACTCAAGCAATATCCCCGAGACATCATCGGGGAAATCGCGGCTATCAGCGAATTCCGACAACTTCCAAACCAGCGCACTCAGCAGCGCCGGGCCGCTGAACCGGCGCAATTCGCCCAACATGCGGGCCAAACCCTCTTCGCCCAACATCTCCCCCTCCGGATCGGGGCATTCCGTCACCCCATCAGATAGGATCAACAAACGATCCCCCGGCGCCATCTGAAGTTTATAGTCCTCGAACCCCACCCCAGAAAGCAGCCCGACAGGAAACCCCCCGGTGCCCGATTGTTCGACCCGCCCATCCGAGCGCAGCAAGGCCGGATGCGGATGCCCCGCCTGCGCGACAGTGACCTCCCCAGTCGTGAGATCCGCAATGGCCAGCATCAGGGTGAAATAATGCTCCGTCTCCATCTCATGAAGAACAAGATCGTTCAGTTCCGCAACCACTTCACCCGGTGGACGCGCCGCGTAGGTCCCCCCGGGCGAAAGCGTGAGGGCAAGGTTCTGATCCGGCGTGGCCGCCGACAGATACCCCGCCAGCCGCGCCGTCATCAGGGCCGAACTGATCCCATGCCCAGACACATCCAAGCCAAACAGCCCAACGACCCCCGGCCGCACCGGGAAATACCCGACCAAATCCCCGCCAACATGCCCGGCAGAGCGCAGCATCATCGACAGATTGCCCCCCTCCATGGCACGATAACGCTCGCGAAGCAGCGATTGCTGAAATTTCTTCGCCTCGACCAAATCCTTGTCGATCCGCGCATGCACCTGCCGCAGAATATCCAAAGTCTCGGTGATCAGCTGGTTTTTCTGCGTCAACTCCCGCTGCATGGCCAGAAAACGCGCCCCCGCCATAAGACGCGCGCGTAGCTCCGGCAGACCGGCGGGCCGTATCAAAACATCATCAGCCCCCGCATCAAGAGCGCAGTCCACCACCCCCTCCTGACTATCGACCAACAGAATGAGATAACTGCGCGCTTCCGAGAGCTCCCGGAAAGCCCGACAAAAATCGAGCCCCGATATCGCCCCACTGCAAAGCACGATATCAGGCCCCCGCTGCGTGCAAAGGGCCGGCGCCTCGGCTTCCGAGGCGGCAGAAACCACCTCATATCCCCATCCCTTCAACGCCGTCGAAAGACAGGCCCGCCGGGTCTCATCCCCCTCGACCACCAAAACCAAAGGCGCCACAGCAGGCGTCGCCACTGCTTCGGAAAGGCTGGGGATATCCAATTTCATGCGACACGATCCTGACAGACCCTGTCGAGTTAACCCGCCAATCCTTACCAGAAGGTGAATCCCTCCGGCCTTCCGCTGCTACAGAACGAACTGCGCCAAGGTTTCGTCGTTGGTGATATCCGTATAGGTAAAGCCGGATTGCCCCAATTGCTCAAGAAACGGTTTGAAATTCTCCGGCCGCCGCGTCTCGATCCCGATCAGGACCGAACCAAAGTTCCGCGCCGATTTTTTCAAATACTCGAAACGGCAGATGTCATCCTCCGGCCCCAGCAGCATCAGGAATTCCTTCAACGCCCCGGGCCGCTGCGGCATGCGCAGGATGAAATATTTCTTCACACCCGAATAGCGCTGCGCCCGCTCTTTGACCTCCGGCAAACGCTCGAAATCGAAATTACCCCCCGAGGCCACGCAAACCACCGTCTTGCCCGCGATCTGATCGGCCACCTCGCCCAGCGCATCGATCGATAGCGCGCCTGCCGGTTCCAACACGATGCCTTCGACATTCAACATCTCATTGATCGTCACGCAGATCCGGTCCTCAGGCAGATGCACCACATCCGCCGGGTTCACCCCGCGCAAACGCTCGAAAGTCCGCGCACCGATCTTGGCCACCGCAGCACCATCGACAAAGTTATCGATCGGAGAGACATCAACCGGCGCCCCGGCTTCCAACGCCCGCGCAAGGCTCGGCGCACCGGCGGGTTCGACGAATGTATAATCGCAAGCCTCACCAAAATAACTTACTACCCCCGAAGACAGCCCGCCGCCGCCCACCGGCAAGATCACCCGGTCCGGCACCCGGCCCAACTGCGCGGCAATCTCCACCGCGACCGACGCCTGCCCCTCGATCACATCGTCATCATCGAAAGGCGACAGAAAATGCGCCCCCTCCTCCCGACAGAAATCCTGCGCTGCGGCCAGCGTGGCGTCAAAATAATCCCCCACCAACCGGATCTCGACATTCTCACCGCCGAACATGCGGGTCTTCTGCACCTTCTGCTGCGGCGTCGTCACCGGCATGAAGATCACGCCGCGCACCCCGAAATGACTACAGGCAAAAGCCACCCCCTGCGCATGGTTCCCGGCAGAGGCACAGACGAAAACCCCCTGCCCCGGGATCACCTTACGCATCGCATTGAAGGCCCCGCGCAGCTTGTAGGAGCGCACCGGGCTCAGATCCTCGCGCTTCAACCAGATATCCGCGCCAAACCGCTCCGACAGATGCTCATTGCGCAAAAGCGGTGTCGCCGGGAACAATGCCCGCAGCGCTTCTGCCGCCGCCTGTGCTTTTCGTGCAAATTCATCCGCCATCTGTGCTCTCCTTGCTGCCATTCGTCGATAGGCGCGCAGCCAGCATAGGTCAACGCGGGCTTCAATCTTGCCCGCGCCCGCGAAAACCGCTACCTCGCAGGGCGAACTTGAAAGGAAACCCGTCATGTCCGCGCCCAAGAAAGTCGTGCTTGCCTATTCCGGCGGCCTCGATACCTCGATCATCCTGAAATGGCTGCAAACCGAATATGGCTGCGAGGTGGTGACCTTCACCGCCGATCTCGGCCAAGGCGAAGAGCTGGAACCGGCCCGCAAAAAGGCCGAGATGATGGGCATCGCGCCTGAGAACATCTACATCGAAGACGTGCGCGAGGAATTCGTCCGCGACTTCGTCTTCCCAATGTTCCGCGCCAATGCGGTCTATGAAGGTCTCTACCTTCTGGGCACCTCCATCGCCCGCCCGCTGATCTCCAAGCGTCTGGTCGAGATCGCCGAAGAAACCGGCGCCGATGCCGTCGCCCACGGCGCCACCGGCAAGGGCAACGATCAGGTCCGGTTTGAACTCGCCGCCTATGCGCTGAACCCCGACATCAAGGTCATCGCCCCCTGGCGCGAATGGGACCTGTCGAGCCGCACCAAACTTCTGGCCTTCGCCGAGCAGAACCAGATCCCAATCGCCAAAGACAAGCGCGGCGAAGCGCCCTTCTCGGTCGATGCCAACCTGCTGCACACCTCTTCCGAAGGCAAAGTGCTCGAAGATCCGGCGGTCGACGCGCCCGACTACGTCTACCAGCGCACCGTGAACCCAGAGGATGCCCCCGACACGCCCGAATACGTCGAAATCGGCTTCGAGCGCGGCGATGCGGTCAGCATCAACGGCGAAGCCATGTCCCCCGCCACGATCCTCACCAAACTGAACGAACTTGGCGGCAAACACGGCTGTGGCCGCCTCGATCTGGTCGAAGGCCGTTTCGTCGGCATGAAATCCCGCGGCATCTATGAGACCCCCGGCGGCACCCTGCTGCTTGAGGCCCACCGCGGTATCGAATCCATCACCCTCGACCGCGGCGCCATGCACCTCAAGGACGAGCTGATGCCGAAATACGCCGAGCTTATCTACAACGGCTTCTGGTACAGCCCCGAACGGACCATGCTGCAAGCCGCCATCGACGCGAGCCAAACCCATGTCACCGGCACCGTGCGCCTGAAGCTCTACAAAGGCCATGTCCGCACCGTCGGCCGCTGGTCCGATCACAGCCTCTATTCCGAGGCCCATGTGACCTTCGAGGACGACGCCGGCGCCTACGACCAGAAAGACGCCGCAGGCTTCATCCAACTGAACGCCCTGCGCCTCAAACTCCTCGCCGCCCGCGACAAACGCAGCAAAGGCTGAAGCACGGGACCCCAATCCCCCTTCATCCTTTCTTAAATACCACGGGGGTCCGGGGGCAGCGCCCCCGGCGGCCAGCCCCAAACAGAAACGCAAAAGGCCCGGACGCTACCGCCCGGGCCTTTCTCTGAGCCACCTACCGGGTCAATCGGCAGTGACAACCGTCATCACCAGCTCCCCATTCGGTTTGATCGGCCCGTCTTCCTTGGCGCCCAACGTATATTCGAACACCCCGGTTTTCATGCCACCATCTTCGGAATGAACCATCAACATCAGCATGTCGCCCGAAGCCACGTCCTCTTGCAGGATCGCGACGACATCCATGTTCTCGCCCGCGCGCAGCGGGGCGTAGCCGACCACGGGGCCGGGCTTCATGTCGGCGTCGGTGCGGTGCACAACCAGCCAGCCATTCTCGCCCGCCATCACCTTGTCGGCAGTGACGACGCCATTCGATACATCCTGACCCGAGGCTTCGACCATGGCCATGGCATGGGCATCCGCCCATGCGCCACCGGCGATCATGGACAGGGCGATTGCGGTGCTTGCAAATTTTTTCATCTGGTTTTCCCTCCGTTTGAAATAGCACCGTAGTCACGACCGCCCCGCGAAATAGTTTCGCGGTCTTCAGGAATTTTTTAGACGTTCCGCAAACAGCCGCTCATAGTAGGGCATGGCGGCCTCCAGAACTTCCGCCTCTGCTCCTTTAAGCTCGGGCAGTTCCCCCTCCGGCCCCGCGAAACCGGTGCTGCGATGGATCGCCCCATACCAATGCGGCGCCCAAACGCCATCCTCCGCCCGCGGCCCGGCGGGCCAATGCAGCATCGCAGGATCAAAGGGCAAGTCGATGGCGGCGCAAAGCCTGCGCAGCATCCCCTCCGGGTCCGCGCGGATATCGCCGCTGTCGATGACAAGTCCGCCCAACCGCTCGAAGAGCATGAGTTGCCGGTCAAACCCGATATCCGCCAAACGGGGTGCTTCGCGCTTCTCCGCATAGCTTGCGATCACCCGTGCCGGATGGCGGATCAGGTGGATGTTCACGCAGTCCTCGGCCCAGTCAAGCGGGAACCCGTCGATCATATGCTGCGCCATATGTTTCATATAGAGATGCCGGGTGCCGTTTTGGACAAAGCCAAGAGGCACCCGCGCGGGGTCTTGCTCCTGCGCCGCCAGTACCGCGTCGCGCATTGGATGATCCAGCCCCGTCGCCTTGAGATAAGCCGCGTAGAACGGCTCATCCATCGCGGTGAAATCCGCGCGCGCTCCGAAACTATACATCATCGCAGTGCTGAGGTTGCGCGGCCCCGACCACATCGCAATACGCATGAAAGGCTTCTCCCATTGCCGTTGAACCCGGAACGCTAGAAAGAACGCGCCCGCGCGCCAAGTGGTAAATTGCCTTCACCAGAGCGTGACTTTCCCCGCCCCGGCCTTGCGCTATCTCCGTCCCAGCGGCAACCCTAGGCCTGAGGAGGACCGATATGTTCCAAAAATCAATGTTCAAACCCGCCATTCTGACCCTTGCGATCACTCTGGGCCTCGCCGCGCAGAACCGACCTGCGGCAGCGGCGGAGACCGAGGTGCTGACCGTGGCGGGCGGCTGCTTCTGGTGCGTCGAAGCCGATTTTGAATCCGTCAAAGGCGTGAAAGAGGCCATCTCGGGCTTTGCCGGGGGCCGCACCAAGAACCCGACCTACAAAGAAGTCACCGGCGGCAACACCGGCCATTACGAAGCGGTGCAGATCCAATTCGACCCGGATGTCGTCACCCGCAAGACACTGCTTGATCTCTTCTTCCGCTCGATTGACCCCACAGATGCGGGCGGGCAATTCTGTGACCGGGGGGAAAGCTACCGCACGGCGATCTTCGCGGGCAGCCCCGCCCAGAAAAGCGCGGCAGAGGCTGCCAAGGCCGAAGCGCAGGCCGCCCTCGGCACCGAGGTCGTGACGCCGATCCTTGGCGATGCGCCCTTTTACCCGGCTGATGATTATCATCAGGACTACTACAAAAGCAGCGACCGGCTGGCGTTCAGCAGTGTCGGCGTGGCTGTGAAAAAATCGGTCGCCTACAAACGCTACCGCAAGGGCTGTGGCCGTGACGCCCGCGTGGAACAGCTTTGGGGCAGCGCGGCCCCCTTCGTGAAGTAACCGCGCCCCGGTAGATTAACTGCGAAAATCGTGATCCCGGATCTCTTTCAGATCGGGGATCACATCTGCCGTGCCATGACGCGTGACCATCAAGGCCCCCGCGCGCATGGCCAGATCAATCGCCTGCGGCATGGTCATCCCCCGGTCCAACCCGGCCAGCAGATAGCCGGTAAAAGTATCGCCCGCGCCGGTCGTATCCACCGCCTCGACCTGATAGGCGGGGAAGCTTTCGACCAGATGTGCCTTGTTAGAGACCCATTCACAGCCCCCCGCCCCCAGCGTCACCACGATGTCGTCGATCGGCAGTTGCCGCAACTCGCCCCCCGTCGCGGCCCGCAACTGCGCCGCTTCGACCTCGTTCAGCACCAATAGGTCGATCTGTTCGAGGATCGCCGTCACCGCATCCGCATCGAAAGGGGCGGCGGCATAGGCCAGTCGCAGGCCCAGAGTTTTCGCCGTTCGCGCCGCGAACCGCTGCCCGTTGGTTTCGTTCTGCATCAAAAGCCAATCGCCCGAGGAAGCCTCGCTCAGCGCGGCACCGATCATCTCGTCGGTGATCTCGTGATTGGTGCCGGGGAAGATGACGATATTGTTCTCCCCCTCCAGATCGACGGCGATGTTGGCGTGACCGGTCACGCCCTCCATCAAGGTGATATGCGCCGTTTCGACCCCGTATTCCAAAAGCCGTTCCAGCGCCCAACCGCCATCGGCGCCCAATGCGCCGACATGCATCACCCGCGTCCCGGCCCGGGCGGCGGCGACCGACATATTGGCCCCCTTGCCGCCCAGCCCCTGCCGGAAATTCCGGGCTGAAATGGTCTCTCCCGGTCCCGGCAGATGGGGCAGCAGATAGAAGTTATCCGCGTTGATAGAGCCGAGATTCCAGATCATCAGCCCACCTTACAGGCCGCGAGAATGGCCATGTTAAGGATGTCATTCGCCGTCGAGGTGGAAGAGCAGATCTGGATCGACTTATCGAAGCCCGTAAGGATCGGCCCGATCACCGTCGCCCCCGCCATCTCCTGCATCAGCTTGACCGAGATGCTGGCCGAGTGCCGCGCCGGCACCACGAGGATGTTCGCAGGCCCCGTCAGCCGCGAGAACGGGTAATTCGCCTGACTGGCCGCGTTCAGCGCCACGTCGACGGTCATCTCACCCTCATATTCGAAATCCACCCCGCGCTGGTCCAACACCTCGGGCGCGAGGTGCATCTTTTCGGCGCGCTCCGAGACAGGGTAGCCGAAGGTCGAGAAGCTGACGAAGGCGACCCGAGGCTCCAGCCCCAGATGCCGCGCCACGCGCGCGCCGCTTTCGGCGATATTGGCCAGATCGTTCTCATCGGGCCATTCATGCACCAAGGTATCGGCGATAAAGACGATGCGCCCCTTGTGCAGCAGGGCCGTGATGCCCGCGGCCCCGGCCTCGGCATTGGCATCGAAGACGTGGTTGAGCCGCTCCAAGACATGTGCGGACTTGCGGGTGGCCCCGGTCACCAAACCGTCGCCATGACCATGCGCCAGCATCAACGCCGCAAAGACATGGCGGTCGCGCGAGGCGAGGCGGTGGATGTCCTTGCGATCGAAACCTTTGCGCTGCAACCGGCCATAAAGAAAGTCTTTGTAGGTCGCCAGATGCTGGGTGTTGGCGGCGTTCACCACCTCCAACTCACGCACCGCGTCGGCCATGCCCGCTTCTTCGAGCTTGGCGCGCACGTCGTCCTCGCGGCCCACGACCAGCGCCTTGCCCAAGCCCGCGCGCTGGTACATGACCGCCGCGCGCAGCACCTTGGGATCGTCCCCCTCGGCAAAGATCATCCGGGCCTGATTGGCCCGGGCGCGGGCGTTGATGCCGCGCAAGATGCTCGCCGTCGGGTCCATCCGCGATTTCAGCCCGACCTCATAGGCGTCCATGTCGATGATCGGCCGCCGCGCGGCCCCGGTGTCCATTCCTGCCTTGGCCACGGCGGGCGGAATGCGGTGGATGAGGCGTGGGTCGAATGGCGTGGGAATGATGTAGTCGCGACCAAAGCTCAGCGTGCGGCCATAGGCCAGCGCCACCTCGTCCGGCACGTCCTCGCGCGCCAGTTGCGCCAGCGCATGGGCGCAGGCGATCTTCATCTCGTCGTTGATGGCCCGCGCGTGGATGTCGAGCGCGCCACGGAAAAGATAGGGAAAGCCCAGCACGTTGTTGACTTGGTTCGGGTAATCCGAGCGTCCGGTGGCGACGATGGCGTCCATGCGGACCTCATGGGCCTCTTCCGGCGTGATCTCCGGGTCCGGGTTGGCCATGGCAAAGATCACCGGGTTGTCGGCCATGGAGGCCACCATCGCGGGCGTCACCGCCCCTTTGACCGAGACGCCAAGGAAGACATCCGCGCCCTGCATCGCCTCTTCGAGCGTGCGCAGCTCTGTATTGGCGGCATGGGCCGATTTCCACTGGTTCATGCCCTCGGTGCGGCCCTGATAGATCACACCTTTGGTGTCGCACATGATGCAGTTGTCGTGTTTCGCGCCCATCGCCTTGAGCAGTTCCAGACAGGCGATGCCCGCAGCCCCCGCGCCGTTGAGCACGATGCGCACGTCTTCGATCTTCTTGCCCGAAAGATGCAACGCGTTGATCAGACCCGCGGCGCAGATCACCGCCGTGCCGTGCTGGTCATCGTGAAAGACGGGGATGTCCATCTCTTCCTTCAAGCGCTGCTCGATGATGAAACACTCGGGCGCCTTGATGTCTTCGAGGTTGATGCCGCCGAAGGTCGGCCCCATCAGCTTGCAGGCGTTGATGAAGGCCTCGGTGTCCTCGGTATCAAGCTCGATGTCGATGGAGTTCACATCCGCGAAACGCTTGAACAGAACCGCCTTGCCTTCCATCACCGGTTTGGAGGCCAGCGCGCCGAGATTGCCAAGCCCCAACACCGCCGTCCCGTTCGAGATCACGGCGACCAGATTGCCCTTGTTGGTGTAGTCATAGGCTGTCTCGGGGCTCTCGGCGATGGCCTCGCAAGGCACGGCCACACCGGGGGAATAGGCAAGGCTCAGGTCGCGCTGCGTGGTCATCGGCACGGTGGCCGAGATCTCGAACTTGCCGGGGGTCGGTTCGAGGTGAAAGGCAAGCGCCTCTTCAGAGGTGATACGGTTCTTTCTCGTCACGACATTACCCTTCTTCTGCTTTGGGATCTTCTTAGCCACGATCCGACTTCAGCACAACGCAAGCCCCGCGTCAGTGCAAATCGCATGACAAAGACCGCCCAAGGCCCCGCCCCCCCTTTCGCTGCGCCGGGGGGTTTTGTAGGGTCCGCGCGGCAACAGGGGGCAGCCGTGCAGACAGAAAAAGTAACGCCAATGATGGCGCAATATCTCGAGCTTAAAGCGGACCATCAGGACGCGTTGCTGTTCTACCGCATGGGCGATTTTTACGAGATGTTCTTTGACGATGCCATCGCCGCGGCAGAGGCGTTGGATATCGCACTCACCAAACGCGGCAAGCATCAGGGCAAGGATATCGCCATGTGCGGCGTGCCGGTGCATGCCGCCGAAGGTTACCTGTTGACGCTGATCCGCAAGGGGTTTCGCGTGGCGGTCTGCGAGCAGATGGAAAGCCCCGCAGAGGCGAAGAAACGCGGCTACAAGGCGGTGGTAAAACGCGACGTGGTGCGGCTGGTCACCCCCGGCACGCTGACCGAGGAAAGCCTGTTGGAAGCGCGGCGGCACAATTACCTCGCCGCCTTTGCCGAGGTGCGCGATGCCTGCGCGATGGCTTGGGTCGATATCTCGACCGGTGCGTTTCACGTGATGCCGTTGGCCCAAGTCCGGCTGGGGCCGGAATTGGCGCGGCTGTCACCATCGGAACTGATCGTCTCAGAGGCGAAAGAGACGGAATTGCACGATGTCGTCTCTGATTTCGGGATCGCACTGACGGGTCTGGCCCGTTCGGCCTTTGACAGCACCAGTGCGGAAAAACGGGTCTGCGACCTGTTTGATATCGCCACGCTAGAGGCTTTCGGCAGCTTCACCCGCGCCGAAGTCTCGGCCATGGGAGCTGTAATAGAATACCTCACTATCACTCAACGCGGCAAGCTGCCCCTGCTCCGCCCGCCCCAGAAAGAGGCAGAGGCCCGCACCGTTCAGATTGACGCGGCAACCCGGCGCAATCTGGAACTCACCCACTCCCTAAATGGTGGCCGCGCCGGGTCTTTGCTGTCGATCATGGACAATACCGTCACCGCCGGGGGCGCGCGCCTGTTGGAGCGGCGGATCTCAAGCCCCTCGCGCGTTGTCGACGTGGTGACCTCCCGCGCCGATGCGGTCAGCTTTGCCTATGACAACGCCCGCGTTGCCGAGGACATTCGCCAACGTCTGCGCAATGTGCCAGACCTCGACCGGGCGCTGTCACGCCTCTCGCTCGACCGGGGCGGACCGCGCGACCTTGCCGCGATCCGCAATGGGTTGATCGAAGCCGAGGCTTTGCACCAAAGCCTGGCACAACAGGATCTGCCCGACCTGCTTCGCGAAGCCGCCGAAGGGTTGCAGGGCCATGGGGAGCTTATCGACCTGTTGGATCACGCGCTGGTGGCCGAGCCCCCGCTGATGGTGCGCGACGGCGGTTTCATCGCCCCCGGCCATGACGCCGACCTCGACGCCGCGCGAGAGCTGCGCGACGAAGGCCGCAGCGTGATTGCCGGTATGCAGCAGCAGTTCGTCTCTGATACGGGGATTTCGTCGCTGAAAATCAAGCACAACAATGTGCTGGGATACTTCGTCGAATGCACCGCGACCCATGCCGAAAAGATGCTGAACCCGCCGCTGTCAGAGACCTTTATCCACCGGCAAACCACGGCGAACCAAGTGCGCTTTACCACTGTCGAACTGTCTGAGTTGGAGACGAAAATTCTCAATGCAGGCAACCACGCGCAGGAGATCGAAAAGCGGCTCTACGAAAGTCTTCGGAGTGCTATTCTAGAGCATGCCGCAGAGATCGGCCAAGCCTCTGCCGGGCTGGCCGAAGTCGATCTGGCCACAGGTCTAGCAAACCTCGCCCGGAGTGAGAATTGGACCCGCCCCCGCGTGGATATGTCCCGCGCCTTTGACATCCAAGGTGGGCGGCATCCGGTCGTGGAACGCGCTCTGACCCAGCAATCGGGCGAGCCTTTCATCGCAAATGACTGTGACTTGAGTGCCGAGGCCGAGGCCGCCAACATCTGGCTGCTCACCGGCCCGAACATGGCGGGTAAATCGACCTTCCTGCGCCAGAACGCGCTGATCGCCCTGATGGCGCAGATGGGCAGTTTCGTGCCCGCGAGTTCGGCGCATATTGGCGTTGTTAGCCAGCTCTTCAGCCGCGTCGGTGCCTCGGACGATCTGGCGCGGGGCCGCTCGACCTTCATGGTGGAAATGGTCGAAACCGCCGCGATCCTGAACCAGGCCGACGACCGCGCACTGGTGATCCTCGACGAGATCGGGCGCGGCACGGCCACCTACGATGGCCTCTCGATCGCTTGGGCCACGTTGGAACATCTGCACGACGTGAATCGGACCCGGGCACTTTTCGCGACCCATTATCACGAGATGACGGCACTGGCCGGCAAGCTGCCGGGGGTCGACAATGCCACGGTGGCAGTCAAGGAATGGGAGGGCGAGGTCGTCTTCCTGCACGAAGTGCGCAAGGGGGCCGCGGACCGCTCTTATGGCGTGCAGGTGGCGCAGCTGGCCGGCCTGCCCGCCCCGGTGATCGCACGGGCCCGCGTGGTGCTGGAGGCATTGGAGAAAGGCGAACGCGAAGGCGGGGCCACACAAAAGACACTGATCGACGATCTGCCGCTCTTTACCGTCAGCCCCACGCCTGCGCCGCAGCCGGTGAAATCCTCGCCGGTCGAGGACAAACTACGCGAGGTGATCCCCGATGAGCTCTCCCCGCGCGAGGCGCTGGAACTGATCTACAAACTGAAAGAGGCGGCCACTTCCTGACCGCCTCTTTCGAAAGTGACTGATTGGACGCTTAGCTCGCGGGCGTCGAAGACACGCCAACCTGCGCCGGGCGAAGCAGACGGTCGTGCAGCATGAAGCCTTCGGCGGCGACCTGAATGATCTCGCCCGCCACGGTGCCGGGCACGGGCGCTTCGAACATCGCTTCGTGATGCTTGGGGTCGAACTTGTCGCCAACCTCGGGCGCGATCACTTCGATGCCGTGCTTTTTGAAGACGTTCAGCAGCTCGCGCATCGTCAGTTCCACACCTTCCAGCAGCGGGCCAAAGGCCTCTTTCTGCTCATCGGTGGTGGTTTCCAGCGCGCGTTTCATGTTGTCATAAACAGGCAGCATGTCACGGGCCAGCTTGGAGCCGCCATAGTTCTCGGCCTCGCGACGGTCCTTGTCGGAGCGTTTGCGCGCATTCTCGGCATCGGCGAGCGCGCGCATGAAACGGTCGCGGTACTGATCACGCTCGGCGCGCAGTTCCTCTACCGCAAGGGCTTCTTCGTCGATCTCGGCCATGTCTTCGGCGTATTCTTCAGCTTCGGCGCTGTCGATCTCGTCCAAAAAGTCGTTTTCTTTCGGCTCTGCCATGTTCCACCTCTAGTTCCGGTCGGAAATCAGCTTTCCCACCAGTTGTGCCGTGTAGTTCACAATCGGCACGATACGTCCATAATTTAAGCGTGTCGGGCCAATGACACCCACGGCGCCGATCACCTTACGATCAGCGTTCATATAAGGGGAAACGACCAGAGAGGAACCCGAAAGTGAGAAAAGTTTGTTTTCCGAGCCGATAAAAATGCGCACACCGTCCCCATCTTCGGCCAGTTCGAGGAATTCGGCGATGTCCCGCTTGCGCTCAAGATCGTCGAAAAGGCTACGGATACGGTCAAGGTCTTCGGCCTCCGCCTCTCCGCCCAGCAGATTCGACCGGCCGCGCACGATCAAACGCTCGGAATGCTCCCCTTCCGCGTCCCACAGCACCGCACCGCTCTCAACAAGCTGCTGCGCCAGCACGTCGATCTCCTGCCGACGCTTGGCGATCTCCTGCTTGATGCTGCGCTGCAACTCGCTAAGGGTTTTGCCTTCGACGAAAGCATTCAAGAAATTTGCCGCCTCGCGCATCGAACTTGGGGTCTGCCCGGGTGGCGGCGTGAACAGCCGGTTCTCAACATGGCCGTCGGAGAAAACAAGCACCACCAAGGCTCTATCAAGCGATAAAGAGACGAATTCGATATGTTTGATCGGCGCTTCATGCTTCGGCGTCAACACGAGTGAGGCACCATGCGTGACGCCCGACAGGGCCGATCCGATCCGGTCCAACAGCCCGCCGACATCGGAGGAATTATTCCCCAATGTCGCGTCGATCTTCTCCCGGTCAAGCTCCGTCGGATCGCCGATCTCGATCATCCCATCGACGAACATCCGCAGCCCCAATTGCGTCGGAATGCGCCCCGCTGAGACATGGGGGCTGTCCAGCAGACCCATATATTCGAGATCCTGCATCACATTGCGGATCGTCGCCGCCGAGACCTTTTCGCTGAAGTCCCGCGTCAGCGTGCGCGACCCCACCGGATCGCCACTTTCCAGATAGCCTTCGACCACCCGGCGAAACACTTCGCGGGATCGGTCATTCATGTCTTTCAGCAATTCAGGCGTGTTTTTCATCGGTGCTCGCTCTCTTGTCTAATAAAGGTACAAGCCGGGCAAACGTCAATCGGGGTTGCATCAAAGCCTTGTGGGGCGGTATCCCCGGGCAACATCAAAAAGGATATGTCATGCGTCCCTCTGGCCGGAAACTCGATGAAATGCGCGCCGTCTCGATCGAGACAGGTTTCACCAAACATGCCGAAGGGTCGGCCCTGATCAAGATGGGCGATACCCATGTGCTCTGCACCGCAACCATCGAAGACCGCGTGCCGCCCTTCATCAAAGGCTCCGGTCTGGGCTGGGTCACCGCCGAATACGGCATGCTGCCCCGCGCCACCAACACACGGATGCGTCGCGAAGCCGCCACCGGCAAACAAGGCGGTCGCACGGTCGAGATCCAGCGCCTAATCGGCCGCGCCCTGCGTGCCGGGGTCGACCGCTCCGCCTTGGGCGAGCGACAGATCACCGTCGATTGTGACGTGCTGCAAGCCGATGGCGGCACCCGCTGCGCGTCCATCACCGGCGGTTGGATTGCCCTGCGTCTCGCCGTGAACAAGCTGATGAAAGCGGGCGATGTCGTCTCTGACCCGCTGGTCGATCCGGTCGCGGCGGTAAGCTGCGGCATCTACGCAGGCCAGCCAGTGCTCGACCTCGACTACCCCGAGGATTCAGAGGCGGGCGTCGATGGCAACTTTATCATGACCGGATCCGGCAAGCTGATCGAAGTGCAGATGAGCGCCGAAGGCTCAACCTATACCCGCGACCAGATGAACCAACTGATGGACCTGGCCGAGAAAGGCGTCGGCGAACTGGCCACCATCCAAAAATCGGTCACCGCATGACCCGCAAGTTCACCGAGAATCACATTCTGATCGCCACCCATAACGCCGGCAAACTGGCAGAGATGCGCCAGCTCTTCGCCCCCCACGGGGTTGAGGTGGTCGGCGCGGCAGAGATGAACCTGCCCGAGCCGGAAGAGACCGAGACGACCTTCGTCGGCAACGCCCGGATCAAGGCGCATGCCGCCGCCAAGGCGACCGGCCTGCCCGCATTGGCCGACGATTCCGGCATCGAAGTCGAAGCGCTTAACAATGCGCCCGGCGTCTATACCGCGGATTGGGCCGAAACGGAGAATGGCCGCGACTTCGTCATGGCCATGACCAAGACGCGCAATCTGCTGGAAGAGAAGAACGCACCACACCCCCGCCGCGCCCGTTTCTGCGCGACGCTGGTGCTGGCATGGCCCGACGGCCATGATGAGGTTTTCGCGGGCAAGGTGAACGGCACGCTGGTTTGGCCGATGCGCGGCGAACAGGGTCACGGCTATGACCCGATGTTCCAACCTGACGGTCATGAGGTCACCTTTGCCGAAATGGACGCCGAGCAGAAAAATAGCATCAGCCACCGCGCGGATGCCTTTGCGAAACTGATTGCGGGCTGTTTTGGCTGAAGATTGGCAACAGGGCGGCTTCGGCCTCTATATCCATTGGCCATTTTGCGAGGCGAAATGTCCCTATTGCGACTTTAACAGCCACGTTAGCCGCCGGATCGACCAAGCCGCTTGGCGCGATGCCTATCTCGCTGAACTTCAGCGCGCTGCGGATGAGACACCGGGGCGCGTGCTCAATGCGGTCTTTTTCGGCGGCGGCACGCCCAGTTTGATGGACCCCGATGTCGTCGCAGACATCATCAGCGCCATCCGGGGCCACTGGCCCACGGCGAACGATCTGGAAATCACCCTCGAAGCCAATCCCGGCTCGGTCGAAGCGGGCCGCTTCGCCGCCTATCGGCAAGCCGGTGTATCACGCGTTTCCATGGGCATTCAGGCACTGAACGATGCGGATCTCAAACGTTTGGGCCGTCTGCATACGGCGAAAGAAGCGATGACCGCCTTCGACATCGCCCGCAATACCTTTGACCGTGTGAGCTTCGATCTAATCTATGGGCGGCAAGACCAATCCGCCACGGAATGGGAAGCCGAGTTGAAACAGGCTCTATCCCTCACGATAGACCATATTTCGCTCTATCAGCTCACGATCGAACAAGGCACCGCCTTTGGCGACCGTTACGCCCGCGGAAAACTTCGCGGCCTGCCCGACGAAGATCTCGGCGCGGATATGTTTACCCTCACCCAAGACATCTGCAATGACATGGGCATGCCCGCGTACGAGGTGTCAAACCACGCCCGGGATGGCGCCCAATCGCGTCACAACCTGATCTATTGGCGCTATGGGGACTATATCGGCATCGGCCCCGGCGCACATGGGCGGCTGACGCTGGACGGACAGAAATTCGCGACAGTTGCTTATAGCAATCCACAGCGGTGGCTCGACGGTGTCGCAAAAGGCGAAGCGGAGAAACCTCGGACCGCCCTGAGCCGTAGCGAACAGGCGACCGAGTTTCTCCTCATGGGCTTGCGCCTTAAGGAAGGCGTTGACCTCATCCGCTACGCCGACATTGCCGGGCATGAAATTGACGACAAAGCCGTCAATCACCTGCAAGACATCGGCATGGCAACACGCGAGAAAGACAGGTTAATCGTTTCAGGTCAAGGCGTTATCCTTCTAAACGCCGTGATCGAAACGCTTCTGCCTTAAGAGCCGCCCAGCAGGCGGCAGATCTCATCCAACTGGTCAAGCGTGGTATAGTGCAACGTCACCTTCCCCGCTTCCTGACCCGGTTTATGGTCCAAACTAACCTTCATACCTAGGTTGGCTGACAGGTCGCCTTCAAGCGCCTGCGTATCGGCATCCTTCTCTGGGCGCTGCGAGAGACGCTCTTTATTTACCATATTACCGCGCTCACCGGCCTGATCTTTCTTGACCAAAGCCTCGGTCGCGCGGACGGAAAGGCCGCCTTTGATGACCTGCTGCGCCAGTTTCAGCGGATCCTTCGCCGGAATCAGCGCCCGCGCATGGCCCGCGCTTAGTTCATTCTGGCGCACCATCTCTTGCACCGGATCTGGCAGGTTCAGCAGACGCAACAGATTGGCGATATGGCTGCGGCTTTTCCCAAGGGCTTCGGCCATCTTCTCCTGCGTGTGGCCGAACTTATCCATCAACTGACGATAACCCGCCGCTTCCTCGACCGAGTTCAGATCTGCCCGCTGGATGTTTTCGATGATCGCGACTTCAAGCACTTCGACATCGGTGAACTCGCGCACGATCACCGGAAGGCTATGGACCTTTGCGATCTGCGATGCCCGCCAACGCCGTTCACCCGCGACGATCTCGAAATTGCCATCGGCCAGAGCGCGGACGATTAGGGGCTGAATGACCCCCTTTTCTTTAATTGAGGCCGCCAGATCATCAAGATGCTCTTGCTCAAACCGCTTACGTGGCTGATCCGGATTCGGTTTAATCCGCTCGATCGGAACGAACTGCTCCGCCGCCGCGGCCCCCTTGGCGGCCACGCTCTCGGTCTCCGCTACATCCGCCATCAGTGCCGAAAGCCCCCGGCCAAGGCCCCGTTTGCGCTCTTGTTTGTCTGCCATACTGCCACCTTATTAACCATTGTTTCTTGTTAGCTCCGCCGCCAAATCGCGGTAGGCTTGGGCCCCTTTCGATGTGGGATCATAACTCAATACGGGCATAGCAAAGCTCGGCGCCTCGCTCACCCGAACATTACGCGGGATAACGGTCTGGAACACCAACTCACCGAGGTTCGCCCGCGCGTCATTCTCAACCTGCTGCGAGAGATTGTTGCGGCGATCATACATAGTAAGAAGAACGCCCTCAATCCGCAGGTCTTTATTTCCGCTTTGCCGGACCTCTCTTATCGTCAGCATAAGCTGGGAAAGCCCTTCCAGTGCGAAAAATTCGCTCTGCAAAGGCACCAGAACCGAATGCGCCGCGATCATCGCATTTACGGTCAATAGGTTGAGCGAAGGCGGGCAATCAATCAAGATGTAATCAAACTCAAACTGATCCATCTGGGTTTGCCTTAGCGCGTCATGCAGAAGGAAACTTCTTTTCTCATTCGAAAAGAGTTCGATATCCGCGGAGCTGAGGTCAACCGTCGCCGGAACGATGAGCAACCCTTCCGTTTCTGTCCGCTGAATTACGTCCTGTGGCAGGCTATCATCCAACAGCAGATCGTAGGTCGTAAATTCGCGGTCTTCGACTTCGATGCCCAGCCCCGTAGAAGCATTGCCTTGCGGGTCGAGGTCAACCACCAATATGCGCTTACCCGCCTCAGCAAGTGCGGCCGAAAGATTGATCGTCGTCGTCGTTTTTCCGACACCACCCTTCTGGTTCGCGATTGCGATAATTTTAGGTCCAGCCGGACGAGAAAGGTCAGACACGGGCGATATCCTTAATCTTTAGAATGGCAGCCTCGGGATTGGTCTGGGAGGGTACCGGTTCGAGGCCGTACATCCAACTCAGCCGCGCCTCTTCGCCCTCCCGTTGCCAACTCTGACCTTTTGGAAAGAGGGCAGTTCCTTCGGGCTTAAGATGCAATTCGGCGAACCCTAAGAGCTTTGTCAAATCAGCCAAGGCACGCGCTGACAGGACATCGGCATTAAGGCTTTTTACTTCCTCAATCCGCTCATTCTTTACAGAGGCCTCTAGCGTCAGCTCTCGAATGGCAGTCCGTAGGAATGCGCATTTCCGCTGGTCACTCTCCACCAAAGTAACGTCGAAATGTCGTTCCTCTTGGTTAAGGATCGAAACGACAATTCCGGGAAACCCCCCGCCGCTACCGAGGTCTACCCAAACGCCGCTGCCTTCGGCAAGGTTGAAGACCTGAACGGAATCTAAAATGTGACGCGTCCAAAGGTCTTCCAAGCTACTCTTGGAAACCAAATTTATCCTCGGGTTCCATTTCCGAACAAGCTCCCCAAAGGCTTCGAGCTTTTCAAATGTTTCACGTGAAACATCGAGTTTACGCAATTCGCTCATGCTGTCTTGTTCCCGGTGCCTCTTTTAACCCGGGCCAGAATTAATGTAAGCGCAGCGGGCGTCATTCCATCGACACGTGCTACCTGGGCCATTGTCTCGGGACGTGCAGTTGCGATCTTAGTTTTCAATTCGTTTGAAAGCCCCGAAAGCGCCTCAAAGGAGAAGTCGGCCGGAATGCGTACATTCTCGTCTTTCTTCAACAGATCAATCTCCTTCTGCTGCCTTACGATGTAGGTCGCATAGAGTGCGTCGCGCTCGAGCTGACGTCGAACCTCAACTGGGGTATCGCCTAAATCTGGATCGAGCGTGAGCAAGTCTTCAAACTTAACATCAGGGAATGCCAATATCTGATAGCCATTCCGCTTTGAACCGTCTTGATTCACGTTGATCCCAGCATTGGCAAGCTCTTTCGGGGTGTACTCCCTACTCTGCAGTCGTGTTCTCACGTCAATTAGACATGAAGTTTTCTCTTCAAAGAGCTCACGGCGAGATTTAGAAACGCATCCCAGCTTGATCGCAAGGGGCGTGAGCCGCTGGTCTGCATTGTCCGCCCGGAGTGACAAGCGGAACTCAGCGCGTGACGTAAACATCCGGTAGGGCTCTGTGACGCCACGCGTCGTCAGATCGTCGATCATGACGCCGATATAGCTCTCGGACCTGCTAAAGGTTACCGGGTCTCGACCCTGAGCATGAAGCGCTGCATTCAGGCCGGCGACCAGCCCTTGCGCTGCGGCTTCTTCATAGCCTGTGGTGCCATTGATCTGTCCTGCGAGATACAGGCCGGGAACTGTACGGACCGCAAGGGTCGATGCAAGCGCCCGCGGGTCGATATAGTCATATTCGATCGCGTAGCCGGGTTGCAGAATGATTGCGTTTTCAAGGCCGACCATACTCCGAACATAAGCTTCTTGTACGTCCGCTGGAAGGGAAGTCGAAATACCATTGGGATAGACCGTATGGTCATCTGCACCTTCAGGTTCCAAAAATACCTGGTGCGAGTCTTTATCCGCAAATCGCACGACTTTGTCTTCGATAGAAGGACAGTATCGCGGGCCTACGCCGTCAATGTGCCCGCCATACATCGCAGACCTTTCGAGATTTTCTCGGATAATCTGGTGGGTTTTTGCATTGGTATGCGTAATGCCGCAGACGACCTGGAGTGCGGATACCTTATCAGATAGGAATGAAAACAAGACGGGATCATCATCGCCCGGCTGTTCTTCTAGAATATCCCAGTTGATCGTTCGCCCATCAAGACGCGGGGGCGTGCCAGTTTTCAACCTACCCATCGGAAGGTTGAAGGAGTCGATGCGTTCGGCCAGTTTAACCGAGGCTTTATCACCCATGCGGCCGCCTTGCTGCGACACATCTCCGATATGAATGACGCCCCGGAGGAATGTCCCGGTTGTAAGGACCACCGAGGATGCGGTAATGGATGAACCGTCAGCCAAGACTACACCTGTAACGATATCACCATCCGTCTCAAAATCGACGACCTCGCTCTCAATGATATCGAGGTCAGACTGCGCTTCAATCTCGCGCAGCATTTCTGTGCGATAGATCTTCCGATCAGCCTGCGCACGCGGTCCCTGCACTGCCGGACCTTTCCGACGGTTTAGTAGACGGAATTGAATACCCGCTTTATCAGCAACGCGCCCCATGACGCCGTCCATTGCGTCGATCTCTCGGACCAAATGCCCCTTTCCCAAGCCCCCGATCGCAGGATTGCAGGACATGACGCCGATTCCATCACGGCTCATCGTGACGAGCGCTGTCTGTGCGCCGAGCCGTGCCGAAGCGTGCGCTGCTTCCGCGCCTGCGTGGCCGCCGCCGATCACGATCACATCAAAATGTTTCACGTGAAACACTCCATCATTTACCCACGCAAAAGCTGGTGAAGATCTCATCCAGCAGGTTCTCGACGTCTATGCGGCCAACTAGTGTTTCCAATGCGCGGATCGCAAATCGAAGCTCCGCGGCAGCCAAATCATAGAAATCCGGTCCACGAGTCAGGATAACATCTACTTCAGCCAAACACGAGACGGCTTGCTGCAAAGCGACGCGATGCCGCTCATGGGTGGCCAATCCGATGGTTGAACTGCGTTCCGAGAGCGTAGATTGGATGCGGTCAATAAGGTCTGACACGCCCTGCCCGGTCTTCCCTGAGATACCGTTCGCGACAATACCAAGGAGATCTGCCTTAGGCTGAAGAACGATATCCCCTTCCTGCGGCGTAAGGACCAGCATTTCATCTGGTGCGGCAAGGAAGACCCTCAGGTCCGCCGCTTCGGCACGTTCGATTGCGCGTTTGATCCCGATGGCTTCAACTTTATCTTCGCTCTCGCGGAGGCCCGCCGTATCCAATAGGGTAACCGGTAGCCCGCCGAGGTCCATTCGAACTTCGATTACATCGCGGGTAGTGCCTGCGATTTCGGAGGTGATCGCAGCGTCACGTCCGGCTAGCGCGTTCAAGAGCGTCGACTTACCCGCATTTGGCGCGCCGATGATCGCGACTTCAAAGCCATTTCGAACCCGCTCGGCGACATAGGTGCCTTCCGCTTCGGCCTGCAATGCCTTGCCGACCTTCGAGAGCAGCGCCGTCACTTCGGGGGTTACATCGACGGGCACTTCTTCATCCGCGAAGTCGATTGTGGCTTCCAGAAGCGCTGCGGCGCGGATCAGGTCTTTCCGCCATTCTTCGACGCGTGCGCCGAGGTGGCCCGATAAAACGCGAAGCGCTTGCTTTCGCTGCGCTTCTGTTTCAGCTTCGATGAGATCTGCCAGCCCTTCGACCTGCGCGAGATCCAGCTTTTCATTCTCTAGCGCACGGCGGGTGAATTCCCCCGCTTCCGCCATCCGAGCTTCGGGGAAGGTCGACAGCAGCGAAAGCATCGCCCGCATCACGGCAATGGAGCCATGAAGTTGGAATTCGACAACATCTTCGCCAGTGAAGGAGTTCGGCCCGGGGAAACTCAGGACCAGAGCTTGGTCGATCACCTCTCCGCCCGTGCCGCGGAGATTACGCAACGCACTCTCGCGCCCTTCAGGACGTTTCCCGGTAATCTCTTGCGCGATCACGAAGGCCTGCGGGCCGGAAATTCGGATCACCGCAACCCCGGCACGGCCCGGCGCTGACGCTTGGGCGAATATCGTGTCCATATTTTACTAACCTATTGTTATTAATTAATAACTCAGGTGTTCATAGAGTCGAAAAAGTCAGAATTCGACTTGGTTTGCTTGAGCTTGCCGAGCAGGAATTCGATGGCGTCGGTGGTGCCCATCGGGTTGAGGATGCGGCGCAGGACGAAGGTTTTTTGCAGGTCCACCTTGTCGACAAGCAGGTCCTCTTTCCGGGTGCCAGACTTGAGGATGTCGATCGCCGGGAAGACACGTTTGTCTGCGATCTTGCGGTCGAGCACGATCTCGGAGTTGCCGGTGCCCTTGAACTCTTCAAAGATCACCTCGTCCATGCGGCTGCCGGTGTCGATCAGCGCGGTGGCGATGATGGTGAGCGATCCGCCCTCTTCGATGTTCCGCGCGGCACCGAAGAAACGTTTGGGGCGCTGCAGGGCGTTGGCGTCGACACCGCCGGTCAGAACCTTGCCCGAGGACGGAACCACGGTGTTGAAGGCACGGCCCAGACGGGTGATCGAATCGAGCAGGATGACAACGTCGCGCTTGTGTTCGACAAGACGCTTGGCTTTTTCGATGACCATCTCGGAAACCGCGACGTGACGGGTGGCCGGCTCGTCGAAGGTGGAAGAGACGACCTCCCCTTTCACCGAACGCTGCATGTCGGTCACTTCCTCGGGGCGTTCGTCGATCAGAAGCACGATGAGATAACACTCGGGGTGGTTCTTCTCGATGCTGTTGGCGATGTTCTGCAGCAGCACGGTCTTACCGGTGCGCGGCGGGGCCACGATCAGCGAACGCTGGCCCTTACCGATGGGTGAGACCAGATCGATGATCCGCGCCGAGCGGTCCTTGATCGTGGGGTCATCAACCTCCATCGTCAGACGCTCGTCGGGGTAAAGCGGCGTGAGGTTCTCAAAGGCGACCTTGTGGCGCGCCTTCTCGGGCGCCTCGAAGTTGATCTTGGTAACCTCGGTCAGCGCGAAATAGCGTTCGGTGTCATCGGGCGCCTTGATCAGCCCCTCGATGGTGTCCCCGGTGCGCAGCGACCATTTGCGGATCATGTCGGGCGAGACGTAGATGTCATCGGGGCCCGGCAGATAGTTCGCTTCCGGCGAACGCAGGAAACCGAATCCGTCTTGCAGCACTTCCAACACGCCGTCGCCCGAAATCTCCCAACCGTCATCCGCACGTTCGCGGAGAATCTGGAACATCATCTCGCCTTTACGCATGGTCGAGGCGTTCTCGATCTCCAGCTCTTCGGCCATGGCGAGCAGGTTTTTCGGCGTCTGCGCCTTGAGATCAGCGAGGTTCAGCGTTTCGGTTGTCATGGAGCATCCTGTTCAGCCGCAGCAGAATGCGGGCTGGTCGATCATTTGAATGTGGCAAGCAGAAACCGCCCCGGACGGGACAGTGGCGCAGATATAGGCGGCAGCGCGGCTTGAGTCAATTGCCTCAGAATTTCACGACCACGGAGAAGACGATCACGATCATCAGCAGCGTTGGCACTTCGTTCAAAAGGCGGAACTGACGGCCCGTGACGGTACTGTCGCCGCTTTCGACGGATTTGACCTGTTTTTTCAGCCAAACATGGAAAACCGTCATGGCGATGACACTGGCACCCTTGGTCCATGGCCAGATCATCGTCCAATCCACGATTCCGGGCGTCAGAACGAGCGCGAGGCCGAAAACCCATGTCGCCATCATCGCGGGCCGCATGATGAACTGTGCGAGCTTGAATTCCATCATCGCGAAAGTCTCATGCATCCGCCCGGCGGAGCCCGCCTGTTCGACATGATGCACGAAGAGCCGCGGCAGGTAGAAAAGCGCTGCCATCCAACTGATGACCGACACGATATGGAGCGCTTTGATCCATGGATAAGCGAGGCTGAGAAGATCGAACATGGGGAAGGCTCCGGTGGGCGTGCTTCTTTCTTAATAAATAAGAAAAGAGAAAAGATGTAGTTGATTGTAGGGCGTCTGAATCCTGTGGATTAATGATTTATACCGCCGCTTATCAACAGGTGAACAAACTTCGCGGCCTCCTGTGGATAAGCCGGCCCCGATTCGCGAATGTTGAATTTTCTCAGGATCTTGCTGGCGTATTTTCTGGGGGACAAAATGTATCAAAGCGGGGATAACCGGTGAAGTCTCGTGGTTATACGCACAAGCAGCTTATCCCTATTCATCGGGGTGGGAATCGGCGACAAAAACCGCGACTCGGGGCGAGATCTGCGGGCTTGTGCTGTCAACTTTTATCTCGCAGAACAAATCCTCAAGATTTGCGCCAGATCATCACAGGGTTATCCACATGCCGCAGAAAATCATCCTCGCCTCCGGCTCGGAGATCCGGGCGCAGCTTTTGGCGCAGGCCGCGATCCTGCATGAGGTGATCCCGGCCAAGATCGACGAAGAGATGATAACTGCTGCGCTGCGGGCCGAAGAGGCCAAGCCGCGCGACATCGCCGATACCTTGGCCGAGATGAAAGCCCGGAAGGTGAGCGAAAAGCACTTTGGCGCGTTGGTTCTGGGCTGCGATCAGGTGTTGGAGCATCGCGGCGAGATGTTGCACAAGCCCCGTGATAAGGGTGAAGCCATCGCGCAGCTTCACCGGCTGCGCGGGGATCGGCATTCCTTGCTTTCCGCCGCCGTGCTCTATGAAAACGGTGAACCGCTCTGGCGGCACGTCGGTCAGGTGCGGCTGCGCATGCGCGAGGCCAGCGACGCCTATATAGAAGACTACGTCGCGCGAAACTGGGAAAGCATTCGCCACGCGGTGGGCTGCTACAAGCTGGAAGAGGAAGGCGTGCGGCTCTTCACCCAGATTGAGGGGGATTACTTTCACGTCCTCGGTATGCCATTTCTTGAACTGCTGAATTACCTGACGCTGCGCGGAGACCTCACGACATGAGCCTGCCCAAAATCCCCCTCGCCGGTGTGATCGGATCGCCCATCGCGCATTCCAAATCCCCGCAGTTGCATCGCCATTGGCTGGAGACCTATGGCATCGCCGGTCATTACGTGCCGCTTGATGTCGCCTCCGATGATCTGGAAGAGGTGCTGAGAACGCTGCCCAAGATGGGCTTTGTTGGGGTGAACCTGACAATCCCTCATAAAGAAGCGGTGATGGAAATCGCGGATCTTATCACCGACAGGGCCACTCTGATCGGCGCGGCCAATACGTTGATCTTTCGCGCCGATGGCAAGATTCATGCGGATAATACGGATGGCTACGGCTTCATCGAAAACCTCAAAGCTGGTGCGCCGGATTGGGATCCGAAGGCCGGACCGGCGGCGGTCTTGGGCGCGGGGGGCGCGGCGCGGGCAGTTGTCTCCTCGCTGTTGGATGCTGGCGTGCCTGAGATCTGCCTGTCAAACCGCACCCGCGTCCGGGCAGAGCAGTTGCAGCGCGATTTCGGCGGCCGGGTCAAAGTCGTCGATTGGGTGCAAGCGGGCAATATGATCGATCACGCAAGTTTGTTGGTGAACACCACATCGCTTGGCATGATTGGCAAAGGCGCCTTGCGGGTGCCGCTGGATGGGCTGCGCCCCGGCACGGTGGTGACGGATCTCGTCTATGCCCCGCTGCGGACCCATCTGCTTGAGACGGCTGAGGATATGGGCTGCGTCACGGTCGACGGGCTGGGCATGTTGTTGCATCAGGCCGTCCCGGCGTTCGAGCGTTGGTTCGGCCAGCGGCCCGAGGTCGACCGCGCCACGCGAACGGCGGTGCTGCGCTGATGTTCCACCTCGGGCTCACCGGTTCCATCGGCATGGGTAAATCGACCACAGCAAAGATGTTCGCCGAGGAAGGCTGCGCCGTTTGGGATGCCGACGCGGCGGTGCACCGGCTTTATGCCCCGGGCGGGGCTGCCGTGACGCCGATGCAGGCGGCTTTCCCGCAGGCTATCGAGGGCGGTGGTGTCTCTCGTGCCGCGCTGAAAGAGATCATCGCCGCCGATCCGACCGCCCTGCCCCGGATCGAAACCATCGTGCATCCGCTGGTGGCCGAAGACCGGGCGACGTTTTTGGCGCAGGCGGATAGCGACATTGCCGTGCTGGACATCCCGCTGCTGTTCGAGACCGGCGGCGAGGCTGCGATGGACGCGGTGGCCTGCGTGACGATCCCGGCAGAGGTGCAGCGCGAGCGCGTACTCGCACGCGGCACGATGACCGAGGCCCAGTTCGACGCCATCCGCGCCAAGCAAATGCCCGCCGAAGAGAAGTGCGCCCGCTCGGACTATGTGATAGTGACCGATACGCTCGACCATGCCCGCGCGCAGGTGCGGGCGGTGATCCGCGACATCAGGGAAAGACAGCGCCATGCGTGAAATCGTGCTCGATACCGAAACCACCGGCTTTGACCCCGAAAGCGGCGACCGCATCGTTGAGATCGGCGCGGTCGAGCTGATGAACCACATGGCCACGGGCGAGACCTATCACCAATACATCAACCCCGAACGCTCGATGCCCGATGAAGCCTTTCAGGTGCACGGGCTGGGCGATGACTTTTTGCGCGACAAGCCCAAGTTCGCGCAGATCGGGCGGCAATTTCTCGACTTCATCGGCGATTCAAAGCTGATCATTCACAACGCGGCCTTCGACATCAAATTCCTGAATGCTGAGCTGCGCTGGATGGGCCTGCCGCAGATCCCGTGGGAACAGGCGCTCGACACGCTCGAGATTGCGCGGAAACGCTTTCCGGGCTCACCCGCTTCGCTTGATGCGCTCTGTCGCCGCTTCGGGATCGACAACACCTCGCGGACGTTGCACGGCGCCTTGCTCGACAGTGAGATCTTGGCCGAAGTCTATCTGGAACTGATTGGGGGGCGGCAGCCGGATTTCGCGCTGTCTTCGGCGCCGGAGCGCAAGACGGGCGAGCCGGAAACGCGCTGGACCCCGAAACCGCGGCCCACGCCCCTGCCCTCGCGTCTGACTGAGGCCGAAGCCGCCGCCCATGCCGAATTTGTCGGTAAACTGGGCGACGACGCGCTGTGGAAACAGATTGGCTAACGCTTAGGCGTCGGCTTTTGGCGGGTTTTCGGCCTGACGGCGTGCCACTTCGTTGCGGTAGAGCGACAGGAAGTCGATGTTCTCAAGGTTCAGCGGCGGGAAGCCACCGTCACGGGTCACGTCGCTGACGATGCGGCGCAGGAAGGGGAAAATCATGCGCGGGCATTCGATCAGCAGATAGGGATGCATCTGCTCTTCCGGCACGTTTTCGACTTGGAAGATACCGACATAGTCGATTTCCAACACGAAGAGCGTCGCGTCGCCGTCTTTCGCTTTAGAGGTGATGTTCAGCTTAATCGCGGTTTCATACTGGTTCTCGCCCGAACGCTTCTTCGCGTCGAGGTTGACCTGAACCTGCACGTCGGGCTGTACATCCGCCGGGGCACCCTTCTGCGCCATGATGTTTTCGAACGACATGTCGCGGATGAACTGGCCCAGCACGCGCATCTGCGGTTGCTTGGGTTGTGCGGTTTCGTTTTCTGCCATTTTCTGTGTCCTGTTGTGGTGAATTTCTTAAATCTACCCGGACTTAACAGGTCGGCACGGGCCGCTCAATCCTTAGTCCAGCCCGAGGGGCCCTTGGTCTGGCGCGGCTGTTCGGGGATCTCGTGAAAATCCCCGTCGATCACGTCACCGCGCGGATCGCCGCGGCGTTGCGGCCCGGGCCGCGGCCCCATGCCGCCGGGGGTGCCAAAGCTTTGGACCTTCACCCGGTCACGGATCGCACGGTAGGCCGCCTGCCGGAAGCGTGGGATCAGGAAAGCAAAGCCGACGGCATCAGTGAAGAACCCCGGCGTCAGCAGCAGCGCGCCGGAAAACAGGATCATCGCGCCATGCACCAAAGGCTCGGTCGGGTCGCGCAAGTCATTGAAGGAACTGCGCAATTGGCCAAGCGCCAGCGCACCCTGAGACCGCACCAACCATGTGCCCAAAATGGCGGTCAAAACCACCACGGCCAGCGTCCAGCCAAGGCCGATGGCGCCACCGACTTGGATGAAAAGCGTGATCTCGATCAGAGGCACGGCGATAAATGCGATCAATAGCCACATGCGGCGGAGTCCTTTCGCTGGGGGCAGAGTGGACTTGCCCCGGTCGAACACCTACATAAGAGCTTAACTCGCATGTTTCCATGCCACCCCTGAATGAGGTTTCGATGAATTCTCCCCTGATACAGCTTCTGGTCCTCGCCGGTATCGCCGTATTCCTGATCCTGCGGCTGAAAAACGTGCTTGGCACGCGTGAGGGTTTTGAAAAGCCCCCGGTGACCGATCAAACGCCAAGCCCGCGCAGCGGCCCCGCGTTTGAAGTGATCGAAGGTGGCCCGGATCTCGATATCAGCGACCACGTTCCCGAAGATAGCCCCTCGGGCAAAGCCTTGGCCGAGATGAAGCGGGTCGAGCCGTCCTTTGGCGTCAGCGATTTCCTGCAAGGCGCGCGCGGCGCTTATGAGATGATCGTCATGGGCTATGAGCGGGGCGATCTGGCCGAAATTCAGCCGTTTCTGGCCGATGACGTCTATGAAAGCTTCGTTGACGGCGTCGCCGCGCGGGAGGACCAAGGTCTGACGATCGAGGCGAATTTCATCGGCGTGCGCGAGATGGAACTGATCGACGCCAAGATGGACGAGACCACGAAAGAAGCCGAACTCACCATCCGCTTCGTCGGCGAGCTGACCTCGGAGGTTCGCAACCGTGAGGGCGAGATTGTCGAGGGCAGCAGCACCGAAATCAAACGCCAAAAAGATACATGGGTCTTCGCCCGTGTCATGGGCTCGGACGATCCGAATTGGCTGTTGGTTTCCACAGACGGGTAGCGCGTGCGCTTGGCGCACTGGCGCTGTTGGGCGGTGTGTCGATGAACACGCCGTCCGCAGCAGAGGTGCATTATACCGTCATGGATTTCGACCAGCTTGAGGGCTGGGCCGAAGATGACCACGCCGCTGCCTTCGAGGTTTTCACCAGCACCTGCGGCGACATGAAAGACGTCGATTGGCGCGCGCTCTGCCAGCTGGCCAAAGATGGCCCCGACCCGCGGCAGTTCTTCGAATTGTTCTTTCGCCCCGTTCTGATGGAAGACGGCAATGACGCGCTTTTCACTGGGTATTTCGAGCCTGAATTGGACGGCGATCTCTACCCCTCTGCCCGGTTTCAATATCCCATCTACGCCATGCCCCCCGAGGCCGAGCAGATCCGCCCATGGCTCACCAGACGCGAGATCCTAGATGGCGACGTGATGCGCGACCGCGGGCTTGAGATCGCTTGGGTCGATGACCCGGTTGAGCTGTTCTTTCTGCAAATTCAGGGCTCTGGCCGTATTCGCCTGCCTGATGGCAGCTATCTTCGGGTGGGCTATCGCGGCGCGAATGGCCATGATTACCGCTCGGTCGGGGTCGAATTGGTGCGGCGTGGGGTCTATGAGGCGCATCAGGTCAGCGCCGATGTCATCAAGAATTGGGTGCGCCGCAACCCCGAAGATGGCCGCGAATTGCTCTATCACAACCCGTCATACGTCTTCTTCCGCGAAGTCAGCCGCGTGCCCGCCGACAAGGGGCCGCTGGGGGCGATGAACCGGTCCATCACCGCCATGCGCAGCATCGCGGTGGACCCGTCGCATGTGCCGCTCGGCGCGCCGGTCTGGATCGAAAAGGACGGGAAGGCGCCTCTGCGGCGTTTGATGGTCGCTCAGGATACAGGCTCGGCCATCAAGGGCGCGCAGCGGGCGGATGTATTCTTTGGCACCGGTGACAAAGCGGGCCGCGCGGCGGGCCGTCTGCGTGATCCGGGGCGGATGATGGTCTTGATGCCCATCCAACGCGCCTATGCTTTCCTGCCGGAGAGCGCGATATGAAACGGCGCCGCTTGAACGAAGACGATCTCGAACTCTGGCGCCGGGTGACCGAGCGGACCGAGAAGCTGGAGCTGAACAAGCTGTTCACGCCCGAGATCGACGCGCCCGCCCCTGCCCCACCGCAGGTTCGACGCGCCAAGATCGCCCTGCAAGGCAACAAGCCGCAGCCTAACATGAAAAAGCGCGGCAACGATCTGCGCCCCTCATTGGCCGAGCAGATGAAAGCCGCACCAGTTCAGATGGACCACAAGGCTTACGGCAAGCTCAAACGCGGCAAGCTGCGGCCCGAGGGCCGGATCGACCTGCATGGCATGACCCTCGACCGGGCGCATCCGGCGCTCAATGGTTTCATCATGGATGCCCATGCCCGGGGCAAACGGCTGGTGCTGGTGATCACCGGCAAGGGCAAGCGGCGCGATGACGGTGGCCCGATCCCCGTGCGCGATGGGGTGCTGCGTCATCAGGTGCCCCAGTGGCTGTCGATGCCACCGCTCAGCGGTCTCGTACTACAGGTCGCGCAGGCCCATGTCAGCCACGGCGGCGGCGGGGCCTATTACGTCTACCTACGGCGCAACCGTTAACCGCGCAGCAGTGGTTTGTAGCGCGCAATCGCCCATGCGGCCAAGCCTGCGGCAATCAGATAATAAAGCGCGATGGGCAGCATCTGCTGCGGGAAATCGACGCCGAGGTCGATGAACAGCCCCGTCACTCCCGGCCCGATGGCCGAACCGAAGACCATCAGCGCCGCCGCCACCGCTTTAATCGACCCCACATGGCGGGTGCCGAAATACTCGGCCCAGAAGGCCGCCGGCGCGGTGGACTGCATGCCCTGCCCCATGCCGAAAATCAGCAAGCCGATCCCGGCCATCCAGAGCGTGTCGGCATAGGCGAGCACCGCGAATGACAGGGCAAAGGGCAGCATCATCACCGGCACAACGCGGCTGACGCCGAAACGGTCGATCGCCCAACCCGAGAGGAAGGTCGAGGCCACCGCCGAGATCGTGTAGACCGGCATCAAAGCCACGAACTCAACCAAGGCCCATCCCTTCACTTGGGTCAGATGCACCTGCTGAAAGAACAGGGCCGTGCCCCATGCCGCGGGGCCGATGGCCAACGGGATGATCATCCAGAAGAGACCCGAGCGGAACATCTCGACCCGGGTCCAATGCCGCCCTCTCATCCCTGTGCGCTGCGCCTGATCGGCCATGCTTTGCGGGGTACGCTCTTGCCGCAGCAGCATCAGGATCACCGGGATTGTCAGCAGCACCAGCACCGCGGCCAGTACCCAAAGGCTGCGCCAGTGAAAGCTGGCGAACAGGGCCACGAAGATCACCGGCAAGAACGCCTGACCGGCGGCGAAACCCATCGAAGAGAGCGAAAGCGCCTTGCCGCGCGAGGCCTCAAACCAGCGCACCATGGCGACCTGCCCTAGCTGAGACATCATCCCCTGCCCGGTCAGCCGCAAGGCGTAGATGACAAAGATCAGCGCGATCCAATTCGGCACTGCCGCCATCGCAAGACAGGCCCCCGCCAGCGCCAGCATCACCCCAAGGGCCAGCACCCGCACACGAAAGCGGTCCGTCAGCACCCCGGCCCAGACCATGGTGATGGCCGACAATGTCGTGCCGACGGTATAGATGCCGCCCCATTGGCCGTCGCTTAGACCAAAGTCGCCCTTCACCGCCCCCGCAAAGAGCGAGATGAAATAGGTTTGCCCATAGGACGAGGTGAAGGTCAGCAGGAAACCGGCCAGCAGAAACAGCCAGTTGCGCCGCAGAAATGAGAGGTATTCCATGCCCCTTTCATCGCCGGGGCATGGAAGAAAGGAAAGCCCTAAAGAACGTAGCGGCTGAGATCGGTGGAGCGGGTCAATTCGCCAAGGTTCTTTTCGACGAAATCAGCATCGACGGTGATCTCTTGCCCCGAGCGATCAGGCGCGTCGAAGGAGACTTCTTCGAAGACCCGTTCCATCACCGTATAAAGCCGCCGCGCACCGATGTTCTCGACCGAGGTGTTGACCTCTGCCGCAATCTTGGCCAGTGCCGCGATCCCCTCTTCGGTGAAGGTGACGGTCAGTTCCTCGGTCCCCATTAGGGCGGTGTACTGCCGCGTCAGCGCATTGTCGGTTTCGGTCAGGATGCGGACGAAATCATCCTCGGTCAGCGCCCGCAGTTCGACGCGGATCGGCAGACGGCCCTGCAATTCGGGCAAAAGGTCCGAAGGCTTGGCGATATGGAACGCGCCCGATGCGATGAAGAGGATATGGTCGGTCTTCACCGGGCCATATTTCGTGGAAACGACGGTGCCTTCGATCAGCGGCAGCAGGTCGCGCTGCACCCCCTCGCGGGAAACATCGCCACCGCGCGCGTCGGAGCGGGCGCAGACCTTGTCGATCTCATCTAGGAAAACGATGCCGTTCTGCTCAACCGCTTCAATGGCGGCGCGGTTGACGGCTTCGTCGTCGAGCAGCTTGTCGGCCTCTTCGCCCACCAGCACGTCATAGCTATCGGCCACGGCCATGCGTTTCTTGGTGGTGCGCCCGCCCATGGCTTTGCCGAAAATATCACCGAGATTCATCATCCCCATACCTTGCTGGCCGGGAATGTCCATCATCGGGAAGGGGCTGGAGGTATCGGCGACCTCAAGCTCGATCATCGTATCGTCAAGCTCACCTGCGCGGAGCTTCTTGCGGAACATCTCGCGCGTGCCGTCGCGGGCATCGGTGCCGGCGATGGCGTCGATGACACGGTCCTCGGCGGCCTGTTCGGCCTTGGCTTTAACGTCCTCGCGCATGAACTCGCGGGTCATGGCGATGGAACTGTCTACCAGATCGCGGATGATCTGTTCCACGTCGCGGCCCACATAGCCGACTTCGGTGAATTTCGTCGCCTCAATTTTAATGAAGGGCGCGCGGGCGAGCTTCGCCAAGCGGCGGCTGATCTCGGTCTTGCCGACGCCGGTGGGGCCGATCATCAGGATGTTCTTCGGGTAGACTTCGTCGCGCAGGTCATCGCTTAATTGTTTGCGGCGCCAGCGGTTGCGCAGGGCCACGGCTACAGCGCGTTTGGCGTCGTTCTGGCCGATGATATAGCGGTCCAGTTCGGATACGATCTCGCGGGGGGTCAGGTCGGTCATGCGGTGATTTTCTCCACGGTGAGTTTGCCGTTGGTGTAGACGCAGATGTCGGCGGCGATCGCCATGGCATCACGGGCAATGGTTTCGGCGTCCCGGTCGCTGTCCATCATGCCGCGCGCGGCGGCGAGGGCATAGTTCCCACCCGATCCGATGGCCGCGACCTCATGCTCCGGCTCCAGCACATCGCCCGCACCGGTGATGACCAGCAGGTCTTTGCCGTCGGTCACGATCAGCATCGCTTCGAGCTTTTGCAGGTATTTATCGGTGCGCCAGTCCTTGGCCAATTCGACACTGGCACGGGCCAATTGACCCGGTGTCGCTTCCAGTTTGGCCTCCAGCCGTTCCAGCAGGCTAAAGGCATCCGCGGTGGAGCCCGCAAACCCCGCCACCACGTCATAGCCGCCGGGGCTGAGCTTGCGCACCTTGCGCGCGGTGCCTTTGATCACGGTCTGGCCGAGGCTGACCTGTCCGTCACCGGCAATCACCACTTCGCCGCCTTTTTTGACGCCAATGATCGTGGTCCCGTGCCAACCGGGGAAATCGTCGTTCTGTGCCATGGGGCCTCCTGTCGCTTGGCGCTCTATATGGCCCCCGTGGCAGGGCAGGACAAGGGCAGCGCCGGTTGCGCGTGGGGCAGGCGCGCCGCTTGTGATGCGGGGGCAGGCTTGCGGTGCAGTGGCCAGCGGCTTTGCCACAATGAAAAGGGCGCCCCGAAGGACGCCCGTTTTCGTAACTCAATGCCTAAGGCGTTGGCCTTAGATGGATTCTTCGATCCAGCTTTGCAGGGCCGCCTTGGGGCGCGCGCCGGCGAGGTTGGACACGACCTGCCCGTCCTTGAAGATGAACAGCGCCGGGATACCGCGCACGCCGACTTGGGCGGGCGAGTTCGGGTTTTCGTCGACGTTGACTTTGACGATCTTCACGCGACCGTTCATTTCATCCGACAGCTCTTCCAGCGAAGGGCCGATCTGTTTGCACGGGCCGCACCATTCGGCCCAGAAATCGACCAGAACCGGAATGTCCGAATTTTTGACTTCGGCGTCGAAAGTGTCGTCGGTGACTGCGACGGTTGCCATGATGCTCTCCTGACAGGAATGGGTTGAGGCCTGAACCTATGAATGCGCGGCAGTGGCGTCAAGATATGGCAGGGCGCGCAGGGCATTTGTCACGATATCGTTGGGTAACACCATAAGCGCGGGGGTGGCAGTCCATAGAATGGCCGTCTCGATCCGCCGATCCGGGTAGATCTGGCGCAGCATATGGGCGTAGGCTCCCATCTGACGCAGCAGCCCGTCGGGGCAGGCGTCAGCCGCGCCGGGGACCACGCGGTTCGTCTTGAAATCGACGGCAAGAATGCGACCCTCGGCGATCACCAAACGGTCGATCGTGCCATGCAGGCGCTGGTCTCCGAGGCTGCCGGTCACGGGCACTTCGGCGAGGGTTGTCTCGGCAAACAGCGGGGCGAGGGCAGGGGTGTTCAGCACCGCTTCCGCCTCATCTTCCGCGCGGGCGATCATCTCGGCGGGGTGTGTGCGGGCCAACCGCTCTAGAAAGATCTCCCGGGCATCCGTCCCCATCAGCGGCAGATGTTCCAGCAGCTCATGGACCAGCGTGCCATAGCTCAGCGCAGTGTCCATATCGAGCCCGGCCTCACCGGCAAGCGCCTTGGCTCCGCCGAGATCTGAGGGCGAGAGGGTCTTATCCTCTCCCTTGGGGGAGGGGGCGGAGCGGGTGAAAACAGGGTCTAACCTGGGCGTTGTGACGGTTTTCTTAGGCGTCTCTATGATGTCAAGCGCATCCCAATCGCCCTGTTGATAGCGCAGCGTGCCATCGTCGCCCAAAGGCTCGGCGCGGAGCCGCGCCAAAGCGGCAGCGGTGATCTGATACCAAGAGGATTCATCTTTCGACAATTCCCCCGCCGCGGCCACGATCAGCCATTTCTCGGCCCGCGTCATGGCGACATAGAACAGGCGAAGCCGTTCTTGCAGCGCGGCCTCTTTCATCTCGTCCAGCCGGGCGCGCATGGGCTGGGGCATGTCATCCGCCGGGGCTTTCCAGACGGGGGTGCCGTCAACGGTGATGATCTCATCCTTGATCGTCACATCGCGCCGCCCGGTGTCGGGCAGGATCACAATCGGCGCTTCCAGACCCTTGGCACCATGCACCGTCATCACCCGGATCTGGTTCGACGCGCTGTCGATCTGGCGTTTGATTTCCAGATCATCGGTCTGCATCCATTGCAGGAACCCGGTCAGGCTGGGCACCGTGCCGCGCTCGTAGGACAGTGCTTGGCTCAGCATCGCGTTGATCCCATCCTCAGCCTCGGGCCCCAACCGCGCGAGCAGTTTGCGGCGCCCATCGTGGCGGGTGAGAATGCGTTCGATCAGATCGTAGGGGCGCAGGTAATCGACCTGCCCGCGCAGGTCGCGCAGCACGGCGAGGGTGGCGGCGTGGGCCTCGGTCTGGTTGCGCAGCGCTTGCCAGAGGTGATCCTCCTTACGGTGATGGGCGAGGGTGAAAAGCTCTTGTTCCGACCAGCCGAAAAGTGGCGATTTCAGCGCGGTGGCAAGCGATAAATCGTCGTCCGGCGTTGCAAGGAACGACAGGATCGCCGCCAGATCGCGCACCGCCAGTTCGGCCCTAACCTTGAGCCTGTCGGCCCCTGCGATGGGCAGTTCCGCCGCCTTGCAAGCGCGGATGATCTCGGAAAAGAGTGCCGAGCGGCGCTGCACGAGGATCAGAAAATCCCCCGGCTGAATGCGCCGCCGCGCCAAGCCGCCCTTGCTGTCGTCGGGGAGGTAATGCTCCTCGGTCGTCAACTCCTTGATGCGCCGCGCGATGCGTTCGGCCAGTTGCACCGTGTGATGCCGCGCGCTGCGTCGGTCGACGGGGTCAGTCCAATCGCCTTCCTCGTCAGGGCCTGCCTTTTCGATGAAGGGCCAAAGATCGACGCGGCCGGGCAGGCGATCCTTGAAGGCCATATGGCCGTCATTGGTAAAGCCGGTCTGGATCGCGGGGTCGAAAACCCCATCGACCGCTTGCAGAATCGCCGAAGAGGAGCGGAAGGAATAGGCAAGACTGCGGCGCTGGAAAAACTGGCCGGCCTCACCGATCTTCTGTTCGAATGTCGTGCCTTTGCGGTCCAGCTCTTCGGGGTCCGCGCCTTGAAAAGAGTAGATCGATTGCTTCTTATCGCCCACGACGAAGAGCGTGCGATCCACCTCGTTACGCGCCCCGGCGCCGGAGTAAAATTCATCTGTCAGCCGTTCGATCACGTCCCATTGCCGGGGCGAGGTGTCCTGCGCCTCGTCGACAAGGATATGGTCGATGCCGCCGTCGATGCGGAACAGCACCCAAGCGGCCACGGCCTTGTCGGTCAGCAAGGCGCGGGCTTTGAGGATCAGATCGTCAAAGTCGAGCCAGCCGCGTTTTTGTTTCTCATCTGCGTAGCGTTCAAGAAAGCGGGCCGCGAAACGGTGCAGCACATAGGATTTGCGCGCCGCCTTCAGCGCCAGCCGCGCTTCGCGGGCATCTTCGACGCGCTGCATCAACTGCTCAAGCTGCGGCATCTGTTCGGCGATAACCTTTTGCGTCGGCTTGGTCGGGAAACTGCCGATCTTGGCGGTAAAGGGCGCCTTGGCGCCGCTGCCGGTCAGAAGGATGTTTTCTAGCTGGGGCAGGGCGGACAGATCATAGCGGTCGATCTCTTGCAGCGCCGCGCCCGCCTTGCCGTCATTGCCGCCTTTGGCCAGCAGATGGGGGATGATCTCGGCCATCATCGCCGCTTCGCTGCCAAGGAAGACCGAGGCCGCGATCTTGTCTTCGGTGAGGTCTTCAGGCTGGGCGAAAAGCGCTAGGATCTCGGGCCAAGTGCGGGGGGTGCTGAAGGCATCGCGTTGGCCCACGATGCTGCGGGTGAGGCTGGCGAAATCTTCGCCCGTGTAGTGCCGCGCGATCTCGGCGACCAGCGGGGCGTCTTCGCCTTCGGCCATCTCATCGACGATCTCGGCCCGCAGCAGATCGGCGGCGCGGTCTTCGATCTCGGTGAATTGCGGGCTGACCTGCGCCTCCAGCGGGAAGCGGCGCAGAAGGGCCGCGCAGAAAGAGTGGATGGTCTGAATTTTCAGCCCGCCGGGCGTCTCGATCGCGCGGGCAAAAAGGGTGCGGGCATTGCGCAGTTGCTCGGGCGTCAATTCGCCCTGAACGCCAAGATCGGCCAAGGCGCTGCGCAGTGCCTGATCTTTCAGCATCGCCCATTCGCCCAAGCGTTTGAACAGGCGGTTCTGCATCTCCGAGGCCGCCGCCTTGGTATAGGTCAGGCAAAGGATATGCTGCGGCTCCACGTCGTCGAGCAGCAGCCGCGCCACGCGGTCGGTCAGCACGCGGGTCTTGCCCGAGCCCGCATTCGCGGTCAGCCAGGTGGAGGCATCGGGCCGCGCCGCTTCGATCTGGGCGCGGGTGGCATCGTTGAAATCGCGCATCATTCCAGATCCTCCGGTCGGGCGGGGCTGGTGCCATCCCATTCCCCGAACCGCGCCAATTGGTCAAAGTTTCCGGCAAAGGCATCGCTTTGTACCATCCGCCGCGCGGTAAAGCCCTGCCCCTCATCGAGGTAGCGCGAGAGCAGCGCGTGCAGACCGGCCAGCACCTCTTGCGGGTTTTCCTCCTCCAACGGGGCGGGGACTTCGACGGGTTTCGACCCTAGACCGATAAAGGCAGCATGGGCCACATGGGCCACGCCCACCTCGGGAAAACCGCCCCGTTCGACCATCGCCGCTTCGATCAAGAGTTGCTTGTCGAACAGCCGCTGCTCCTTTTTGCCGGGCGGGGTGCCGGTTTTGTAGTCGTAGATCAGCACATCGCCGTCATCGGTCTGGTCGATCCGGTCGGCAAAGCCGCTGAGGGTAAAGCCGAGGTCGGCAAAGGTGTAGCTGCCCCGCGCGCCCTGTTCAAAAGCGACGGGGCTAGAGAACTCAGCGCGTTGGCTTTCGCGGGCGATGAACCAATCGGCGATCCGGTCGATACGGGCGAGCCACATGGCGCGGGCGGCGGGCCAGGGGGCTTCTTCCTCCAGCACCTCGGCGGCCACTTGCATCAGCGTGTCGCGGGTCAGCCGCGCAGGATCGCGGGCCACCAGTTTGACGAAATCTTCCATGATGCGGTGCAGGACGATGCCGCGCACCGGCGCGTCGGGCGATTGCACCAGCGGGTTGATCGGGCGCAGTTTCAGGCTGTGTTTGGCATAGATCGCGTAAGGATCGCGGATCAGCGTCTTGATCTCGGTCACCGACAGTTTGCGGGGGCGCGCCGCGCGCGGCGGGCGGGGCGAGGGGCGCGTGGCCGGGGCGGTGCGCTCCACCGCTTCCAAGGCGCGCACCTGATCCAGCCAGTGGTTGCCGCGCTGCTGCATGGCCTTCCATGCCTCCGGCCCGCCGGTGTCGCCCAAGCCGCCCAGCAGATTGCCCAAGCGGTTCAGCCAGCGTGACGGCACCATCTCGGCCTCGTCCGAGCGGATCGCGCGGGTGATCCAAACCTCGGGGCTGGCGATGGCCTGTTGATAGTCATGCGCCGACAGGCCGATGCGCCGTTCGGGCAGCAGCAGCCCGGCCTTCTCGCGCATCTGACGGTTGAGCCATGGATCGGGCGGCGGCGCTTCGGGCCATGTACCTTCGTTCAAACCGCCAAGGATGACCAGCTCGGCCCCCTGCACCCGCGCCTCCATCGTGCCCCAGATCATGATGTCGGGATGCGGGGTATCGGCCTCGCGCACCTCTTCTTGGGCCAAGAGTGCGCCCAAGAGATCGGCATAATCGGCGGCGTTCATCGCCCCGCCGTGGGCTGCATGTTCCGTGAGGTTCGCCATCACCGCCTCGGCCGCGATGCCCGCGCCCTGCTGCCAAAGCAGGTGGTCGGGATCGGCGGGTTGCCCGGCGGCGATCCTTTCAGCCAGCGCCAAATGCGCGGCGACGCATTCGGGCAGGGGCCGCTCTCCGGGGGTGTCATGGCCGGGGAAAACCTCGCCCAGCCAAGCGACCCAATCGCGGAAACCGCTGGGGTCTTCCATCCGTTTCGCGGCGCGCTCTGCAATCTCGGCCAAGCCTTCGGCGTCGGGGTAGGGCAGCCCGTGGCGGCGGATCTCAGCCTCCAAGCGCTGGGTATAGAGCTGGTGGAAATTCCGCCCCGCGCCGCTGTGGGTCAGCGGGTGTTTCAGCAGGGTCAGCAGCGCTTCGGCATCCAGTTTCCGGACAAAAAGCGCTGCCACATGGCGCAAGAACCGCCCCGGCGGGGAGAGTTGCAGCGGCATCCCGGCGCTGTCATCGGGCAGAATGCCCCACCGGTCGAGCGCTGCGGTGACCTGCCGGGTGAGCATCCGGTCGGGGGTGATCAAGGCGGCCTTCACACCATCCTCGGCAGCTTGGCGCAGGCGCAGCGCGATGGCCAAAGCCTCGACCCGTGGGGTGGGCGCTTCGATCAGGGTAATGCCAGCGGTGGCACCTTGCAGGTCTTCCAGCTTCGGCCCTTCGTTCAGCCAAGCATGGGTGACGGGCGCAGGCCTGAGCGAGAGCGACACCAGCTTGTTGCGGGCGGTCGATACCGGGGGCATCTCGCACCACGGCGCGACCGCGCCACGCGCCACGCCGAGCATATTCATCAGCTTGCGGAAGCGGTATTGCGGGTGATCCTCGGCCAGAAGCGCCTGATCCAACTCGTTCCAAACGGCGGTTGGCATCTCGAAATCGAACCCCGGCAGGATGATCGCGCCCTGCGGCAGGCGGGCCACGGCCTCCATCAACAGCGCGGTGGTCCCGCGCGACCCGGTGGACCCGGCAAGGATCACCGGGTGCTGCGGCGGCGCGTCCTGCCAGCGGGCGATGATCCGGGCGACCAGCTGCCGTCGCCGTGCCTCGGCATCCGGGCGGGTGGTGGTTTGGCCCAGATAGTCATGCGCAATGGCGAGGAACCGCTGCGCCCGCTCCCAATGGGCCGAGAGGTTGCCAACGTCTAGCCCGGCCACCGTCTCGGGCGAGACGCCTTCGCCCTGCATTTCGTCGATCAGCCCCGCAAGACTGTCCGAAAGGGCATAGAGCGAGGCGCGCGGCGCGAGATCGGGTGCGGCATCCAGCAGGCGGGACACGAGTTGAATGAGTTCCAGCCGCCGTTGCAGCGGCGGTGTCGGGGCGGGCAGCGCGATGCCGGGGGCCAGTGCATCAAGGTCAGTGATCAGCCGGATGCGCGGTAGAAATCCTGCCGGACCCGCGTCGAAATCATGGCGCAGCCGACGCGCCATGCGGTTGGTGTTCACCAGCAACTCGACACGGGCCATTGCCTCGGGCGGGCCATTCTCCAACCGGTCGCACAGCCCGCGCACCAATCCGCGCGGGAAATCGACACCGGGGGCAAGGCCAAAGACGCGGGGGCTGTCCTGCGGCTCAAACATCGGCACCTGCCAAAAGGCTTTCGGCAAGGGGGATGCCGCCCGGGTGCCCCACATCGCACCAGCGCCCGCTATAGGGCAGGCCAAACAGCGTCCCGCGTGCCAGCATCATGTCCCACAACAGGTTGAGCGAGAATGCCTCGGCGTCGATATCGGCCAGCAGATCGGTCTTGATGATCTGCACCCCGCCATAGACCTCGCCCGGCCCCCGTTGCAGGCGGCCATCCGCGGCGCGGGTAAAGTCGCCCGTGCCGCCATGGCCAAGGGTGTTTTCCAACGGCACGGTCATCAAAAGCGCGTCCATCCGTGCCGGATCCCATGCGTTGTGGAGCATTTCGAGCGGGTTCACCCCGGCCCAGATCGCGTCACTGTTCATGGTGAAAACCGGACCAGTCCCCAACATCGGCAGCGCGTTGCGCAGCCCGCCGCCGGTGTCGAGGATCTGGGGCGTTTCGATCACCGTTTGCACATTCTGCGCTTTCAGATGTGCCTCTAACTGGTCGGGCAAGTAGTGCAGGTTCGCCACGATCCGCGCAGGGGATATCCCGCGGGCAAGATCGAGCGCATGGTCAATCAAGGGGCGGCCCGCGACCGGCACCATGGGCTTGGGTTGGTTTTGGGTGAGATGTTTCATACGCGTGCCGAACCCGGCCGCGAACATCATGATGGCGTCGGGATTGTCGCGCATTGGCTTTTCAGTTGCTCCAGAAATTCGGGGGTCGGCGGGGGCAGCACGTCTGCGATTGCCTCCGCCACATCGGCAAGCGCGGGATGGCGCAGGTTATGTTGCAGATGCTGCCAGACGCGGGGGATCAGATCGACGTAATGCGGTTTGCCGTCGCGCAGACAGAGGCGCGCAAAGATGCCCAAGATGCGCAGATTGCGCTGGGCGCCAAGCAGTGCATAGGCGCGGCGGAAGGGGGGTTCCGCCTGTCCGGTTTGGGCAAGATAATCGTCGATGATCTGCGCCTCTACCGCCCGGGGCACATCGCGGCGGGCGTCTTGCAGGATCGAGACGAGATCATAGGCCGGGTGGCCGAGCAGCGCGTCTTGAAAATCCAGCAAACCGACCCGCGCCGCCCCTTCGCGCTCTGGCAGCCAAAGCAGGTTCTCGGCGTGATAATCGCGCAAGATCACGACCTTCGGGCTGTCATCCAGCGCTGCGGCGAGGGGGCGGAAAACCCGCGCGAAAGCAGCGCTTGCGCTCTGCCCGCCTATGGGCGCGTAAAAGTCGAAGGCGGGGGAGGCCATATCGGTCAGCCAATCGGCATCGCAAATCGACAGTTCCGGCAGGGGGGCGGCGTGCAGTTTGACCAAAACGTCAGCTGCCGCGCGGTAGAGGGGGAGTTCCCGAGCCGGATCCGCCGCCATGAGCCGCGCAAAGAGGTCATCGCCAAGGTCTTCGATCAGCAGCAGACCGTTGTCATTGTCCGCATGGTAAATTTCGGGCGCGCTGAGGCCACAGCCTGCCAGATGCGCCGCGACATGACGGAAGGGTCGCACGTCTTCGCCGCGTTCCGGTGGGGCGTCCATCAAGATGGCCCGCGCGCCATTCGCTTTGCGCAACCGGTCATAGCGCCGGTTGGAGGCATCGCCTGCCAGCAGCTTGCGGGAGGCTTTGGCCCAGCCCGCGGTTCGCAAAAAACCTTTGATCAATGCGGCGCGTTCGGTCATTTGCGCCACGCGGCTAGCTTCTCGGCCCAATCGCCGCCGGACCATTCTGCGGTCAGCCTGCGGCTGTCTTCTTCGGTGCAGGGGCTCAGGCTGATCTCTAACGCGTCGGCGGGCGCGAGGGGGCCCAGCCGATCCGGCCATTCCACCAGACAGATCGCATCGTGAAAGGCGTCGATCAGCCCGAGCTCCTCAATCTCATGGGTGGAGGTCAGCCGGTAGAGATCGGCGTGCCAGATCGCGCTGCTTGCCGTGTCATAGGTCTGCACCAAGGTGAAGGTGGGTGAGGGGATATCCTCGGGGTGGTCGAGCAATTCGGTGATCAGTGCGCGGGCGAAATGGGTCTTGCCCACGCCGACATCGCCGCTGAGCAGGATGACATCGCCGGGAGACAGGCGGCGGGCCAGTTGCCGGGCGCGCCCAGCGGTGTCATCGGGGCCGCTGAGCAGGAGGGAAAGGGTATCGTCGGACATGCCCCATGCTTAGCGTCCCGACGCGCAGCCGCAAGATTAAAGCGGCTGGGAGTGACCTAGTTGGAGGGTTGCCGCCGGTCGCCCGCCGAAGGGACATTGGTAGGCTCCGAACGGTCCGCGCCGACGGGGATCGGACGAAAGCGTATGAGCGTGGCACCCGATGCGATGGCCGAGACCTCGCAAGAAAGCGGCGCGCCCTGATGCGGGTAGATAGGCATGTTCCAGCCCGCGCGGTCGCCCCTGCCCATGACGAATTCCACAACATCGGGCCAGAGCGGATTGGCCGCCGACATTTCCTGCCAGACCCGGATCGCATCGTTAATGGTGATCTCGGCAAAGCTTTTGTCCGGGTCTTGTTTCCATCGGGCGCGATAGGCGGCGTTGCAAAAGGTCAGCACGCCGGAGGCAGAGAAGACGGCGAAACCATCTTCGAGCGTGTCGAGCAGGCTTTGGCTTTGTTCAAGTTCGGCCCGAAAATTGCGGGTTAGGGTCACCTCGGCGGTGATGTCTTCGATCAGGAAAGCGGTGGCGCCATCGGGGTGGGGCCGGCCCCGGATGCTGTAGGTCTGGCCGTTCTCCAGCGACCAAGTCTCTTGATAGCGGCCATCGGTTGCGGCGGCGATAACCTCGGCAATCTCGTGACGCCAATTCTTGTAATTCTTCGGCTCCGGCATGCGGCGGCTTTCGCGCAATTGGTCAAAGAAAGAGACCATCGTAGGCCGGGCGCTGAGAAAGGGGGCAGGCAGATCGGTCAGGTCCACCAGCGCGGGGTTGAACAGGGCCAATTGCCCGTTGCGGTCAAAAATCGCGAGCCCGATAGAAAGATGCGCAAAGGTTTTGGCGAGGGTTTGGACAAAGTTGCGCTGCGCCTCTTCGGCGGCGACCACGGCATTGATGCAGGTGGCGTGATAGACCTGCACATTGTCTTCGGTCGTGGTGGTGAGCGCGTACCAATCGGGCTTTTCTCCATCGCTACGGCGCAGGCAGACGCGGTTAGGGTGGTCGGGCGAGGGGGTGCTGAACAGGGCGGCGCCGCCGCAGTCCGGGTCGGGTTGAGCTTTGCGTTTCAAGGCCCCGTAGGCCCGGTTGTGCCAGATGATCCGCCCGCCTGCGTCGGTCTGCCACGCGGGGTTCGGGCTGGTTTCGCTGGCCCGGCGCAGGGCGGCGAGTTTCTGAAACGTCTCTTCCGTGATCTCTTCGGCCGCGCGGGTTTGGGGCAGGTGCAGCCAACAGAGCGCGTCGCGCCATGTGATGCGCAGCTCCGACGGGCTGTCGCCATCCTCTGCCCTGAGGGTCAGCTTGCCGGTGGCCCCATGCCGGGGCGTGCGGGGGAATTCGGGAAATCGCGACAGCAGCGCATCGCGAATATCCTCCCACTGGTGGTAGCCGGGGGCGAGGGCAAAGCGGGTCAGCGCGTTGTCGGAGCCATGAACCAACTGCCCCTCTTCGAACAGCAGGCTCATGTCGTCGATGCCGGGGGGTGCCGTCGCAGGTCGCCCCGCAGCCGCGCCGAGCCACCAAAGAGCGGCCAGCGCGGTGACGGAGGCGGCGGCAAGCATGATGATGACATCCGGCAATGCCATGACTGAGACCCCTTTCGGCAAATGCGACGCCCTATTTTGAGCCCCAATAGTTAACGGTGGGTTAACAAACGCGCCAATCCCGCCGTCAGGCCGTCAGACGCTGGTTCTCGCCCATCACGCTGTCATCGGGGCCAAGGTCCAACAGGCGGCGTGGCCAGACGACTTCGACCACAGCGCCGCTGCCAGCGGGGGGCAGCCCGCGCAGCCAACCGCTGTCGGACCCATTGGCAAAGCGCAACCGCGCGCCCGAGCGTTCGAGGAAGGTCTTGGCAATGAACAGCCCCAGCCCCATGCCCTCGTATTCGGGCCGCGCCGTCTCGCTCGATGCACCCCCTCGGCGGCGCAAAAACGGATCGCCGATCCGGCCCAGATGCTGCGGCGGGAAGCCCGGCCCGTTGTCGATGATCCGTACCGAGATATCCTCTGCGGACCATTCGGTTTCGATCCAAACCGTGGTTTCGGCAAAATCCACGGCGTTCTGCACCAGATTGCGCAGCCCGTGGATGATCTCGGGCTTGCGCGGGATTGTCGGGGCGCGGGCCGGGTCTCGGGCCATCGGATTGTCGGAAAACATAACCGTCTTGCCGCGCTCCAGATGCGGCTCGGCGGCCTCTTTCACCACGGCGGTCAGCTGCGCGCGCTGCATGTGCAGATCGTCTTTCCCGATGCGGCCCATATCGCGCAGGATATCCCGGCAGCGGTCGGCCTGATCGCGGATCAGCGCGGCGTCTTCGGCCAGATCGGGGCGGTCTTCCAGATCGCCCAGCAGTTCGGTGCTGGCCAGTTTGATCGTGGCAAGCGGCGTCCCCAATTCATGCGCGGCGGCGGCGACGACGCCGCTGAGGTCCGAGAGTTTCTGCTCTCGCGCCAGCACCATCTGCGTGGCTGAGAGCGCGTCGGCCATGGAGTGGACTTCGGTCGTGACGCGCCGCGAATAGGCACTGGTAAAGACGATGGCGATGAGCAGCGCCGCCCAATGCCCAAAGACGAAGATGCCGGGCTGGCGCAGCACATCGCCCGATTGCGTCACCAACGGCAGATGCCACAGCGCCAGCACCGAGGCCGCGATAATCGCCGTGCCGCCCAGAACCAGTGTCGAGCGCAGGCTGAGCGCGGTGGCCGAGATCGTCACCGGGGCCAGCAGCAGCAGCGCAAAGGGATTGTGCAACCCGCCGGTCAGCGCCAAAAGCGCGGTCAGTTGCAGCAGGTCGAAGAGCACCATGGCGAGGTTCTCGCGCTCCGACAGGCGTTTGTTCTGCGGAAAGACGAAGGCCGCCACGAGATTGCCAACCACCGAGGCCCCGATCGTCAGGTAGCATAGGCCAAAGGCCAGTTGCAGCCCAAGCGCCCATTGCGCCACGGTGACGGCGGTCAACTGTCCGGCGATGGCGAACCAGCGCAGCAGGATCATCGTGCGCAGGCGGATCCAACTGGCGCGGGTGCGCCCATCGAGGGGCCGGATATTTGCCTGCGTCATCTTAGCCCCATCACTTTATTGCGTCTTGCATCACCTGCCATCTAGCGTAGGTCTGCGGCGAAACACGATCAAGACCGGCCAGCACGGCGGAGGACTGACATGAAACGAATGATTGCATTTGGCGCGGCTGGGGTTGCGGCGGTATTTTTGGCCGGGACGGCTTTCATGGTGCTGCGGGGGGAGGACGATCCCTATGCCTCTTGCCGGTCGAGCCAAGTGGCGGGCGGCGATATCGGCGGGCCGTTCGAACTGGTCAACAGCGCGGGCGAGACCGTGACCGATGCCGATGTCATCAAAGAGCCGGCCTTGCTCTATTTCGGCTATACCTCCTGCCCCGATGTCTGCCCGCTGGACGTGGACCGCAACGCGGCGGCGACCGAAATTCTGGATGAGCGCGGCCAGAGCATCACGCCGGTCTTCATCACCGTTGACCCTGCGCGCGACACGCCCGAAGTGGTCGGTGATTTTGCCGAGGTGATGCATCCGCGCATGGTCGGGCTGACCGGCTCGCCCGAGCAGGTCAAAGCCGCCAGCCAAGCGTATCGCACCTATTACAAGGTGCACCCCGAAGATGAGAATGGCGAATACCTCGTCGATCACTCGACCTTCAGCTATCTGGTCATGCCCGAAGAAGGCGTTGTCGACTTTTTCCGCCGCGAAGTACGCCCCGAAGAGATGGCCGACAGCATCGGTTGTTTTCTGGATCAACGCTGAAATTGACCCGCCGCCTTGGCCGCCCCATATTAGCCTTTGAGAGGGGATGTTGATGCAGGATATTTCTGACTTAGGCGCGGACCGCAGCTTGCTTTTGGTCGATGACGATGAGCCGTTTCTGCGCCGTTTGGCCAAGGCGATGGAGAAACGCGGCTTTGAGGTGGAAACCGCAGGCTCTGTCGCTGCGGGCAAAGCCATCGCCACCGCGCGCCCCCCGGCCTTTGCCGTGGTCGATCTGCGGCTTCAGGATGGCAATGGGCTCGACGTGGTCGAAGTGCTGCGCGACAAACGCGCCGATGCGCGGGTCGTCGTGCTGACGGGCTATGGAGCGATTGCCACGGCGGTGGCGGCGGTGAAATCCGGGGCGACGGATTACCTGTCTAAACCCGCTGACGCCAATGACATTGTGAATGCGCTTTTGGCCACCGGAGGGGACCTGCCCGAACCGCCGGAAAACCCGATGAGCGCGGATCGCGTGCGGTGGGAGCATATCCAGCGGGTCTATGAACTCTGTGACCGCAATGTCTCGGAAACTGCGCGGCGGCTGAACATGCACCGGCGGACCTTGCAGCGCATCTTGGCCAAACGCTCGCCGCGCTAAAGCTCGAACCGTTTCCAGATTTTATCAACGCGGGTGCCATCGGCCAATGTGCAGTTTGGCAGCCGTCTGAAATCCTCGAAGCCGCGGCTTTGATAATAGGCCAGCCCGCCCTGATTGTCTGCGCGGACGATGGCGTGGATATGGGCATAGCCCAAGTCACGCGCGGCCCGCTTTGTCTGTTCGAACAGGGCCGAGCCGATGCCAAACCCCGTCTCTCCCAACCGCACGAAAGTCGCGACATCCACACCGCCTTCGGGCAGGTCGGGGTGGGGTTCGATGTATTGAAAGCCTTCCAGCACGCCCTGCTCGTCCTCCGCCAGATGCCACGCGCTGTCGGGCGCGGCCATCCAACCTTGCAACTCGTGCGGGGTGACGGGGCTGACCATGGCGGTGGTCCCGCCCTTGGCGATAATGGCGTTCAGCAAATCGGCCAAGGCGCGGGTATCGAGCGCCCCGGCACGGCGGATGTGGATCACGCCATTTCGCGCAGCAGCGCCGCGTGGCGTTCGGTGAACTCGGCCCGTACCTCAACCGGCGGGCGCAGCAGGATGCTCAGCCCCTCCATCAGCGCCGCATCGGGGCGGCCAAAGAAACGGGTCGCCTCGGCCTCGGAAAAGCCTGCGATCTGGCTGGCCTCCATCCAAGCGCTAACGCGGTCGGCTTTCTTGATCTGCTGCTTGACCCGCACGGGCAAGCTGGCGGGAAGGCCAAAGCGGACATGCACGGCAGTGGTCAACCGCTCATCCAAAGCGCGATAATCCGGCCCTACGGCGGCCTTCACGGGTGAGATCATGTCACCGATCACATATTCCGGCGCATCATGCAGCAACGCGGCGAGGCGCCATTTCGCAGGCGAGCGGGGGGCGATGCGGGCGAAAATCGTTTCCACCAATAGCGAATGTTCGGCCACCGAATAGGCATAGTCGCCCCGTGTCTGCCCGTTCCAGCGCGCGACAAAGGCCAGACCATGGGCGATGTCTTCGATCTCGACATCGACCGGCGTGGGGTCGAGCAGGTCAAGCCGCCGACCTGACAGCATCCTTTGCCATGCGCGTGGTTTCTGCGCCATTCGCGGGGGTCCTTACCTCGTGAGCCTTGGGAACAAATCCCTGTCAAACCTGTTCATCCCACGAAGGAGATGATCATGAAACCCGTTTTTTCCGGTACGATAGTTGCAGTTACCTTGGCCACCCTCGCCGGTGCTGCACAGGCAGAAGAAGTCTGCATGCCCGCCAAGGAAATGAAGTCTGCCCTGATCGATTGGTACGGTGAAGAGCCGGTGCCGGGTCAGCGTGAGGACAACAGCCAGCTTTGGGCATCGGATCAGTCGGGGACATGGACCTTGGTCAAGACTTTGGCCGATGGCAATGCCTGCGTGCTGGCCCAGGGCGACGATTGGATGGCGGGTCTTTCGGGCGATAAGCAACTGGCCGCTCTTCTGGACTGATCCGGCGCGGCCTTTCCCCATTCACGTTGAGAATTCGCGGCGAAGGTGCTAACCGCCCTGCAACACTTTAAACAGGAGCGCCGCATGGCCCACGACTATATTGTTAAGGATATCAATCTGGCGGCCTACGGGCGGAAAGAGCTGGACATCGCCGAGACCGAAATGCCGGGCCTGATGGCGCTGCGCGATGAATACGGTGACAGCAAGCCGCTGAAAGGCGCACGGATCGTCGGCTCTTTGCACATGACCATCCAGACCGCCGTTCTGATCGAAACGCTGGTCGCTCTTGGCGCAGATGTGCGTTGGGCATCTTGCAACATCTTCTCGACCCAAGACCACGCGGCCGCGGCCATCGCCGAAGCGGGCGTGCCGGTCTTCGCCATCAAAGGCCAGTCGTTGGTTGAGCATTGGGATTACCTCGATAAATCCTTCATGTTCCCCGAAGGGCCGAACCTGATCCTCGACGATGGCGGCGATGCGACGCTCTACATCCTTCTTGGCGCGCGCGTGGAAAATGGCGAAGACGAGCTGACCGCCGTGCCGAAGTCCGAAGAGGAAGAGGCAATTTTCGCGCAGATCAAAAAGCGTATGGCCGAAAGCCCCGGTTGGTTCACCAAGATGCGCGACCAGATCAAGGGCGTGTCTGAGGAGACCACGACCGGCGTGCATCGTCTTTATGACCTCGTGAAACAGGGCCAGTTGCCCTTCCCCGCGATCAATGTGAACGACTCTGTCACCAAGTCGAAGTTCGACAACAAATACGGCTGTAAAGAGAGCCTCGTCGACGGTATCCGCCGCGCCACCGACACGATGATGGCGGGCAAGGTCGCCGTTGTCATGGGCTATGGCGACGTGGGCAAAGGCTCCGCCGCGTCTCTGCGCGGTGCGGGTGCCCGCGTGAAGGTCACCGAAGTCGACCCGATCTGCGCGCTGCAAGCCGCGATGGACGGTTTCGAGGTCGTGCTGCTGGAAGACGTGGTCGGCACCGCAGATATCTTTATCACCACCACCGGCAACAAGGACGTGATCCGCATCGAGCATATGCGCGAGATGAAGGACATGGCCATCGTCGGCAACATCGGCCACTTCGACAATGAAATCCAAGTCGCCGCGTTGAAAAACCACAAGTGGACCAACATCAAAGAGCAGGTGGACATGATCGAGATGCCGAATGGCAATCGTCTGATCCTGCTTTCCGAAGGCCGTCTGCTGAACCTCGGCAATGCCACCGGGCACCCATCCTTCGTCATGTCCGCGTCCTTCACCAACCAAGTGCTGGCGCAGATCGAACTGTGGGAAAACACCGACAAATACGAGAACGATGTCTACATCCTGCCCAAGCATCTGGATGAGAAAGTCGCCCGTCTGCACCTCGACCGGATCGGCGTGAAACTGTCCAAGCTGAACCCGGAGCAAGCGGCCTATATCGGCGTGACGCCCGAGGGGCCGTTCAAGCCCGAGCATTACCGCTACTAAGCCGCGAAGAGTTCCCTCTTTCAGCAATTTTCAACGCCGCCCCGAAGATCACCGGGGCGGCGTTTCTCTATCAAGAGACTGCGATATATAGGAAAATCAGCTCAATCGGCGGATTCAAGCACATATCCACCAGCGGCGGAGGGCGGGCGGAACATAGTCAATCGGGCGGTGTTTCATCCCCAGACCATTCAAAAGGAGTATCGAAGATGAAACGTACATTCCTGAAGTCCACCGTCGCCGCCCTCGCTCTGACTGCGGGTACCGCATTCGCTCAGACCGCCGACACCGAAGCCGGTGCCGCCGCGGAAGCCGAGGCCACCATCTCGGGCGAGAGCGTCACCAACACGGCCAACGATCTGACCGCCACTGTTGAGCAGCAGGCCGAGCGCACCGCTGAGATGTCGCGCGAAAATTCCGACGACTACGAGGGGACCAACGACCCCAACACCACCGACGAAATCCTGACCGCACCGACACAGGGCGCAGAATTTGAAGGTGATACCGAAGTCGACAACGAAGCGGAACTGACCGCCGAGACCGATGGCGTGACGCCGACAACCGATGCCGAAGCGGATCTGGCCGGGAACGCCGATTCAGAGTCGAATTCGACCCTCAGCACCGACACCAGCGGCACCGTCACCACCGAGACTGACACCGATCTCGCAGCCGATGAAGATGCCGATTTCGACAATGAAACCACTGCCGAGATCGAAGGCGAAGCCGAGACCGATCTGGATGAGAATGTCGCTTCCAACACCGAAGCGGACATGGAAACAGATGTGACACGCACCGACACCGGCATGAGCAACGCATTCTCCGGCATGGTCGTAGGTGATTTGGTCGGCCTGACCGTGGTCGAAGCCGATGGCGACAGCATTGGTGACGTCGACTATGTCATCAAGACCGACGATGGCTATGCCGCCGTTGTTGGCGTGGGCGGCTTCCTTGGCCTTGGCGAACACACCGTCGCCGTACCGCTTGAGGAAATTTCCATGGCAGCCGAGAACGACCTGAAGCTGAGCTCCTGGACCAAAGCCGAGCTGGAAGCCCAGCCGGAGGTCGATGAAGGCAACATCGAAGGGCTCGAAGACGACGTCCGCCTTGACGACGCTTCCTAAGCGACAGCCGATATCCTGACTGAGAGGCGCCCAATTCGGGCGCCTCTTTTTCTGGCGGCTCCGGGGTCAGCCCGCCGCGCCCGAAATAAATCTTTTGCAATACAGGGATATGGCCTTAGGCTCCGGTCTCAGGAACCCCTGACGGGCCGAAGACACTATTGGGAGAGATTTTATGGGCAAGCGTGACGAATGGATCGCCAAATACGCCGAAGACCTGAAGAACAAATGCGGCATGGAGCCGGATATGGACCTTTTGACCAAGGTGACCATCGGCTGCGGTCCGTCGATCTATAACGCCGACGCGCAGACGGTGTCTTCCAGCGATACGGCTGAGTTGAACACCGTGAAGGACAACTTCCTGATCAAGAAACTCGGTCTGCCGGATGATGAGCATCTTATGGGCGGCATTCAAAAAGTGATCGAGACCTATGGCCGGTCCGAGCGGAACAAATACCGCGCGGTGGTCTATTACATGCTGGTCAAACACTTCGGCAAAGAGGCCGTCTACGCCTGAAGGGCGGTGGGAAACCCTACTAAAACCTTACCTCAGACGCGCGCTTGGTTAAGCGCGCGTTTCGTTTTTGCGCGGGCTTTGACACAGTCGAAAGTTGAGTAAATCACCGGTTTCTGCTATCTCTCTTATATCGGCCAGAGCGGCTGGTAAGAGTTACGAACATGTGTGGTGGTTATGGGAGCACATGGGGTGAGAAGGGTTCTGGCGGGGTGCCGGAACCCTTTTTCGTTTTTCCGATGGCCGCGCCGGTATTAGGGCGCGGTCTTGCCCAAGGCGCAGATAAGCTGCCATTCCGCATCGGTCACGGGCTGCACGGATAGGCGCGAATTCTTCACCAGAACCATGTCCTCCAGCCTTGGGTCCGCTTTGATCGTATCCAAATTGACCGGCTGGTTGAACGACCGCACCGCTTTGATGTCCACACATTCCCAACGCGGGTCATCGGTGCTGCTGTCGGGGTGAGCCTCGGCGCAGACTTCTACGATGCCGACGATCTCACGGTTCTTTTGCGAATGGTAAAAGAACCCGAGGTCGCCGACCTTCATCTCACGCATGAAATTGCGCGCCTGATAGTTGCGCACGCCGTCCCATTCCTCACCCGCGTCGCCCTTGGCCTTTTGGTCGGCCCAGCTCCAAGTTGCGGGTTCGGATTTGAACAACCAATAGGCCATCAGCCGATCACCCGGTTCCAATGGGTCAGGGTAACGCTTTGGAACAAGCCGGCCTTGGCATAGGGGTCATTCGCGGCCCAATCCTCGGCCGCGGCCATATCGGGCACGTCCAGAATGATGAGCGAACCGATCATGCCGCCTTCTGCATCCAAAAGCGGGCCAGCCTGTGCCACGGCATCGCTGGATTTCAGATAGGCCAGATGGTCGGGCCGGTTTTCCTGACGGATCGGCAGGCCATCGGCTTTGTCATGGGCGATCAGGGCAACAAACATATCATTCTTCCTTTAGGGGGCGTGTCAGCAAAGATTTCATGGCACCAGCCACATCTAACTGGTTGTCGAGCAATCCGGCAACCGCGCGGGTGATCGGCATATCAAGCGCCGCTTCGCGGGCCAGCGCATCGACGGCGCGGGCGGTCGCGGCCCCTTCGACCGTGGTCGATGGGTCAAAGGGGGTGCCTTGGCCCAGCGATTGCCCCAAACGGTAGTTGCGCGATTGCTCGGAGGTGCAGGTCAGCGTGAGATCACCAAAGCCCGAAAGCCCGGCCAGCGTTGTCGGCTCGGCCTTCAGATGGGCGGCGAGGCGCTGCATTTCGGCATAGCCGCGGGTCATCAGCGCGGCGCGGGCGCTTTCGCCCAATCCGGCCCCTATCGCGGCCCCGCTGGCGATGGCGACGACATTTTTCAGCGCCCCGCCCAATTCCGCGCCGGTGGTATCCGTGGTGCGGTAAAGCCGCAGGTTCGTCGTGGTGAGTTCCGCTTGCAGCTGTTCGCCCGCCGCAGGGTCTGCACAGGCCAAGGTCAGCGCGGTGGGCAGGCCCCGTGCGATATCGGCGGCAAAGCTGGGCCCCGTCAGGATCGCGGCGGTCGCTTCGGGAATGGTCTCTTCGATCACCCTGACCGGCCCCACGCCGCTGCTGAGTTCGATCCCTTTGCAGCAGGCGACCAAATGTTTCCCGTGAAGCGCTGCGCGATGTTCCTCCAACACGCTGCGCAGCTTTTGCATCGGCACGGCCAGCAAAAGGGTCTCGGCCTCAGCCGCTTGGGCAAGGCTTTCGGTCACGCTGAGCGTCTCGGGGAAAGGGCGGCCGGGCAGGCGTTTGGCGTTCTCGCGCCGCGCGGCCATATCCCCCGCGTCACGCGCCCAGAGTGTTACCGGCCCTTTGCCCGCAAGCGAAATGGCCAGCGCCGTGCCGAATGCCCCTGCGCCGAGAACGGAAACGCTCATGCCTTGGCCCCCTTCTTGCCGCTGCCCAGCATCGACGGGCGCGCGGTGTCCAGCGGCCAGCGGGGCCGCGCGGCAAGGGTCAGGTCATCGGCATCCCGCAGGGTGGCTTGCTCTCCCGCCGCGAAGGCGATCATCGCGGCGTTGTCAGTGCAAAGCGCCAAGGGTGGCGCCACAAAGGTGGCCTCTTGCGCTGCCGCAACAGTCTCTAACGCGGCGCGGATGGACTTGTTTGCCGCCACGCCCCCCGCCACGCACAGGCTCCGCGCGCCTTGCGCGGGGTACTCTGCAAAGGCGCGGCGCGTTTTATGGGCCAGCACATCGACGACGGCGGCTTGGAACCCTGCGGCGAGGTCCGCCTGATCCTGTCGCGTCAGCCCGCCACGCTCTGCCACGCATTTGTCGCGCGCGCGCAGCACAGCGGTTTTCAAACCCGAGAAGGACATGTCGCAGCCCTCGCGATCCAGCAGAGGGCGCGGCAGGGCAAAGCGTTTCGCATCGCCCTCTTGGGCGCATTTTTCGATCGACGGCCCGCCCGGCTGGGGCAGGCCCAACAGCCGCGCGACCTTGTCGAACGCCTCGCCCGGGGCATCGTCGATCGTACCGCCGAGACGGTCGAAACTTTCCGGCCCGCGCACCAGTAGAAACTGACAATGTCCGCCCGAGACCAGCAACATCAGATAGGGATAGGGCACATCATCGGTCAGCCGCGGGGTCAGCGCGTGACCCGCGAGGTGGTTCACCCCGTAAAGCGGTTTGCCCGTCGCCGCCGAGAGCCCCTTGGCGCACATCACGCCCGACACCACGCCGCCGATCAGCCCCGGCCCGGCGGTCACCGCGATGGCGTCAATCTGCGGCAGGCCGATCCCGGCTTCGGCCAAGGCATCCTCGACACAGTGGTCCAATTTCTCGGCATGGGCGCGGGCGGCGATTTCGGGGACGACGCCGCCAAAGTCGGCGTGCAACTCGGTCTGGCCCGCCACGACCGAGGCCAGCACCCTGCCGCGCCCGTCCTCCTCCATGCGCACCACGGCGGCGGCGGTATCGTCGCAACTGCTTTCCAAACCAAGGATCAAGCGGGTCTGAGACTGGGTAGAGGGCATGGGGGCTTTCCGTTGCAAGGCACCTGTACCGCAGGTAACACCGCTCTCACGCGCAAACAATGCCGGAGCCTTGCGATGCCGCAGCCAAGATTGCTTCTGACACGTCCCCAGCCCGGTGCCGCGCAGTTTCTGGATCGGCTTTCGCCTGCGCTGCGCGACGGGGCCGTGATCTCTCCGCTGATCGAGATTACCGCGACGGATGACCCTGTCGATCTTTCGCCCTATGCCGGGGTGATCTTTACCTCGGCCAATGCCGTGGCCCATGCGCCTCTGGGGGAGGGGCGGCCTGCCTATTGCGTCGGCCCGCAGACCACGGCGACAGCGGGCAAAGCGGGCTGGCAGGCGCAGATGGTCGGGCTGGATGCCGAGGCGCTGATCGCGACCCTGTCGAAGCGCGCCCAGACCGGCCCGCTCTTGCACCTTGCCGGGCGGCACCGGCGGGCAGATATTGCCGGAATTTTAGGCGCCGCAGGTCTGAAAGTGGAAACCGCCACGGTCTATGATCAGACCCTTCTGCCGCTCTCCACCGCCGCGCAGACCCTTCTAAAGGGCCCTAACCCTGTCATCGTGCCGCTGTTTTCCCCGCGCAGCGCACAGCATTTCGCCCGGGAGGCAAGCTCGACGGAACGGGTCATGGCCCTGTCGATCAGCCGCGCCGCCGCTCAGGCGCTTGAAGCTCTGCCGCTCTATGCGCATGATGTCGCCGCAGAACCCACCGGCGAAGCCATGGCAGAGGCCGTTGAAAAACTTTTCCGCTGCACCACCTTGCCTTGAGGGGCATAGGTATGCCGGGTAAGCTCGCCATTGCGAGTGAATGACAGGTTCAGAATCGAAAGGCGTGAGGCGTGGCAAAACCCAAGAAGACGGTCAGCAAAAGCGAAGCGGACAAGACCACAGCCGATCAGACGCCTCCCGCGGCGGACGAGGCAACCACGGCAGAGAAGGCCGAGGCCGCGAAACCCAGCCAGACCGATGGTAAGGGGGCGGAGACGGCAAAACCCGACACGCCGAAAACCGAGGATGTGAAGACCGACGCGGCGAAAACCGAAACGGCCAAGGCCGACCCGTCGAAAACATCCAGCACCACGCCCACTACGGATAAAGCAACGGCAACGCCCGCCGCTGCGGCCAAGCCGGACGACAAAGCCCCGGCCAAGCCCGAAAGCGCAACGCCGGCTAAAGACAAGCCCGAGAGCGCCACACCGGCTAAAGAGACGAAGCCCCAGACGGCTTCGCCCAAGGACGATCCCAAGACAAGCGCCACCAGCGCTGCACCCAAGGACAAACCGGCTGCCAAGGACAAACCGGCCGCTGATCCCGCGCCCTCACGCGCCTCGGCGGCTGCGTCTAAGCCGAGCGGTAGCTCATCCAAACCCGCGCCGGAAAAGGCTGAAAAGCCAAGCGCTGCCACGTCCAAACCGACGTCCCCACCTGCATCGACCCCGGTCCCTGAGCCTGCCCCGAAAGAGCGCAAGCGCAGCGTGTTCTTCCCCATGCTGCTCGGCGGTGCCATCGCTGCGGGCCTCGGCTTTGCCGCATCGGAATATGATGTCTTGGGCACCCGGGCACAAAGCGCGGCAGAATTGCAGAGCGCGATGGAAGCGCAGCAGGCTCGTATCGCGGAACTGGAAGCCCGCGTCGAAGAGCCTGCCACCCTGCCGGAACGCCTGCCGCAGGTCGACGCGCTGCGCGAAGAACTGACCGCCAGCCGCGAGGCCCTCTCGGCGCTGCAAAGCCAATTGGCCGAGATCGACAGCCGCCTCACCACGGTTGAAAAGCAACCCGCCACCGGCGGTGACAACCAAGTCGCGGTCGCGGCTTTTGAGCGTGAGATGGAAGCCCTGCGCGCCTCTGTCGCCGAACAGCGCAGCGAAATCGAGAGCCTGCTGGAAAATGCCCAAACTGCTGAGGAGGCAACAGCCGCCGCGGCGGAAGCGGCCCGTGCCCAGACTGCGATGACCCAGATGAATGCCGCGATCAGCGCCGGTCGCCCCTTCGAAGCGCCGCTGGCCGAATTGCAGCAGGCCGGGGTCGAGGACATACCCGAAACCCTGCGTGAAAGCGCCGCCGGCGGTGTTGTCACCCTCGCCAATCTCCAAGCGCGCTATCCCGATGCCGCGCGGCAGGCGCTGGCCACCGCCCGTGCCGCCTTGCCGGAAGAGGGCGAAGGCGGCTTTGGCAACTTCCTGAAACGTCAACTGGGTGCCCGCTCGGTCGCGCCGCGCGAAGGGACGGATGCCGATGCTGTCCTGTCTCGCGCCGAAGCGGCGGTGCGCGATGGCCGTTTGACCGATGCGCTGGCTGAGATCGACACGCTGCCAGCCCCCGCGCAGGATGCGATGGCGGAATGGCTCGCCGATGCCCGCGCGCGTCAGGCGGCTGAAACCGCCGCCAATGAACTCTCCCAACGCCTGACGGCCAACTGAGGAACGAAAAATGCTCTGGTCTCTTATTAAAATCGTTCTTTTCGTCGTGCTGGTCGCCGCTCTGGCTTGGGGTGCAGGCTTCCTGTTGGAAAGCGAAGGTGGCATTCAGCTGACCGTGGCGGGCACGGAATATACCCTTGGGCCGCTGCAATCGGTGATCGCCGTTTTGCTGCTGATGCTTGCGGTTTGGGTGTTGCTCAAGATCGTGTCGCTGCTCTCGGCAGTCTGGCATTTTCTGAATGGCGATGAGACGGCGCTGTCGCGCTACTTTGACCGCAACCGCGAGCGTAAGGGCTATGAAGCACTGTCGGACGGGTTGATGGCGCTGGCCAGCGGCGAGGGACAGGTCGCGATGGCCAAGGCGGCCAAGGCCGACCGCTATCTCAAACGCCCGGCACTGACCAATCTGCTGACCGCGCAGGCGGCAGAGCTGGCGGGGGACCGTCGCAAGGCCGAACGGACCTATCGCAAGCTGGTCGAAGACGAAAAGACCCGTTTCGTCGGTGTGCGCGGCATCATGAAGCAGAAGCTGGCCGACGGAGATACCGAAACGGCGCTGAAACTGGCCGAAAAGGCCTTTGCGCTGAAGCCCAAACATGAGGAAACCGGCGACACGCTCCTGAAGTTGCAGGCCGAGAAACATGATTGGACCGGTGCGCGTGGCACTCTGCAGGCCAAGTATAAAAACGGCCATCTGCCGCGCGATGTGCACAAGCGCCGCGACGCCGTTCTGGCGCTCTCCGAGGCGCGCGAGGTCATTGACGAGGGCAACAGTGTCGAAGCCCGCGAGGCCGCGATTGAAGCGAACCGTCTGTCGCCTGATCTGGTGCCCGCCGCCGTGATGGCCGCGCGCAGCTATATCGCGCAGGACAAGCCGCGCAATGCTTCCAAAGTGCTGCAAAAAGCGTGGAGCGTGCAGCCGCACCCCGATCTTGCCGCCGCCTTTGCCGAGATTCAGCCGGATGAGACACCGCCCCAGCGGATCAAACGGTTCCGCGCGCTGACCAAATCTCAGCCCGACCATCCCGAGACCAAGATGCTGCTGGCCGAACTCCACATCGCCAACGAAGACTTCCCCGAAGCGCGCCGGGCGCTTGGCAATCTGGTTGAGACCGATCCTTCGGCCCGGTCCGTCACCCTGATGGCGGCGATCGAGCGGGGCGAGGGCGCGCCGGACACCGTGGTTAAAGGCTGGCTGACCCGCGCGCTGAACGTCTCACGCGGGCCGCAGTGGATTTGCGAGAACTGCCACCACATCCATGCCGAATGGGTGCCGATCTGCGAAAACTGCAAGAGCTTTGACACGCTGGAATGGAAGACGCCGCCGCTGTCGGAGGTGGCCATGCCGAGCGGTGTTCAGATGCTGCCCCTGATCGTCGGCGCGCCGGAAACGACCCCGACAGAGGGGGCGTTGACCACGCGGACGGAGGATATCGAAGATGCGGAACTGGTGACCGAACCGGAAAAGCCGACCGATCCCGAGACGCCCAAGAAAGCGCCGGACCCTACAGCTTGATGTCGTAGGTGACCCAGTTGGTCCGGGTGGCCAGCCTGTCATAAACACCACGGCCGCGGTAGTTATCCTCGGCCGTGATCCAGCGGACGAGGCTCCAGCCGCGCTTCTGGGCGATCTTCTTCACCTCTCCGATCAGCGCATCGGCAGCCCCGCTGCCGCGGGCTTCGGGGGCCACGAAAAGATCGTCGAGGAAACAGCCCGTCGCCGCAGCGAGTGGGCGGGCGAAATGCCGGAAATGGGTCAGTCCGATCACCCGCCCTTCAGCATCTTCGCAGACCAGCCCTTCGACCTCGGTCAGCGGATCATGCAGCCAAGACCAGACCCGCGCGCGCATCTCCGGCGTCTGCTCGACTTTATAGAATTCGGCATAGCCTTGATAAAGCCGCTCCCAATCGGCGCGGTCATGGTCTCTCACGGTTCGGATGGTAAGGTCGGACATGGCGGGCTCCCTTCGCTGGCTGCGCGATATTTGCCCCAGTTGGTTCAGAAATCCAGCCCAAGGTCCAGCGTTGTCGCAGAATGTGTGAGCGCGCCCATAGAGATATAGTGCACCCCCGTTGCCGCGACCTCGGCCAAGCGCGGCAGGGTCATGTTGCCCGAGGCCTCCAGCACGATGCGGCCCTGTGCCATTTCGACCGCCTGCGTGAGCGTCGGCGTATCCATATTATCCAACAGCACCACATCCGCGCCGCCTTCGTCCAAGACCTCTTGAAGCTGCGCCAACGTGTCGACCTCGATCTCGACCCGGATCATATGCGAGGCATTGGCCTTGACCGCCTGCAACACAGGCCGGATGCCCCCGGCGGCAGCGATGTGGTTGTCCTTGATCAGGATCGCGTCGGAGAGGGAGAAGCGGTGGTTGAACCCGCCGCCATGCAACACCGCCTGTTTCTCGACCATGCGCAGGCCCGGCGTGGTCTTGCGGGTGCAGGTGATCCGGGTCTCAGTCCCCTTCGTCTCGGCCACGCAGGCCGCGGTGAGGGTGGCAATGCCCGAGAGCCGCCCGGAAAAGTTCAGCGCCACACGTTCCGCCGAGAGGATCGCAGCGGCGGAGCCTTCGATCTCCATCAGCGTGTCGCCTTTGGCGATTTTGCTGCCGTCTTCTTTCAGCGTGCGCACCTCAAGCGTGGGGTCGACAAGGTGAAAGGCCAGCCGCGCGATTTGCATGCCAGAGACGACCCCCTCGGCGCGGGCGCGCAGCCGGGCGGTATAGGTCGTGCCCTCGGGGATCACGCTGCGGGTCGTGACATCGCCATAGGTGCCGAGGTCTTCCATCAAAGCGGCACGGACCAGCGGCTCAAGGATCAGGTCGGGCAGGGCGGTGGTCATCTTCAGGCGTCCTCGGGGTTGGAGCGGTGGGCCGTGGCCTCGGCCAATGTCATGAAGCTGCGGGCGGCTTCGGGGAGCGTTTCGGGATAGTCCGTGCGGCAATGCGCGCCCCGGCTTTCGCGGCGGGCGAGGGCGGCGGCGGCGATGAGCGTCGCGGTGGCGGTCATGTTTTGCAACTGGGCACAATCGGGTTGCGCCGCTTCAATCTCGGCGATGGCCGTCAAGGCGCGTTGTAAGCCCGCCGCATCCCGCAGCACGCCGACCTCTGCGGTCATGGTTTCGCGCAGGCGGGTGACGAGGGTCTCGTTCGGTGTCTCACCAGCAGGCAAATCCGGCAGTTGTACGGCGTCATCCTCGCCCGTCTCGCATTCCTCAAGCATGTCCTGCGCCGCGCGGCGGGCAAAGACCAGCGCTTCGAGCAGCCCGTTGGATGCCAGACGGTTCGCGCCGTGCAGCCCGGTCGAAGACGCCTCTCCGCAGACCCACAGTCCGGCAAGGCTGGAACGCCCATGCGCATCCGTGGCCACACCGCCCATATGGTAATGCGCCGCGGCGGCGACGGGGATGGGCTGGGTCACCGGGTCGATGCCATTGCGCGCGCAGGCGGCTGCGACGGCGGGGTAGTCGGTCAGCACCGCCGCACCCAAGGCCGCGCGGGTGTCCAGCATGGGGCGCAGCCCCGTCTGGGTCTGGGCAAAGATGGCGCGGGCCACGACATCGCGCGGGGCAAGCTCGGCGAGGGGGTGAACCGCCTCCATAAAACGCGCGCCTTCGCGATTGATCAGATGCGCCCCGGCCCCGCGCAGTGCTTCGGTCGCCAAGGGGGCGGGGTCTTCGCCGCAGTCGATGGCGGTGGGGTGAAACTGCACGAATTCCGCATCGGCAGTAAGAGCGCCCGCCCGGGCGGCCATGCCGATCACCTGCCCGCGAATGCGGGCCGGGTTGGTGGTCAGCGCATAAAGCCCGCCAGACCCGCCGCCCGCCAGCAAGACCCCCGCGCCGCGCAGCATCACGGGGGCGGAGCCTTCGGGCCGTGCCAGTTCGATCTCGACCCCGGTGACCTTGGTACCGTCACTTTCCAAACCGCGGGCCAGCACCCCTTCGAGCACTTGGATCGAGGGTGTTTCGCGCACCTTTTCGATCAGGGCGCGCATGATCTCGGCTCCCGCTTGATCGCCCTGCACGCGCACGACGCGGGCAAAGCTATGCGCCGCCTCGCGCGACATGACATAGCCGCCATCGGCGCTGCGGTCGAAGGCGGTGCCGAAATCGGTCAGGGTGAGGATATGGGCGCGGGCCTCATCCGTTACGGTGGCGGCGACGCGCGGCTCGACCGTACCCGCCCCGGCTTTGATGGTGTCGAGCGCATGGGCCTCGGGGCTGTCGGCCTGCGCCATCGCGGCGGCCACGCCGCCCTGCGCCCAAGCGGAACTGGCCCCTGACCCCAGAGGATCGGGCGAGATCAGCAAAACCGGACGCGGCGCAAGACAAAGCGCGGCATAGAGCGCGCCCAGACCGGCCCCAACGATGATGATCCTGCCGGTTGTGATCTGCTCCACGCGCGCGCCCTTCAGAGGCCGAGTTCGCGGGAGAGGTCGATCATCCGTTGCACGGCCACCCGCGCCTTGCTGGCAACCTCGGCCTCCACTTCGACGGCGCCGGACATCGTGTGCAGCGACCAGAGCACCTTCTCCAGCGTGATCTTCTTCATGTAGGGGCACATGTTGCAAGGGCCGACGAAATCGACCTCGGGCAATTCATCGGCGATGTTCGACGCCATGGAGCATTCGGTGACCAGCATCGCTTTGGCCGGTTTCTCGCGGTGCACATAGTCAAGGATGCCACTGGTCGAGCCGGAGAAATCCGCCTCTGCCACCACGTCGGGCGGGCATTCGGGATGCGCGATGATGCGGGTGTCTGGGTTCCACTCGCGGTAGTCGGCGATGTCTTTCGCGGTATAGCGTTCGTGCACGATGCAGGCGCCGTCCCACCAGACGATGCGCTTTTGCGGCACCTGTTTGGCGATGTTCTGGGCGAGGTATTTGTCGGGCGTCATGATGATCGTCTCGGCCTCAAGCGCCGCCACGATCTGCGCCGCGTTCGACGAGGTGCAGCAGATGTCCGACGCCGCCTTCACCTCGGCCGTGGTGTTGACGTAAGTGACAACCGGCGCGCCGGGATACTGCGCGCGCATCTGTGCGACGCCCTCGGCGGTGATGCTTTCGGCCAGTGAACAACCCGCTTCCATGTCGGGGATCAGCACGGTTTTCGCGGGGTTCAAGATCTTCGAGGTCTCGGCCATGAAATGCACGCCGCATTGCACGATGACATCGGCCTCGACCTCGGTCGCCTTGATGGCCAGTTGGAGGCTGTCGCCGACGAAATCCGCGATGCCATGGTAGATGTCGGGCGTCATGTAATTATGCGCGAGGATGACCGCGTTGCGCTCTTTCTTGAGCTTGTTGATCGCGGCGACATAGGGCGCGTGAATGGCCCAATCGGGGGGCGAGACGACACGGTCCATCTTGGCGTAGATATCGGCCATTTCAGCCGCCAGCGCTGGCGATGGCGCGAGGTCATAATGGCGCTCAAGCTCGCTGGGCGAAAAGATTTCATCACGCATGGTCGGTCCCCCTCCGGCCTTGGCGCGTGTCACGGCACCGCGCTGGACACCACACCCGGCGTGCTGGCCATAGACGACTGGCGGGGTTTGGGCAAGCCAATACCCTTTATGACAAGGCGTTTCTTGCTGGGGGCTTAGGTGAATTTGCGGAACAAACGGGTCTGGTCGAACATGTCTTCCAGCCGTTCGGCCCGGTCCTTCGTATCGGCCCAGTTGATGTCTTGCATGGCCGAGATCACGCTTTCTACCAGCAGCAGCGTGGCCGCCGCGCTGTCCCAAGCCGAAGGCGCGACGATCCGGCTGGAGAAACAGATATCGGCCAGGCTATGCACCGGAGAGCGCCATTGATCGGTGAAGAGGATGATCTTGGCCCCCCGCGCATGGGCCATTTCTGCCAGTTTCAGCGTGTTGTTCTCATAGCGCCGCACGTCGAAAATGACGAAGACATCGCCTTCGCCCACGTCCAGCAGGTAATGCGGCCAAGCGTTTGATGTGGATTGAATATGTGTCACCCGTGGGCGGATGATCTGAGCGTGGAGGAACAGATATTCGGCCATCACATGGGTGATGCGCCCCCCCACGATATAGAGCGGGTGCGCGGTGTCGGCGATCATCGCGCAGGCGCGGTCGAAGGTGGCAGGCTCGATCTGGCCCAACGTGTGGCGGATGTTGTCAATCACCGCGTCGGTGAACCGGTTCAACACATGGCCCGAGGGCGCGCCTTCGGTCCAGTTGTCATGTTTGGCGATGGGGTTCTTGGCCTTGGCCTTGAGCTCTTCGCGCAGCTCGTTCTGAAACTCGGGGTAACCCTTGAACCCCAGCTTTTGCACCATCCGCGCCACGGTGGGGGTGGAGACATTGGCATCCTTCGCCAGCGCCGTCAGCGGGCCTAGGCCGGAGGCGGGGTAGTTTTCCAGAATCGAATGGGCGAGTTGCCGTTCCGCACGGGTTAGCCGGTCCAGTTCTTGCTGGATACGGTCGGAAATGGTCAGCGTCGGTTCAGCCATGGATGCCCCTCTTTTGACGAGTAATAACACAAACTGAACGGCGTTGTAATAAATTTGACATTATTCTGTTGACAGAAGCCCCCCGCCCGAATGAGGTTTGATCTAACTGAGGGGGACAGGGTGTCAGAACAGTCAGATCTTTCGAATGAAGCCGTCGAGGTGATCAACGCCGGGGCACAGGCCCCGCTGGTGTTGGTCTGCGAACATGCGGCGCGTGAGATACCGGCCTGCTACGACGGTCTGGGGCTGGATGCTGCGGCCCGCGAAAGCCATGTGGCTTGGGATCCCGGTGCCTTGGGCGTGGCCCGGGCCATGGCGCAGGATCTGGATGCGGTGCTGGTGGCGGGGCGCGTCTCGCGTCTGGTCTACGATTGTAACCGCCCGCCCGAAGCCCCGGGCGCGATGCCAGCGCAGAGCGAGATTTTCGCGATCCCCGGCAATGCCACGCTTGATGAGGCTGGCCGGGCCGAGCGGGTGGCGCGCTATTACGAGCCATTCCGCAAGACTTTGGCGGCAACGATCAAACGGGTCAATGCGCCTGCGATCGTCACGGTGCATAGTTTCACGCCGATCTACCATGGCAAACCGCGCAGCGTTGAGATCGGCATTCTGCATGACAGCGACACGCGCCTTGCCGATGCGATGCTCGCGGTGGCGTCCGAGTTCACGGATCTGAATGTCGAACGAAATGAGCCCTACGGCCCGCAGGACGGGGTGACCCATACGCTGAAAGAGCATGGGCTGGCCCATGGTCATCCCCATGTCATGCTAGAGATCCGTAACGACCTCATCACGACCGAAGCCGAACAGCGGCAGATGGCCGAGATGATCAGCAATTGGCTCCGTGCCGCCATGGCTCGGCCCGAGATGGAGGAGGTCAAACCATGAGGTTCATCCGGGGCTATATCCGGGGCATCGACGCGATGAACCGGCGGATCGGGCGGATCATGATGTATGGCATATTTGTCCTGATGGGGGTGCTGTTGTGGTCCACCGTCAGCAAAGCCTTCTTCGTCCCCTCGCTTTGGACGCTGGAAATGGCGCAGTTTGTCATGGTGGGCTATTACATCTTGGGCGGTCCCTATTCGATCCAACTGGGGTCGAACGTGCGGATGGATCTGCTCTATGGCGATTGGTCGCTGCGCCGCAAAGCATGGTTTGACCTATTCACCGTTTTCTTCCTGATCTTCTATCTCTGCGTGCTGCTCTATGGGGCGGTAAGCTCTACCGCCTATTCGCTGGGCTACTGGGGGACAGAGCCGTTCAGCTTTTTCGGTGGCTTGATCACCGGTAGTGAAGAGGTTGGCCATATGGAGCAATCCAGTTCCGCATGGCGCCCGTATCTCTGGCCGATCAAGGTCGTGATGATCGTCGGCATCTTTCTGATGCTGCTGCAATGTCTGTCCGAGCTCGCGAAAGACGTGCTGCGGCTCAAGGGTGAGGCCATCTGATGTCCTATGAAATGATTGCGACATTGATGTTCTCGTCAATGATGCTGATGCTACTGACCGGCCAGCGGGTGTTTGGCGCCATCGGCTTTATCGCCGTGGTTTCGGCGCTGCTGCTCTGGGGCGACAAGGGCGGCTATGACATCGGTTTCGCCGCCGCGATGAAGCTGATGAAATGGTATCCGCTGCTGACGCTGCCGATGTTCATCTTCATGGGCTATGTCCTCAGCGAAAGCCGCATCGCCGATGACCTTTACCGCATGTTCCACGTCTGGATGGGCGGGGTGCGCGGCGGGCTGGCGATTGGCACGATTGGCCTGATGGTGCTGATCTCGGCGATGAATGGGCTCAGCGTGGCGGGCATGGCGATTGGGTCGACCATCGCGCTGCCGGAACTGCTGAAACGCGGCTATGACAAAAGGATGGTCACGGGGGTGATCCAAGCGGGGTCGAGCCTTGGCATCCTCGTGCCGCCTTCGGTGGTGCTGGTGCTCTACGCGATGATCGCGCGGCAGCCGGTGGGGCAGTTGTGGCTTGCCGGGGTCATCCCGGGGTTGATGATGGCAGCGATGTTCATCGCCTATATCGTCATCCGCTGCCGGATGAATCCCGAACTTGGTCCCATCCTCTCGGCCGAGGATCGCGACATTCCCCGTGCCGAGAAACTGCGTCTGCTGCGGGCGGGCATCCTGCCGCTGGTGATCTTTGCGGTGATGATGGTGCCTTTCGTCAACGGGTGGACCAGCTTGGTCGAAAGCTCGGCCATCGGGGCTGCGGCGGCATTTTTTGCTGCCGTTCTCAAGGGCCGCATGACCCGCGAAGTTTTCGAGAACTCCGTGCGCAACACCTTGGGCATCACCTGCATGTTCATGTGGATCATCCTCGCCGCCCTCGCCTTTGGCGCGGTCTTTGACGGGCTGGGCGCGGTGAAGGCGATTGAGAGCCTGTTCACCGAAAAGATGAACCTCAGCCCCTGGATGATCCTGATCATGATGCAGCTTAGCTTCATCATCATGGGCACCTTCCTAGATGATACGGCGATGCTGGTGATCGTGGCGCCGCTCTATGTGCCCTTGGTCGGTGCGCTGGGCTTTGATCTGATCTGGTATGGTATCCTTTACACGATCACCACGCAGATCGCCTATATGACGCCGCCCTTCGGCTATAACCTGTTCCTCATGCGCGCCATGGCCCCGCCCGAGATCACCCTGCGCGACATCTATGCGTCGATCACGCCCTTCGTGCTGGTGATGGTCTTGGCGCTGATACTTGTCATGGTCTTCCCCGAGATCGCGACATGGCTGCCCGATTACATCTACGACAAATAACAATGAGAGCCGCGCAAAGACGGCCTGACATTTCAACAAAGGAGAGACGTATGACCACTCGCAGAAAGTTTCTATCCGGGGCCGCCGTCGCCGCCCCTGCGGCCCTCGCCGCGCCCTCTATCGTGCATGCCCAAGCGCCGATCAAATGGCGCATGCAGACCTATGCCGGCGCCGCTCTGGGTGAGCAGGTGACCAAACCCGCGGTCGATTACATCAATGCCGCCGCCAATGGCGAGATGGAGATCGAACTGTTCTACGCCGACCAGATCGTGCCCACCGGTGAGCTGTTCCAAGCCATGCAGCGCGGCACCATCGACATGGTGCATTCCGATGACGACTCCATGGCCTCGCCCACGCCGCTGCAACAATTCGGCGGTTACTTCCCCTTTGCCACCAAGCACATCCTCGACGTGCCGGTGCTGTTCAACCAGTACGGTTTGGCCGAAATCTGGAAAGAGGAATACGCCAAGGTCGGCGTTGAATGGCTGTCGGCTGCGGGCCAAGACCCCTGCAACTTCAACACCACCAAAGAGATCAAATCGGTCGCCGATCTGGACGGTCTGAAGCTCTACACCTTCCCCACCGCGGGCCGCTTCCTGTCGAAGTTCGGCGTGGTGCCGGTGAACATTCCCTACGAGGACGCCGAGGTCGCCGTGCAAACAGGCGAGCTCGACGGCATGGCGTGGTCCGGCATCACCGAGGACTACACCGTCGGCTGGGCCGATGTGACCGACTACTTCCTGACCAACAACATCTCAGGTGCTTGGATCGGGTCGTTCTTCGTCAACCAGCAGCAGTGGGCCGATTTGCCGGATCACCTCAAACAGTTGGTCATGGCGGGGATCGAAGCAGGCCACACCTACCGCAACCAGTGGTACTGGGGCGGCGAGGCGCGTCTGCGGGCGCAGGGCGACAAGCTCAAGCTCAGCACCGTGCCTGCCGACGAATGGGCCGAGGTTGAAAACGCGGCCAAGGACTTCTGGACAGAGATCGCCGAAGAAGGCGAAGTGCACGCCAAGATTGTGCAAATCTTCCGCGACTATAACGAAGTCATCAACAAAGCCGGTCCGCCCTACACCAACGGCTGAACCGACAACCGGGGGCGCGCTGCCTGCGCCCCCGCCTTACCCCCTGAAGTGGACAGAACATGCCCGGCACACTGACATTCGACGCGCTGAAAAAACTGGTCAAAGAGGGATCCGTCGATACGGTTCTTGCTTGCCTTGTGGATATGCAAGGCCGGTTGATGGGCAAGCGCTTCCATGCCGTCAACTTCGTCGAGACCTCTTACAAAGAAACCCATTGCTGCAACTACCTGCTGGCCACCGACCTTGAGATGGCCACGCCCGAAGGCTTTGCCTCCACCTCGTGGGAGACGGGTTACGGCGACTATGTGATGCAGCCGGACCTCGACACGATCCGCCCGGTGCCGTGGCTCGAGGGCACGGTGATGGTGCTCTGCGACGTGCTGGATCACGACACCCACCAGCCGGTGCCGCATTCCCCGCGCGCCATGCTGAAGAAACAGATCGCGCGGCTGAAGGAACTGGGTTTCGACGCGATGATGGCGACCGAGCTGGAGTTTTTCCTTTTCGAGCAGAGCTTTGACGCGATCCGCAAGGGCGGCTACCGCGACCTCACGCCGATCAGCGGCTATAACGAAGACTACAACATCCTTCAGACCACCAAGGAAGAGAACGTGATGCGCCCGCTGCGCAACCATCTCTTCGCCGCCGGTCTGCCGATTGAGAACTCCAAAGGCGAGGCCGAGGCCGGTCAGGAAGAGCTCAACATCCGCTATTCAAAGACGCTTGATTGCGCCGATTATCACACGATTGCCAAACATGCGGTCAAGGAGATCGCTTGGCAGCAGGGTCATGCGGCAAGCTTCCTGCCCAAGTGGCACAAGGACCGCGTCGGCTCTTCCAGCCACGTCCATCAGTCGCTGTGGAAAGACGGCGAAGCGGCTTTCTTTGATAGCGAGGGCGAGTTGGGCATGTCCGACCTGATGCGCCACTATATGGCCGGTCTGATCGCCTATGCGCCGGAATATACCTATTTCCTCGCCCCCTATGTGAACAGCTACAAGCGCTTCGCCAAAGGCACCTTCGCCCCGACCAAGACCGTCTGGTCCGTCGACAACCGCACCGCGGGTTTCCGCCTCTGCGGGGCAGGGACAAAGGGCGTGCGGGTCGAATGCCGTATTGGCGGATCGGACCTAAACCCTTATCTGGCGCAGACGGTCATGCTGGCTGCCGGAATCAAAGGGATCGAAGACAAGATGGAGCTTGCCCCGCCCACACGCGGCGATGCTTATGGCGAGTCCGACGCTGTCGATATCCCCCAGACCCTGCGGGCAGCGACCGAGACCCTGCGCGGCTCGACGTTCCTGCGCGAGGTCTTGGGCGACGATGTAGTGACCCATTACACCCGCGCGGCGGAATGGGAGCAGGAAGAATATGACCGGGTGGTGACCGATTGGGAAATCGCCCGCGGCTTTGAAAGGGCCTGAGAATGACGACGGTAAAATGTATCTCTCCGATTGACGGTTCGGTCTATGCGGAGCGCGAAACCCTGAGCACGGAAGCAGCGCAAGAGGCTGTCGCCCGCGCGCGCCGCGCGCAAAAGGCATGGGCTGCGCGCCCCTTGCAGGAGCGTGTCGATCTGGTGATGGCCGCGCTGAAAGAGATTGAGAATTCCACCGACCGGATGACCGAGGAACTGGCCCATCAGATGGGCCGCCCGGTGCGCTACGGCGGTGAGTTCGGCGGGCTGCAGGAGCGCACCAGCCACATGGCCAAGATCGCCGCCGATGCGCTGGCGCCCAAGGTGATCGAGGACAGCGCCGCCTTCAGCCGCAAGATTATGCGTGAGCCGCATGGCGTGGTTTTCGTCGTGGCACCGTGGAACTACCCCTATATGACCGCGAACAACACCATCGCGCCTGCGCTGATCGCGGGCAATTCGGTGATCCTGAAGCATGCCTCGCAGACCATTCTGGTCGGTGAACACCTCGCCGATGCCTACCGCGCCGCCGGCGTGTCCGAGGATGTGTTTCAGAACGTCGTGCTGAGCCATGAGACCACCTCGGCGTTGATCGCCGACAACGCCTTTGATTTCGTCAACTTCACCGGCTCTGTCGGCGGTGGTCAGGCGATGGAGCGCGCGGCGGCGGGCACTTTCACCGGCGTCGCGACCGAGTTGGGCGGCAAAGACCCCGCCTATGTCCGGGCCGATGCCAATCTCGACGCGGCGGTTGATGGCGTGATGGACGGGGCGATGTTCAACGCGGGCCAGTGCTGCTGCGGGATCGAACGGATCTATGTGCACGAAAGCCTCTATGACGCCTTTGTCGAGAAAGCCGTGGCATGGGTGAATAACCTCAACCTCGGCAATCCGCTGGATCAGGCCACGACGCTCGGCCCGATGGCCAATGTGCGTTTCGCCAATGAGGTTCGCGCGCAGATTGATGAGGCCGTCGCCGCTGGTGCCAAGGCGCACATCGATAGAATGCCCGCCGACGATGGCGGTGCCTATTTGACCCCGCAGGTGCTCACCGATGTGACCCATGAGATGCGCGTCATGCGTGACGAAAGCTTCGGCCCCGTTGTCGGCATCATGCCGGTCAAGGACGACGAAGAAGCCATTGCGCTGATGAACGACAGCCAGTTTGGCCTCAGCGCCGCGATCTTTACCGCCGATGCCGAGGCCGCCGAGGCCATCGGCCAGCGGTTGGAAACCGGCACCGTCTTCATGAACCGTGCCGACTATCTGGACCCGGCGCTGTGCTGGACCGGCTGCAAGCAAACCGGGCGCGGCGCGGGCCTGTCTGAACTGGGCTATCACGCGCTGACACGCCCCAAATCCTACCACCTCAAGAAAGCCTGAGACATGTCCCTGACTGCCAATTGGTCTTACCCTACCGCCATCCGTTTCGGCGCGGGCCGGATTAAAGAGATTGCCGAGGCCTGCGCCGCCGCGGGTATCAAGAAGCCGCTGCTGGTCACCGACAAGGGGCTGGCCTATCTGCCCATCACCCAGTCCACGCTGGACCTGATGGAGGCCGAAGGTCTGGGCCGCGCGATGTTCTCAGACGTTGACCCGAACCCGACCGAGATGAACGCCGAGGCGGGCATCAAGGTCTACCGCGACGGCGGCCATGACGGTGTGATCGCCTTTGGCGGTGGCTCCGGTCTCGATCTGGGCAAGGTCATCGCCTTCATGGCGGGCCAAACCCGCCCCCTGTGGGATTTCGAGGATATCGGCGATTGGTGGACCCGCGCCGACGCCGGCGGCATCGCGCCCATCGTGGCCGTGCCGACGACCGCCGGCACAGGCTCGGAAGTGGGGCGTGCCAGCGTCATCACCAATTCCCAGACCCATGAGAAAAAGATCATCTTCCACCCCAAGATGCTCCCCGCCGTCGTGATCTGCGACCCAGAACTGACCGTCGGCATGCCGCCGATGATCACGGCAGGCACTGGGATGGATGCTTTCGCCCATTGTCTCGAAGCCTTCTGCTCGCCGCATTACCACCCGATGAGCCAAGGCATGGCGCTGGAAGGGATGCGTCTGGTCAAGGAATACCTGCCCCGCGCCTATGCCGATGGCAGTGATCTTGAGGCGCGGGGTCATATGATGTCCGCAGCCGCCATGGGCGCTACGGCGTTCCAAAAGGGGCTGGGTGCGATCCATGCCATCAGCCACCCGATCGGCGCGGTGCATCACACGCATCACGGCACCACCAACGCCGTGGTCATGCAGCCGGTTCTGCGCATGAACCGCCCCGCAATCGAGGAGCGGCTGGCCAAGGCGGCGGCCTATCTTGATATCGTGGGCGGCTCTGACGGGTTCTACGATTTCGTCGGCAAGCTGAACGAAGAGTTGAACATCCCCAGCTCGCTGACTGCCCTTGGGGTGACCGACCCCGACATCGACGCGCTGGTGGCCTCGGCCCTGCAAGACCCCAGCTGCGGTGGCAACCCCATTGAGCTTAACAAAGAGAACGTCACGCAACTGCTGCGCGACTGCTTCTGATCCAAAACAAAAAAGGGGGGCCAGATGGCCCCCCTTTCGCATTGCGCTGAATGCGCGAATTACTCGGTCGGCTCTGCCGCTTCTTCAGTCTCGGTCACTTCCGGCCCGACGGAGACCAGATAGGCCCATACGTCTTTCGCGTCTTCCTCGTCTCTCAGACGATAAGACATTTTCGACTTGGCCCGTTTCGTATCAAGATACTCGGCCAGAAACCCCTTGGGGTCGGCGACGTAGCCTGTGAAACTCTCTTCGTCCCATGTCAGCCCGGCCTCGCCCGCAGCCACGATGGAATCGCCATAGCGGTAGTCTTCGACGGACCCCGCCACGCGGTTGTAGATCCCATAAAGGTTCGGCCCCGTACGGCCCCCTTTTTGGATATCGTTGCCCTCATCATCCGAAATCATGTGGCAGCTTTTGCATTTACGAAAGACCTTTTCCCCGGCTTCGGCGTCACCGGAGGCATGGCTTTCCGCCCAAAGGGGGGTGGCCCCAAGGTAGATGGCGAAGATCGACGCGATACGCATGTTCATTGTGAGTTCCTTTGTCTGTCTGGCTTGAAACTAGCGTTTGGGGCGAAGGGGTAAAGGATGCTCACTGCGCCAAAAGGTAGCACGGGCGCAGGGCGGGCCGGTTAGCGGTTGAGACTAGGGGGAAATCCCCCGATAACTGCCGGTGAATTTCTTCTGCGCCGAGGGTGAGATGAACACAACGGTAAGCCGCATCTGATGGAGATCATGGTCCCCGCCTGGGTCGACGGCACCCTGCAACCGGTCGAAAAGCTCGCCGCGCATGAACGCGGTTTGCGGCATATGGCGGTTTCCGTTTTCGTCATCTCCAACGGCAAGCTGCTGATGCAGCAGCGCGCGCTTGGCAAATATCACACCCCCGGTCTTTGGGCGAACACCTGCTGCACGCATCCGCATTGGGATGAGCCGTCCGAGGACTGCGCCGCGCGGCGTTTGGACGAAGAGTTGGGGATCACCGGGCTGACCTTGCAGCACCGGGGCCGGGTCGAATACCGTGCCGATGTCGGCGGCGGGCTGATCGAGCATGAGGTGGTTGAGGTCTATCTCGCCCATGCCGCGCCGGATCTGACGATCATGGAAAATCCTGATGAGGTGATGGCGACGCGCTGGATCACCCTCGGCGATCTACATGCCGACCTCGCGCAGCACCCCGATGCATATACGCCTTGGCTGCGGATTTACATGGCCGAACACGAAGGTCTGATCCTTGGCGGCGGGGCGATGGAATAACAGAAAGGCGGGCCAGAGATGACCGACGACATGCAAGATCAAAAGACACGCGCGGCGGATTGGTTCCGCAAGCTTCGCGATGACATCGTTCAGGCGTTTCACCACATCGAAGCGCGTCATGTGGGCGAGGAAGAGGCCGGGCGTTTCGTGGTCAGCAACACCACCCGTACTGCCCCCGATGGATCGGACGCCGGTGGCGGTGAAATGTCCGTCATGCGCGGGGGGCGTGTGTTCGAGAAGGTGGGCGTGAATATCTCCACCGTCTACGGCGAGTTGGGCGAGCGGGCGCAGGCCGCCATGGCCGCGCGCAAGGGGTTGCCCGGCATGGCCGAAGAACCGCGCTTTTGGGCCTCGGGCATCAGTCTGGTCGCGCATATGCAAAACCCACATGTGCCAGCGGTGCATATGAACACCCGCATGTTCTGGACCCCCCATGCATGGTGGTTTGGCGGCGGTGCGGATTTGAACCCTTGTATCGAGTATGACGAGGACACCGACCATTTCCATGCCGAGATGAAGGCCGCCTGCGATCCGCATGGGGCCACGCTCTATGATGAGTTGAAGGCTTGGGCGGATGAGTATTTCTACATCCCCCATCGCAAACGCGCGCGGGGTGTGGGTGGCATCTTTTACGATGACCGCAACAGCGGCGATTGGGAGGCGGATTTCGCGCTGACACAGGATGTGGGCCGCGCGTTCCTGCCCGCCTATGTGCCCGTGGTCGACAAACGGCGCGAGATTCCGTGGGACATGGACGACAAGGACGTGCAACTGCGCCACCGGGGGATCTATGCCGAGTATAACCTCGTCTATGACCGGGGGACGAAGTTTGGTCTGGAGACGGGGCATGATCCGGATGCGGTTCTGATGAGCCTGCCGCCGATGGCGAAGTGGGTGTAAGCAGAACCTAGTCCCGGAACCAAGTCTCGGCGAGACCGAGCGGTGACGGTTACCACCTTGGCCCGGAATCAAGCCGCAGGCGCCGGGCCATCGCCTGCCCGCCCGGACGGGTAGGCGATTTGGTTAGGCTGGGCGCCCCGTGTCGGACACACATCATGGTTGAACCATAAAGTGGCTTTGACAGCCTCCGGTACGCCAACCCGCGGTCAGGCGCTGACCCTTCGGTGACGGTTACCATCCCGGCCCGGAGTCAAGCCGCAGGCGCCGGGCCATCGCCTGCCCGCCCCACCGGGTAGGCGATTTGGTAAGGTTTGGCGTGACTTCGAGGGCGCACATCAAGGCTGAAACATAAAGTGGCTATGCCAGCCGTCAGATCGCCCACCCGCGGGCAGGCGATGGCCCTTGTCTAATGAGGCTAGTTACCCCCGCGTCCCGCGCACCGTATCAATCATCAACTGCACATTCTCAGGATCCGCATCCGGCGTGATCCCATGCCCCAGATTAAAGATATGCGGCCCCTTCGACAGCGCATCGCAAATCGCCCGCGTCTCCTGCACCAGCGCATCCCCACCCGTCACCATATGCGAGGACTTCAGGTTGCCCTGCACACAGCCATGCGGCTGCACATGTTCGGCCACCCACTCGGCGCTCAGCCCGTCATCGACGGCGATGCAATCGGCCCCGGTGGCGGCATGCAAATTGGCGAAACGCGCCCCGGCTCCACGCGGAAAGGCGATCACCGGCACGCCCGGATGACGCGCCTTCAGCGCGCTGATGATCTGGCGCAGCGGCTCTGTCGAATAGCGGTCGAAATCCGTGCCTTCCAGCGATCCGGCCCAACTGTCGAAGAGCTTTACCACCTCGGCCCCCGCCTTGATCTGCATGTCGAGGTATTCGATCGTCGCCAGCGTGATCCGCTCCATCAGCGCATCGAATACCTCGGGGTTCTCGTCCTTCAGCGCGTGGGCTGGCCCTTGATCCGGCGTGCCTTTGCCCGCGATCATATAGGTCGCCACCGTCCAAGGCGCGCCTGCGAAACCGATGAGCGTCGTCTCTTCGGGCAGTTCGCGCGACAGGATGCGCACGGTCTCGTAAATCGGGGCAAGGTGGTCGTGAATGGCGTCCGCCGGTTTCAGCGCTTCCATCTCGGCCTTGGTGGTGATCGTCGACAGACGCGGCCCCTCTCCGGTGACGAACCACAGATCGGCGCCAAGCGCCTGTGGCACCAGTAGGATGTCGGCGAAAAGGATCGAAGCGTCGAAACCATAGCGGCGGATCGGTTGCAACGTCACCTCGGCGGCCAGTTCCGGGTTGTAGCACAGCGACAGGAAATCGCCCGCCTCGGCCCGGGTTGCGCGATACTCGGGCAGGTAGCGCCCGGCTTGCCGCATCATCCAGATCGGCGGCGTCGGCAGGGTTTCGCCCGCAAGGGCGCGCAGGATGGTCTTGTTCGCAGTCATTATGGCGTTCCTATTTGTGGCAAACCCGTAGGTAGCGCAGGTACAGCAGTTGTCAGTTCATGTCGACGGGGGTAGGGATGCGTCATGACGTATCAGCTTCCCACCCCGGCCCGGCCCCTCAACATCGGCACACGCGGATCGCTTCTGGCGCTCGCGCAGGCGAATGAGGTGCGCGACCGGCTCGCCGCCGCCTTCGATCTGCCGTTCGAGGCTTTCACCATCGTTGTGATCAAGACCACGGGCGACAAGATCATCGACCGCCCGCTGAAAGAGATCGGCGGCAAGGGGCTGTTCACCCGCGAGATCGAGGCCGCGCTGCTGGACGGCTCCATCGACATCGCGGTGCATTCGATGAAGGACATGCCGACACTCCAACCCGAGGGGCTGTTGATCGATACCTATCTGCCGCGCGAGGATTGGCGCGATGCTTTCATCTCGCCACATCTGAAATCCATTAGCGAGTTGCCCGAAGGCGCGGTCGTCGGCACCTCCAGCCTGCGCCGCCGCGCGCAGGTGAAACTGCGCCGCCCGGATCTGGAAGTCGTCGAATTCCGTGGCAACCTGCAAACCCGGTTGAAGAAGCTGGATGACGGTGTGGCCGAGGCGACCTTCCTCGCCATGGCCGGGCTGAACCGCTTGCAAATGGACGACGTGCCGCAGGCCGCCGTGCACCCCGACGACATGCTGCCCGCCATCGCGCAGGGGGCCATTGGGGTTGAGCGGCGCGAGGACGACAGCCGCGCCGCCGAGATGCTCTCGGCGATCCATGACCGCAAGACTGGCGAACAGCTTGCTGCCGAACGCGCGTTCCTCGCCACGCTCGATGGCTCTTGCGAGACGCCCATCGCCGGTCTGGCCGAACTCAACGGCAGCGAGATGCGCCTGCGCGGGCAGGTGCTGCGCCCCGACGGGTCTGATGCGATCGGCGATGACGTGACCTGCGCCATTTCCGACGGCGCCGCGGCGGGTGAGGCGATGGCCCGCAAGCTACTGGCCGAAGCCGGACCGGGTTTCTTTGACTGGCGCGAATGATCGGCAATCTCTTCACGCTGAAACAGCTTGAAGCGCTGATCTGGGTCGCAGACCTCGGCAGTTTCCGCCGCGCCGCCGCGCATCTGAACACGACACAGCCCAATATCTCGGCCCGGATTTCCGGGCTGGAGGCAACCTTGGGCGTCACCCTGATGCAGCGCGATGCCGGGTCGATCCGGCTCACCGAAAAGGGCACCGCCCTGCTGGCCCAAGCCCGCCGTGTCCTGCGCGAGGCCGAAGCGCTGGTCGAGACCGCCGCGCGGCCCGACCTGATCGACGACAGCCTCCGCCTTGGGGTGACCGAAGTGGTTGCCAGCACATGGCTGCGCCCCTTTCTGCGCGCTCTGGCTGAGGTCTATCCCAATCTCACTGTCGAACTTACCGTCGATCTGTCGCGCGATCTGGATCAGGAGCTTGCCGCCCATGCGCTCGACCTGACCCTGCAAACCGCACCCTTCTCGACCCCGGCGAGTGGCCAGCTGGACTTGGCGACCTATGACTACATCTGGGTGGCCGCGCCGGAATTGGCCGCCCAGATCGGCCCCGCACCCGATTTTTCCGCGATGCTGCGCCATCCGGTACTAGGCCATGCGCGCCACACGCAGGCCCATTCCGATCTTATCGGCCATTTCGACGGCACGACCGCCCCCAAGGCCCGTTTGGTGCCCTCCAGCAGCCTGTCGGCGGCGATGAACATGGTGCTCGACGGGATGGGTGTGGCGGTGATGCCGCGTGTGATGGTGGCAGCCGCGCTGGCCGATGGGGCGCTGCGGATTCTGCCCGCCGAATGGCACCCGCGCCCGCTGCAAGTCGCCGCGCGTTATCACGCGGATCGCACCCCCGCCTATGTCGCCCGCGCTGCCGAACTGGCCCGGGATTGCGCCCGAAGCTTCGATGTTGAGGATCGAAAAAATCTTTCACACCCATAGAATATAATAATTTGCACCGATGCTGTGCCCACCCCTATCCTGCGTCCAAACAGGAGTGAGACATGGCATCAACCATCCGACTGGGCGTAGACATCGGCGGCACCTTCACCGACGTGGTGCTGGAAAAGGGCGGCGAGAGTTTCTCGACCAAGGTGCTGACCACCTATGCCGCGCCCGAGAACGCGATCATCGACGGGATGCATCAGGTCTGCGCCAAGGCCGGGATCACGCCCGCCGATCTCACGCAGATCATCCACGGCACCACGCTGGCGACCAACGCGCTGATCGAACGGCGCGGGGCCAAGACCGCGCTGATCACCACCCAGGGCTTCCGCGACGTGATCGAGATGCGCACCGAAAGCCGGTTCGAGCAATATGATCTGAACCTCAACCTCCCCGAACCGCTGCTGCCGCGCCAGATGCGCTACACGGTGAGCGAGCGTGTCGATGCCACGGGGGCGGTTCTGCTGCCGCTCGACCGTGCCGAGGTCGAGGCGCTGGCGGACCGCATTGCCGAAGCGGGCTATGAAAGTGTCGCGGTCGGGCTGATCCATAGCTATCTGAACGACGCGCATGAGCGCATGGTCCGCGAGGTGTTGGAAGAGCGTCTGCCCGGCGTCATGATCTCGATCTCCTCCGAGGTCTCGCCGCAGATGCGCGAGTATGAGCGGTTCAACACCGTGGTCGCCAATGCCTATATCAAGCCGTTGATGAAGAGCTACCTCGGACGGCTCGAAGGGCGGCTGCAGGAAGAGGGGGTTTCTTGCAACATCTTCCTGATGCATTCGGGCGGCGGCATCATCTCGATCGAAAGCGCCGCCGAATTCCCGGTGCGGCTGGTGGAATCCGGCCCGGCAGGGGGGGCGGTCTTTGCCGCCAATATTGCCGCGCGCTATGGGCTCGACAAAGTGCTGAGTTTCGACATGGGCGGCACCACGGCCAAGATCTGCCTGATCAAGAACCAGACACCCAAGACCAGCCGGGTCTTCGAGGTGGCGCGGACCTATCGCTTCAAGAAAGGCTCCGGCATGCCGATCTCGATCCCTGTGATCGACATGGTGGAGATCGGCGCGGGCGGCGGCAGCCTTGCCCATGTGGACGCCATGCGGCAGATCCGCGTGGGGCCGGAAAGCGCGGGCTCCGAGCCGGGACCGGCCTGTTATGGCCGCGGCGGTCAGAAGCCCGCAGTGACCGATGCCGATCTGGTGCTGGGCAAACTCGATCCCGACAATTTCGCCGGCGGTTCGATCCGGCTCGAAACCTCCAAATCAGAGACTGCGCTGCATCAGGTCATCGGGCAGGAACTCGACATGGACGCTGCCACCGCCGCCTTCGGTCTGGCCGAGGTGGTGGACGAGAACATGGCCAATGCCGCGCGGGTCCATGCGGTGGAGAACGGCGAGGACCCCAGCGACTACACAATGATCGCCTTCGGCGGCGCGGCCCCGCTGCATGCCGGGCGGCTGTGCGAGAAGCTCGGCGTCGAGCGCCTGCTGGTGCCGCCCGGGGCCGGGGTCGGCTCGGCCATCGGTTTCCTGCGCGCGCCCTTCAGCTTCGAGGCCAACCGCTCGGTCTATATGAAGCTGTCGGATTTCGACGCGACTCGCATCAAGACGCTGCTGGCGGAACTGCGCGACGAGGCCAGGGGCTTTGTCCGCAACTGCGATGCCGGGGCCGAGATCCTGTCGGAATACAAGGTCTACATGCGCTACAGCGGGCAGGGCTGGGAGATCCCCATCGTGCTGGACGAGGCGGACGCGCTGAACCCCGATGCCGCGCGTTTCGAGGTCTTGTTTGAGGCCGATTACGCCAAGCTTTTCGGTCGCACCGTCGAGGGCTTGGACATCGAGATCACGGTTTGGTCGGTCAATGCCACCACCCCGCCCGAAGTAGTCGCGCGGGTCGCGGAAGAGACGCCGGGGAATGCGGCGGATGTGGCTCTAACACGGCGCATTTTCGACCCGGCGCTTTCTGAATACTGCGAGGCCGACGTCGTGTTGCGCGGTCAGATGGCCCCGGGCCAGACCGCCGAAGGCCCCGCCGCCATCACCGAGGATGAGACGACGATCATCCTGCCCGCCTCGCGCCGGGCGATCTGCCAGCCCGACGGCTGCATCGACATCACCGTGAAAGGGTAAGCCCATGGCACAGACACATTCCAACGTCGCCTATCAGGTCATGTGGAACCGCCTCATCTCGGTGGTCGAGGAGCAGGCGCAGGCGCTGGTGCGCACCGCCTTTTCGACCTCGGTGCGCGAGGCGGGCGACCTTTCGGCCGGGGTCTATGACACCGATGGCCGGATGCTGGCGCAGGCGGTCACCGGCACGCCGGGCCATGTCAACGCCATGGCCGACGCGGTGGCGCATTTCATCCGACGCATCGGGCGGCAGAACATCCTCGAAGGCGACGTCTATATCACCAACGACCCTTGGGAGGGGACGGGCCACCTGCATGACATCACCATGGTCACGCCCTCTTTCCACCGCGGCAAACTCGTGGGGTTCTTCGCTTGCACCGCGCATATCGTCGACATCGGCGGGCGCGGGTTCGGCGCGGATGCGGCGAGCGTCTACGAAGAAGGGCTCTATCTACCGATCATGAAGTTCGCCGATGCAGGCAAGGTCGACGAGACGCTGGTGCGGATCATCCGTGGCAATGTGCGCGAGCCGGATCAGCTGATCGGCGACATCTACGCGTTGACCACCTGCAACGAGATCGGCCATCGCCGCCTCATCGACATGATGGAAGAGTTCGCCCTCGACGATCTCACCGGCATCGCCGCCTTCATCCTCGACAACTCGCGCCGCGCCACGCTGGAGCGCATCGCCGCCCTGCCGCGCCAGCGGGCGACAGGCGAGATGACCATTGACGGGTTCGACACGCCGATCACGCTGAAGGTCACCGTGAGCATCGCCGAGGATCACATCCTATCGGATTTCGCGGGCACCAGCGGGATCGACAAGAAGGGCATCAACTGCCCGCTGGTCTATACCAAGGCCTATGCCTGCTACGCGCTGAAATGCGCCATCGCGCCGGAAATTCCTAATAACGCCGCCTCGCTGGAGCCGTTCCGGATCACCGCGCCCGAAGATACCATCGTCAACGCCGTCCACCCCGCGCCGGTGGCGCTGCGGCATATCGTGGGTCACTTCGTGCCCGATACGGTCTATGCAGCGCTGGATCAGATCCTGCCGAACCTCGTGCCGGCCGAGGGGGCAGGGTGTCTGTGCAACTTCCAAGTCAGCCTGCGCCCCCGCACCGATGCGCAAGCGCCCGCAGGCGCGCGCCGGGCCGAGGTGCTGACCTTCAACTCCGGCGGCTCGGGCGCGCGGCCGCAGCATGACGGGCTCAATGCCACGGCCTTCCCCTCGGGCGTGATGACCATGCCGGTGGAGGCCACGGAACATGCCGGTCCCGTCGTCATCTGGCGCAAGGAGTTGCGCCCCGACAGCGGCGGCGCGGGCCGCCAGCGCGGCGGGCTGGGGCAATACATGGTGGTCGGCGCACGCGAGGGGCATGAGTTCGACATGCAGGCCATGTTTGACCGCGTCGATCACCCGGCGCGCGGGCGACAGGGCGGCAAGCCCGGCGCGCCCACCACCATCGCCCGCGATGACGGCACGCCGATGCGCGGCAAGGGCAAACAGTTCGTGCCACATGGGGCGAAGGTGATGATGGCCTTCCCGGGCGGCGCCGGCTACGGCCCCGCCGAGGAACGCCCCAAGGCGCAGGTCAAACGCGACTTTCTGCGCGGCTACATCAGCGCCGAGGTGGCGGCGGCGGATTATGGTCTGAGCGCCGAGGAGATCGCCGAGGTGCAAGAGGCCATCCGCAAAGGCGCCGAACTGTGAAAGAGTGGCCGCTCAAAGGCTTATAAGCGCAAGGGGTCATTGACTGTTACAAAGCGCGGGTGTTCCTTGGCGGCATTATGCCAAAAGGAACACCCGTGATGTATGTGATTGATCCCCCCAAGCAAAGCAGCCTTGCCGTTCAAGGCACCAGCGACCGTTTTCCGGTGCGCCGTGTCTTTTGCGTGGGCCGCAACTATGAGGCGCATGTGCTTGAGATGGGCAATGACATGCGCGACCCGCCGTTCTTTTTCACCAAGCCCGCCGATGCCACGCTGGATACACCCTGTACCGTGCCCTATCCGCCGCTGACGGAGGATTTCCACTTCGAGGCAGAGCTTGTCATCGCCATCGGCAAGGGCGGCGCGAATATCGCGGAAGCCGATGTGATGGATCACATTTGGGGCGCCTCGGTGGGCATCGATTTCACCCGCCGCGATCTTCAGGCGCAGGCCAAGAAGATGGGCCGCCCGTGGGACTGGTCCAAGGCCTTTGACAACTCCGCGCCGATCGCGCCAATCCTGCCCATGGCCGATGTCCCCTCGGTCGAGAAGGGCCGCCTTTGGCTCGCGGTGAACGGCGAGATGAAGCAGGAGGCCGATCTGTCGCAGATGATCTGGTCGGTGCGGGAGCATACCGCCACCCTGTCGCAGGCCGTGACCTTGGCGCCGGGTGACATCATCATGACCGGCACGCCTGCCGGTGTCGCGGCGGTGCAGCCCGGCGATGTGATCACCGGGGGGGTCGACGGCATCTCCGAGTTTGAAGTCACCGTCGGCCCGCGCGCCTAAAGCGCGCGGCTCGGTCTAGGCCCCGGCCAGCGTGCGTTCGGCCCGCGCGCGGGCTTGGGCCGCCAGATCCGGCAGGCCGGTCTTTTCATAGACCTCGCCCAGCATCAGGTTCAGCGGCACGCCATCGGGGTCATAGGTGCGGCGCATCTCAAGCACCTGCTGCGCGGCAGAGGCCCGTCCATCGCGCACCAGCGTGTCGAGGTGGATTTGCTCGAACAGGTCACGCTGCGCATGGCTGCCGCCACATTCGCCCATGCGCGGCAGGGCCATGCCAAGCTCGCGGATCGCCGTAGTCCACTCCCCCTTGGCATGGGCGGCGATGCCCCGGGCGGCGGGCAGTGCGACCTCGGCCCATGCGGCATGGTCATGGGCGGCAGTCTCACTCGCGCGGGCGTCGATTGCGCTGAGCATCTCTGCCGCCTCGGGACGCCCGGTGCGGCAAAGGGCATAGAGATATTGAAGCGTCAGGAAGGGGCTCACCGTATCCGCCCCCCGGGCCGCCACATGGTCGGCCACATCGCCCCAACGATCGCCCACATCGACACCCGCGAATTCCATCCGCGCCAGCAGGGACACAGCGCCGACTTGGTCTTGGGAATAGTCCTTTTCCAGCCCCCAGATATGCTGGTCATAGGCGGCACGCACATCGTCGTGACGGCCCTGCGACAGGTAGAACAGCGCCAGATGCCACCAATTGTGGCTCCGCATGAAGGAGTTCAGATCGCTCCACGTCTCGGCCACGCTTTCCATGAAACGCGCGCCTTCGGCGACACGGCCTTGCGTTAGCATCACATGAGCAAGGGCGTGGTGCGCCCAAGGCTCATCATGGCGCAATTCCATCGCCCGGCGGGCAGCAGCCTCGGCCCGGTCGAGCAGATGACATTGTTCATAACCAAAGGCGATCATGCCGTGGGTATAGGCGATGTCTTCGGCCTCGGGCAGGGATTTCAACGCCATGCGCAGCATGCCTGCGGCATCGCCGGTGTTAAACAGGTGGTATTGCGCCAGTTTCAGCATCGCCAGATCGCGCGGCCATTGATCGGTGATGGCATCACAGGTGGCGACGAGGGCGGGCACATCGCCGTCGATCCAATGCCCAACGGCGCGGATCACTTCTTGTTCGCGAGCATTGGCGCCGGGGGCTGCCTTGGCGCGGTCCAGATAGGGGCGGGCCTTCTCGGGGGCGATGGGGTGTTCGAGGAACATCCACAAGAGCGCCGCATAGGCATTGACCAGCGGGCCGTCGGGGTCGGCATCGGCGGCGGCGATGATGCCCGCGGCCTTGGGTTGGTAGGACAAGAAGCCGTGGATGAAGTCATTGATCGCCTGCAAGGTTTCCGGGCGGTCGGTAGAAGTTTCCAATCCGTAAAGGTCTTGTTTCATCTCGGGTCTCCGGCGGTGTCATGGAACTGGCGCAGGTGTTGGGCAACGGCAGGGGCTGCGTCCCAATGGATCGAATGGCCCGCATCGGGCAGGGTGGTCTGGGTCACATCGGGAATTTCTGCAAAAGCCTTCTCGGCGGCGGCGCGGGGGATCAGCAGGTCTTCGGCCCCGTGGAGCACCTTGGTCGGGCAGGTCAGATCAGAGGGCCGTACCGTGGGGCGGAACCCGCGCAGCGTTTCGAGTTGATGGGCCATAGCATCCGCGCTCTGCGCATGGGGATAGGCTAGCGCTGCGGCGAGGGCGGCCTCGGTATTGTCAGGATCAGTGAAGAAACCGGGGGCGAAGATCCAAGGGTAGAGCGCGCGCAGCCAAAGCTGCTCCCCTTCCGGCGCGCGGCGCACGGCGAGCAGCGCATCGAAGACTGCCATGGTCCGGGGGGCGCGAACCGGGGCAGAGGCGAGGATGCTGAGCGCTTGGATGCGACCCGGCGCGAGGCCAAAAAGCTCCATCGCCATCAGCCCACCCATCGAATGGCCGACGACGTGAAAGGTGTCATGCCCCAGATGATCCATCAGCGCCAGCGCATCCCGCGCCATCTGCGCGACAGAGGTTTCCGCATCCCAAGGGGTCGTGCGCCCGGTGCTGCGGTTGTCGGGTCGGATCAGGGTGAAGTGATCGGACAGCAAAGGGGCGAGAGCGCCCCAACTCGCGCTGTCGCTCAGCATCCCGGCCAGCATCAAAAGCGGCGGGCCGCGCCCGTCGACCTCGTAATGAAGTGAAATATCGGAGAGGGGCAGATCAGGCATTCAACGTGCTCCAACAAGGCAAAAGATCCCCATCGGCGGGGGTGGCCGCATAGATGGCGCGGGCGATGGCGCGCGACAGGCAGAGCGCCGCGGCATGGCCGATCATCGCCACATCCCCCGCAGGCCGCGCTGCGGTGGAGAGGGAGAAGACCAGATCGCCGTCATTGGGCATATGCGCAGGCACCACGGCGCGGGCGATGCCGTCATGGGCCGCCACGGCGACGCGCTGGCATTCGGCCTTGGTCAGCGTGGCGTCGGTGGCGACGATGGCGATGGTGGTATTGGCGCGGGCCGACATGGCCGCCATTTTGCGGCTCTCGAAGCTTAGCCCCAGCCCGGCGGATGGGTCCGGCCCCAGCCCGCCGAACTCTTTGTCGATCTCAAAGGGGGCGGCGTGGAAGTAGCGGTCGCCGGGGGTGGTGACGGCGCCCACCGGATTGGCCCCGACAAGCGCGCCGACCGTGCTGCCATCTGGCAATTGCAAACTGGCGGAGCCGAGGCCCCCTTTGACCATCGCGCTCAGCGCGCCGGTGCCCGCGCCGACCGAGCCGATCTGAAAATCTTCGCCCGCCGCTTCCAAGGCTTGGCGGCCAAGATCGGCATAGGGGGTCTGCGCCCAATCCTTATCGCCGCCGTTCAGCAGATCGAAGAGGATCGCGCCGGGCACCAGCGGGATCAGCGCGTCCCCCACGCGGAAGCCGCGGCCCTGTGCACGCAGGGCATCGACCACGCCCGAACAGGCATCCAGCCCATAAGCAGAGCCGCCCGAGAGCACCAGCGCATCGACCGCCGCGACGGTCTTGTCGGGGGCCAGCAGGTCTGTCTCGCGCGTGCCGGGCGCGCCGCCCATGACGTGGACAGAGGCGGTGAAGGGCGCATCGCCGATCAGCACGGTGCTGCCGGATTTCAACCGCGCATCCTGCGCATTGCCCACCTTCAGCCCCGCCACATCGGTGATCAGGTTGCGCGGGCCGGGACGCATCGGCGCGCTCATGGCAGGCTCTTCACGTGAAACATCCCCGCAAGGGTGCACATGGGGCAGGGGGCTAACAAGGGCATCGTCACTCCGGCGTTGATTTCGGGCGGAGTTTGCGCGCTTGCTCGGCGGATGCCAAGGGCCGAGGTGGGACAGGATGCCCCCGCCGGAGGCACGCCATAAAAATGGGCGCGCAGATTGCCCCGCGCGCCGGATCCGTCCGGTGTGACCGCTTGGTTTACTTCTGCTCTTCGGCGACAGCGGCGGCGACGGCCTCTTCGAAGATAGCGAGCCCTTCTTCGACGATGGCGTCGGAAGCTGTCAGCGGGACCATCACGCGCACGGCGTTGCCATACATGCCACAGCTCAGCAGCAGCAGGCCGCGCTTCAGCGCATGGGCGATGACGCGTTTGGTGAAGTCGGCATCGGGCTTGGCGCTGTCGAAGTCGGTCACGAATTCAACGGCGACCATGGCGCCAAGGCCGCGGATGTCCCAGAACCGGAAGGGCGCGGAACGCTCGCCAATCTCGGCAAAGCGGGCTTTGAGCGTGTCGCCCATCGCGGTCGAACGGGCCAGCAGACCTTCGTCTTCGATCGCCTCGATGGCTGCCAGTGCCGCAGCGCAGGCCACAGGGTTGCCGCCATAGGTGCCGCCCAAGCCGCCGGGGGCCATCGCGTCCATCACATCGGCGCGGCCAATGACACCGGCCAGCGGATAGCCACCTGCCATGGATTTCGCCACGGTGATCAGGTCTGGCACCACGCCGGAATGCTCGATCGCGAACCATGTGCCGGTGCGGCCAAAGCCCGCCTGCACCTCGTCAGCGATCAGGAGAATGCCATGCTGGTCACAGATCGCGCGCAGCTCTTGCATCATCTCGAAAGGCACGGGGGTGTAGCCGCCTTCGCCAAGGACCGGTTCGATGATGATCGCGGCGACACGTTCGGGCTGGGCATCGGTGAGGAAGAGGTTTTTCAGCCCGGTCAGCGCGTCCTGCACGGTGATCCCGTCGCGCACAGAAGGGAAAGGCGCGCGGAAGACATCCGCGGGGAAGGGGCCGACATCTTTCTTATAGGGCGTGACCTTGCCGGTCATGCCAAGCGTCAGCAGGGTGCGGCCATGATAGCCGCCGGTAAAGGCGATGACGCCGGGGCGGCCGGTGGCAGCGCGGGCGATTTTCACCGCGTTCTCGACGGCTTCGGCACCAGTGGTGACCAGCAGCGTCTTCTTGGGCGCGTCACCGGGGGCGAGCGCGTTCAGCTTCTCGGCCAGGTCGACGTAAGGCCCATAGGGCACGACCTGAAAGCTGGTGTGGGTGTAGTGATCTTCCTGCGCCTTGGCGGCCTCGACCACCTTGGGGTGACGGTGCCCGGTGTTCAGCACGCCAATGCCGCCGACGAAGTCGATGTAGCGGTTGCCTTCCACGTCCCACAGCTCGGCGTTCTCGGCATATTTCGCGTAGATCGGCGCGGCGGAGGCGACGCCGCGCGGCACGGCGGCATCGCGGCGCGCGATGAGATCGGCGTTGGTCTGACCGTCGGGCTGGGTCGCGGGGTTGGTCTCGACCACGGAGATCTGCGGCGCGGCTTTGGCCTTGGCCGCGGATTTCCGGGGTGATTTCTTGACGGTGCTGGGCATGGAACAGATACCTTATTGCGAAAGAGAGGGGGCAGTGACGTGTCGTTTAAAAAATCCATATTCCGTTTAATATAATTGTCAATCGCGATCGCAGCCTCTATCTAACAATTCCCGTGACCCCCGGTTGACCCAAGGCCGTGCCCCGTGGCGGCGGCGCGGGGGCCTACAAAGGACAAGCCATTGAACGTCGGCGATAAACTCAGAGCGATCCGCAAGAAACATGGGCTCTCCCAACGGGAGCTTGCGGCCAAGGCCGGGCTGACCAATGGCACGATATCGCTGATCGAAAAGAACCGAACCAGCCCCTCGGTAGCCTCGCTCAAAAGCCTGTTGGACGCGATTCCCATCAGCATGGCCGAGTTTTTTGCGATTTTGGAAGAAGACGACAGCGCCAAAGTCTTCTACCGCGCGGAGGAGTTGACCGAAATCTCGCCAAGCCATCAGGGCGGCGTGTCCCTGCGCCAGTTGGGCAGTGCCGCGCATCACGCGCTTCAGGTGTTGCATGAAACCTATGAGCCCGGCGCAGATACCGGACCTGAGTTTCTGAGCCATGAGGGCGAAGAGGCCGGGGTCGTGGTGCGCGGGAGCATCGAAGTGACGGTGGATTGCGCGGTCAGCCTGCTTCATGCCGGGGATGGATATCTGTTCGACAGCCGCCTGCCGCATCGGTTCCGCAACACCGGGTCCGAGAGTTGTGAGATCGTCAGCGCCTGTACCCCGCCCAGTTTCTAGAAAAGGTGCCCCATAAATATCGACCGCCCCGAGCATTCTGCTCGGGGCGGTCGATAGGGGGTGTCAGGTCTTAGTAGTCTGACCGGTAGTTCGACCTTTGGGTCTCCGGTTGCTGTTTTTCGCGCCCGGCGCGGTCCTCATCCGGGTGAAGTTCCCTTCGGCCCGTGGTGAGGGCAAGGATGATGACCGCCGCTAAGGTCAGGATGGTCAGACCGCCGAGAAAAAGCTCCGTGGTCATCTCCGTGTTCCTTTTTAGCACTGCGTTTCAGGTGCTCAACCGCGCGCAGGCCAAAGGGTTCCGACAAATTTTTCGCCTATGACGAGTCTGTGATCGGTCCGCCACGTTTCGGGCCAGATTCCATTGGGGCTTTGGGGCCTCAGTAATCGTAGATCATTTTACTGTCCGTCGGGACGTGAAAGTTCACCCTGATCTGATAGATGTCGTCGTTGGTTTCGACCTCGACCTGGCCGTTCAACTGGCGGGTAAAGGCGAGGATTAGACGCGAGCCTAGCCCGGTGCCGGACTTCACCTCTTCGGGGTTGCCGATGGTGTTGCGCACTTCGAGCATCGCCTGCTCTGGTCCGGTTTGGATCAGTTTGAGCGAAATGAAGCCTTTGCCATGTTCGACCGTCGAGACGTATTTAAGCGCATTGGTCAGCGCCTCAGAGACCAGCAGGGTCAGCGGCGCGGCATCGTCGGCGTCGATCTTGATCGGCTCAAAGGATTGTTCCACCTTCACGCCAGACCCGGAAGCCAGGCCGACGGAGAGCATCTGGCCCACGATCTCGGTCAACAACTCACTGGCGTTGACACGGACCAGATCATCATTCTGATAGAGGTTCTTATGCACCGTGGCGAGGCTGAGGATACGGTCTTGCAACCGGCGCAACACGAAACGCGCATCTTCGCTTTTGGCCTGCCGGATTTGCATGTTCATGATCGAAGAGATCAGTTGCAGGTTGTTTTTGACCCGGTGGTGCACCTCTTTCAGCAGGATATTTTTCTGCCGAAGGCTGTCTTCCAGCGTCGCCTCGTCCCGTAGGATGGATTCCGCCATGCCGACAAAAGCAGCCTCCATCTCGACCAATTCGGTGGGAACCGAGGGGCCGAGTGTCCCACGCGGCAGGGTACGGTTCAGCGCGAAGCGCCGCATCTGCCGCCCGAGCTTGCGGATATGGTTGATCGCCAGACGGTTCAGCGCCCAGAAGGCCACGATAAGGCTCGCCAGCCACATGACGATGGGCAAAAGCGCGCTGAGGCGGGTCGAAACGCCGGTGTCCAAAAACGGGGTGTTGCTGGGCCAAACGCTAAGCGCGAAGACCGTGTCGGGCACGATCGGCACGATCACATAGGCGCGTTCTTGGCCGTCGGAATTTTGCGAAAGAAAGACATTGGGCTCTTTGGTGGTCAAGAGCGACAGGGCGACATCGCTGGGATATTCTGTCTTGGCCACCTCTAGCCCGTTTTCGGTGGTAAGAATATGACCCATCTTATTGAGGGTCATCATCGCGACGCTTCTGTGTTTGCTCTTGGGCTCGCGGATCGCGTTGATCGCATCCTCGGGGATGCTAAGTGCCATGAAGCCGATCAACTCGCGCTCTTCGTAGACCGGCGCGTTGATCAGCGTCACCACTTGGTTGCTGACCGCTCCCTGCAACACTGGCATCGCGCGGCGGACCGGGTTTTCCAGCAGGGTCTGGAAATTCTCATCCTGCGAAAAGTCATGATCCTGCCCCGTGGAGGAGCAGGTCATTTGTCCGTCTAGCCCGATGAAACCCACAAGCGAATAGATGTCTGACGCCTGTTTGTATTCCCTAAGGAAGGCCGTGCATTCCTCGGGATCTTCCCGCCTGAGCCGCACAATGGCGGTGAGCGCTTCGGCCGCGCCAAAAGCCTCTTGGATCACCCGGCGTTCCGCCGCGGAGGCTTGTTCCGTCACGGCGATCAGCGATAGCTCCGCGCTTTGGCGACTCTGATCCGCGATCTGCCGTGTCTGTACAACCGCGATCAGCCCGATGGGCAAAAGCGCGAGAGACAGAAACAGCAGGATACGGATCGTCAGCCCACGCATCAGATCACCGCTGAAGAAGCCAGATGTCATATTTAAAAAGAGGAAACTTTAGATGCGGATAGGACAGACATTGTTGCGTCATCGGTCATTTCAAGCGACTCGTCGTCATGGTGACCCAGCAGTTCGGCAAGGCGGGCGCGCGCCCGGTTGGTGCGGCTTTTGATGGTGCCAACAGCGACACCACACATTTCCGCAGCCTCTTCGTAAGAGAAACCGGAGGCTCCGACAAGAAGCAGCGCTTCGCGTTGTTCGTCCTTCAAAAGGGCCAGCGCTTTGCGGAAGTCGGTCATCTGCATGTGGCCATCGTGCGCGGGCTTTTCGGCCAGCCCATCGGTCAGCACGCCATCCACATCCGAGACTTCGCGCTTCGCCTTGCGGCGCGAGGAATAGTAGGTGTTACGCAGGATCGTGAAGAGCCAAGCACGCATATTTGTGCCTTCTTGGAACTTTTCGATGTTGGTCCACGCCTTGACCAAGGTGTCCTGCACCATGTCGTCTGCCGTGGCACCATTGCGTGTCAGGCTGATGGCAAAGGCCCGCATGGCCGGCAGATGTTCTACCAGCTCGTCGCGCGGATCGGGACGGGTCATCATGACGTTCCTTTTTCTGAATCCTGTTCCTTCAACTTCTGAAGCAGATCCTTGAAACGATCAGGGATGCCTTCTTCGAGCGTCTCATCGAAGACCCGTTTGAGGTTGTCGTCGATGACGCGCTCGCGCTCGTCCTTGTTTCCTGAATTCACTAACATCACCTCTGGCATCGTCGTCTCGTTTGAATAATTATGCATGCATACTGGAACCAAACACAATGTCGACGTGTTTGGTTCCAAGAAAAGTAAAAAGGATTCGACTAGATGAACGATGCGACACAAAAGACCAGCATCAGCGATGAACTGGGAGCCAACATCCCCTACCTTCGCCGGTTCGCGCGGGCGATGACAGGCAGCCAGACCAGTGGCGACACCTTTGCCGCGGCAGCCCTCGAAGCCATCTTGGTTGATCGCTCGGTGCTCGATGGAGTAGATACAAAGACGGGTCTTTTCAAGGTTTTGTACGGTATTTGGGCCAGCGCAGGCGCCCCGGTGGAAGAGGGCGAAAGCGGCCCACGGGCCAAGGCACAGCGCCATCTTTCCAGCCTCACGAACAACAGCCGTGAAGCGCTTTTGCTGCACACGATCGAAGGCTTCTCTCACGGGGAAATCGCCAAGATCATCGGTGTGGATGAGGCCGAAGCGGGTGAGTTGATCCAGATCGCCCATCGCGAAATGGCCGACAGCACCTCGGGTTCGGTGATGATCATCGAGGACGAAGCCATCATAGCGATGGACATTGAATCTATCGTGGCCGAGATGGGCCACCGGGTGACCGGCATCGCCCGCACCCGTGAAGAGGCGGTGAAACTGGGCAAGGCCGATGTGCCGGACCTGATCCTCGCCGATATCCAGCTGGCCGACAACTCTTCGGGCATCGACGCAGTGAACGACCTGCTGAACGAGCTGGGCATGCGTCCGGTGATCTTCATCACCGCCTTCCCCGAACGTTTGCTGACCGGCGACAAGCCCGAGCCTGCCTTCCTGATCTCCAAACCCTATTCGGTGGATCAGGTCGTCTCGGCCGTGTCGCAAGCGATGTTCTTTTCCTCCACGGAAACGCTCAACGCCTGAAGCTGAGCCACGAAAACAGGGTTCCCCGCGCGCAACGTCGCGCCGGGAACCTTTTGCATTATAAGCGCGTGCCGCCTAACATCACCCAAACATTCAGGAGGTCCGCATGGCCAAGACCACAACCGCTGCCGCAAAAGAGGTGACGATTGACGATCTTTCGGATCAGATCGCACTTCTCAAAAAAGACATCGCATCGCTGACCGAAACCCTGGGCGACTATGGCAAGGCCAAGTCGGAAGAGATGCGCGACAATGCTCGCAACGCGGCGAATGATTTCGCCGATACGGGGCGCCTCAAGGCGATGGAAGTTCAGCAACAGGCCGAGGAATTCCTCAAGGCCCAGCCCGGAACCGCTTTGGGGATTGCCGCAGGCATCGGTTTCCTCGTCGGTCTTGTGACGGCCCGCCGCTAAATGCTGTCTTCGGTGATGCAACATCTGCGCGGCTCCCTGCGACGGGCGCTGCGTACCGCCATGCTCAGCGCCGGGGCCGCGCTTTTTCTGCTGATCGGCCTGCTGTTTCTGACGCTGGCGGCATGGCTTTACCTCATCACCGTCACCACAGCGCTCACCGCCGCGCTGATCCTCGGCGCTGTCTATTTCGGGATGGGCTTTCTCTTGCTCGCCATCGCCGGATCAGACGGTGCGGCCGCTGCGCAGCCGTCCCGGCAAGAAGATCCCGCCGCCTCCGATCAGGATGGCCTGAAGAACCTGGTCATGGCATTTCTGGCTGGCATAACCGCGGGTCAGAAAGCGCGCCGTTAACAGCCGCCAGCAGGTTGCTGCTGGAAAACGGGCGGGTGATGAATTTCAGCCGCTCGCCTACCTTTGCCAGCCGTGGCGTATCGTTCATGATGCAGATGATCGGAAACCACTCCCGCAAGTTCGACAGTTCCGACAGATGCTGATGCAACTGTTCGCGCCGCAGCGACAGGACCGCGAATTCCGTGTCGTTGACGTTGTCCACCAAGGCGTTGAGATCAAAGCTTTCCAATACTTCAATTTGAGATTGCGGAAACGCGGCAGAAAGCGTTTCATTTATGTCTGAACAGACCAATGGGTCCGGTTCGTAGATCAAGATCGACATGGTCTTCCCCCGGGTAAGCAAAGTCGTCGGTGTAGGGGGTGCGCAAAACACGCGCATTAAACTAAGACATATGAAGGCAAATTTTATCTAATGACGACACAATGCCGCTATTGCCCCCTTCGGCGCAAGGATGCCTTCCTGCCGATGTCGAAAGAAGAAGTGAGCTTCATGGAGAAGTTCAAGTCAGGTGAGTTGACCGTCGAACCGGGCACGCCGATCCTGCTGGAAGGGTCGAACTCGCCCCAGCTTTACACGGCGCTCACCGGAATGGGCATCCGCGACAAGACGCTAGAGAACGGCAGCCGGCAGGTCATCAGCTTTGTCTTCCCCGGCGATTTCATCGGGCTACAGGCTGGCATCATGGGTGAAATGGGCCATTCCGTCGAAGCCCGGACCCATATGCGGCTCTGCGTTTTTAACCGCAGTGAGTTCTGGAATTTCTTCAGATCCCACCCCGAACGCGCCTTTGACATCACTTGGCTGGCGGCCATCGAAGAGCATTTCATGGGCGAAGTCCTCGCAACCATCGGCCAACGCAGCGCGATGCAGGCCATCGCTTGGGCGATGGTCAAGATTTTCGAACGCGGCCAGTCGCTCGGGATGGTTACCCACAACCAAATGCTGCTGCCCTATTCGCAACGCGATCTGGCCGATGCGCTTGGCCTCTCGGTGGTGCACACCAACAAGACCCTCGGCGCCCTGAAAGAGCGTCAGTTGCTGTCATGGTCCGACAGGGTGCTGCAAATCAACGATCTCGCCGCCTTGGCGAAAGAGGGGATGACCGATCTGGAAAGCCGCCAAAAAACGCCCGCTGCTCTAACCGTCAGTCCTGCGCCACATCGATATAGGTATCCGCCGCCTCCGCCCCGCGCTGCCCGCGCGGCTTGGCCGGGCCAACGGTGCTGTCAGGCCGCGTCCGCCGCTCCACCTGCGCGTTCAACGCGGCCCCAAACAAGATCAGAAAGCTGCTGATCCAAAGCCAGATTAACATCGCGATCACCGCCCCGATCGAGCCATAGACCTGATTGTAGTTGCCGAAATTGGCCACATAATAGGAAAAACCGATGGAAAGCACCGCCCAAGACAGCACCGCCAAGATCGCCCCGCTGCTGAGCCACGGCAGCCGCGCCGCCCGCCGGTTCGGGCCAAAGCGGTAAAGCACCCCAACCCCGGCAAACAAAACCACCGTTGCCACGGTCCAACGCAAAAGGTCGGCCACCGCATTGCCAAAGGGGCCAAGCGGGATGAAGGCCAGAATGATCGGCGCGATCACCACCGCCAGCAGCGCCACGATGCCCACCGCCACAAGGCTCACCGTCAGAAGCAGGGCATGAAGGTAGTGTTTCGCGGCATTGCGGTTGCGCTCGTTGTAAACGGCGTTCAATCCGATCACCATCGCCCCCACCCCGGCCCGGGCGGACCAAAGCGCCACCAGCAGTGACACGATACCGGCCCAACCCAGCGTATCGGCCCGCGCAGTGACCAAGCCGGTCACCTGCGTATTAATGATGTCATAGACATCATCCGGCAGCAGCCCGCGCACTTCCTCCAATTGGGCGACGACGACGACAGGGTCTGAAATCAGCCCCAAAAGCGCGATCAATGCCGCCAGCGCCGGAAACAGCGACAACATGGCGAAAAACGCCACCCCGGCCGAGATCAGCGCAAGGTTGTCCTCCGCCGCCTGTTTCAGGCTCGCTTTGAAAGCATCCCAATAGATTGCCGGTCGGGTCGGGGGTCTGCGCAACACGAATGCCATTCCTCTCAATTCGGCCCCGCCATTGATCGGGACCGCTTTGCCTCAACTGTCCTCCACATCGTCGCGGACCTGGCCCCAGGCAACAAGGGTGAAGACCACCGTGCCGCCGATGATGTTGCCCACAAGCACCGGCAGGAAGAAGCCAAAGATCGCCTGACCGACCCCCAAGCCGCCATGCAAAAGCAGCGCCGCCATCTCGACCGACCCGGCGACAATATGGGTGAAATCCCCCGCCGCGATCAGCCAAGTAAAGGTCAGGATCAGGAAAAACGCCGCCTCATCCGCCTGCGGAAGCATCCAAACGATCAGCGCCACGATCACGCCCGCCGGAATGCCCCGCCAGAACGCCTCCGACACCCCCATCCCGGTGGCATGTTCCGAAAGGCTGATAATGGCGGGCAGAATGTTTTCTGGAATCGCAGGCGTATAAATAAACAGCGTGGCCGCCGCAAAAGCCCCGACAACATTCGCCCCCAATACAACACCCCAAAGCCGCAATAGGCTGCATAAGACACCCAAACTACGCTCCTGCATCAGCGGTAAGACGGTGGTGATGGTGTTCTCGGTAAACAATTGCATCCGGCCCATGATGACCGCGATGAAACCCAAGGAATAGCCAAGGTTCTCCAGCAGGAACCGCCATTCCGCATCCGGCAGATAGGTCCGGAAAATCGCCTCGCCCAAGACAGAAAGACTGATGAGCATCCCCGCGGAAATCCCCGACCAGATCAGCGACCGGTTGGTGCGGTTCAACTCATCGCGCCCCTCGCGGCGGATCACCTCATAAATCAGCTTGGGCGACAGCGCCGCCGCATCACTGACAGAGCGTTCTTCCGCTTCCTCCTGCACAGCAGAGGTCGGGGGTTTCTTCTGGATCAGTGGGGCCATGCGCGTTCTTCCTAAAAACTATGGACATGATGAACATAGCCCGCCCCCACCATCTGCACAGTAAAAAGACCGCAGCCCCATGCCGCATCACCAGCGGCCCTTTCGAGCCCCCCTTCACCTTCATCCTTTCTCAAATACCGATCCCGCACTCTCAACCTGCCGGATCAGCCGTGTTCATCCCCACCGGCCCGCAAGGCCAACCCCTCAACAATCGCCGTCAGCGCTGCCCCGCGATGCAGTTCCGCCCGTGGAAAGCGCGCCCGCATCTCCTCTTCGACCACCGCCATCAGGCTCGACCCGCCGACAAAGATCAGCCGGTCCACTGCCTCGGGCCCGAGGCCTGCCTTCTGCGCCGTCGCCTCTGCCGCATCCCCCATCTGCACGCCGAGTTTCGACAGCCGCTTGCGCATCCAATCGCGGGGCAGGGGCAAGGTCGCGCGGGGTTTGAGCATCGACACGTCGATCACCGGATCAGCATCCCCCGCGCCCCCCGCCCCGTTGGCACGGATTTTGCCCGCTTCGACAGCAAAGGCGAGGTCATGGCCAAGCTCTTCGTCGAGTACTTTAACCAAGCGAGCCAGATGTTTGGGATGTTCGGCGAACTTATGGAGTTCCGCCGCCGCCTTGCGGGTCTCCGGCCCATAGAGAAACGGAATCTTCGCCCAAGTGGCCAGGTCGTTAAAGATCGCATTGGGCGCGATATGGGTGTCACCCCCGAAAGCGTGGCGAATTTCGCTGCCCATGCCAAGCTGCGGCATCACCCGCCCGATCGACAGGGACCGGTCGAAATCGGTCCCGCCCAGCCGAATGCCGTGGCTTTCCAGAATGTCGATCTCATCATTCCCGCGCTGCCGGAACAGCGTGAAATCCGAGGTGCCGCCGCCGATATCGATGACCAGCCCCAGATCCCCGGGACGCAAGGCCGCGCGATTGGCAATCGCGGCGGCTTCGGGTTCGTTCATAAAGTCCACATGATCGAAACCCGCCCGACCATAGGCCTCGCGCAGGTCTGTCAGGGCTTGTGCATCGCGAGCATCATCGGCGGAATGAAAGCGCACCGGACGGCCCGAGAGCGCCCTGTCGAAGTGCAGTCCCGTGGTGGCCTCGGCCTGCGTTTTGACCCGCGCCAGAAACCGCGCCACGATGTCGATAAAGTCGAGCCTTTCGCCCAAAAGCACCCTTCGTTCGCGCATCAGCCGGGTGCCAAGCAGGCTTTTTAACCCGCGCATATAGCGGCCCTCGGCCCCGGCCAGCAGCGCGTCGGATGCCGCGGCACCGATCCGCATTTCCCGCGCTTCGAAATCAAAGAAGACCGCCGTCGGAAGGGTCTGCGCCTCAGCCTCCAGCGGGATCAGACGCGGCGTGCCGTCAACGGCAATGCCCGCCGCGGTGTTGGAGGTTCCGAAATCAATCCCCAGCGTGGCCATGATGTTCTCCTGATGCCTTTTCACGGTCGCCCCGATGCGCGGCGCGCTCGTGCAAAGCACCCGCGATACCCTTCTCGCGCGCGCTTGGCAACGAAGGCTGGCGTGCCGCGTGGCTTTTGGCTAGCCTCGCAAAAAATACACCAATATGGGAGACTTTCATGAACCGTTTGAACCGCTTGATGACCGGTGTGGCCAGCGCCGCATTGGTCGCTGCCGCCACAACGGCCCTTGCCAAGGACGACATCACCGTCGCCATGCAGCTTGAGCCGCCGCACCTCGATCCGACTTCCGCCGCTGCGGGCGCCATCGACTCGGTGCTATATACCAATGTTTTCGAAGGGCTGACCCGCTTCATGGGCGACGGCTCTGTCGTGCCGGGGCTGGCGGAATCTTGGGAGATTTCCGAAGACGGGCTCACCTATACCTTCAAGCTGCGCGAGGGGGTAACCTTTCACGATGGCACCACGATGGATGCCGAGGATGTGAAATTCACCCTCGACCGGATCAATGCCGAAGACAGCGCCAACGCGCAAAAGGCACTTTACTCCGCGATTTCCGAGGTGAATGTCATCGACCCGCAGACCGTTGAGGTCAAACTGAGCGAGCCGAACGGCAACATGCTTTTCAACCTCGCTTGGGGCGATGCGGTGATCGTGGCGCCAGAGTCTGTCGAGACGATCAAACAGACCCCAATCGGCACCGGCGCTTTCAAATTTGAGAACTGGAACCAAGGCGACAAGATCACCCTGACTCGGAATGAAGATTATTGGGGCGAAGCGCCCGCGCTGGCCAGCGCGACGTTCAAATTCATCTCGGACCCGACAGCGGCTTTCGCCTCCGTCATGGCTGAAGATGTCGATGTTTTCACCGGCTTCCCTGCGCCCGAGAATATCCCCCAGTTCGAAGCCGACCCGCGGTTTCAGGTTCTGATCGGCTCGACCGAAGGGGAAACGATCCTGTCGATCAACAACCAGCGCGAACCTTTTGATAACGTCAAAGTGCGTGAGGCCGTGGCCCATGCCATCGACCGGCAAGCGATCATCGACGGCGCGATGTTCGGCTATGGCACGCCCATCGGCACCCATTTCGCACCGCATAACCCGGACTACGTCGACCTGACGGAGATGAGCAGCTACGATCCCGAAAAGTCCAAGGCGCTGCTGGCCGAGGCCGGTTTCCCCGATGGGTTCGAGACGACATTGCACCTGCCGCCCCCCTCCTACGCCCGCCGCGGGGGTGAGATCATCGCCGCGCAGCTGGCCGAGGTTGGCATCAAGGCGCAGATCACCAATGTCGAATGGGCGCAGTGGTTGGAAACCGTGTTCAAGGGCAAGGATTTCGGCCTGTCGATCGTCAGCCATACCGAGCCGATGGACATCAACATCTATGCCAACCCGGACTATTACTTCCAGTATGACAATGCCGAATTCCAGTCGCTGATGACCGAGTTCAACAAGACGGCAGACCCCGCCGCACGGAGCGAGATGCTGGCCAAGGCGCAGCGTATCATCGCCGAAGACTATGTGAACGGTTACTTGTTCCAGCTCGCCTTCCCGACGATTGCCAAGGCTGGGGTCGAAGGGCTTTGGGTGAACGCACCGACACAGGCGACCGATCTGACCGGCGTCAGCTGGGCGGAGTGATCTGAAAGGATCATGTTGAGACACCAAAAAGGGCGCGCCGTGAGGCGCGCCCTTTATAATTAGATGCGAAGACCTATTAGTCTTTGCCGCGCATACCAGCAGCGGCTTCGCTTACCAGCGCGTCAGGGTTCTGGTTGCAGACGACCATGAAGTCTTCCATTTCCTGCTGCATGTCCGTGTCGGCCATCACGTCGGCGTCTTCGGAATCTTCAACGGCTTTGGTGTTGTCGATCAGGGAATCTTCGGTCTCTTCGGAATCTGTCGCTTCTTCAGCGGAGATGTCGCTCGGCTCGGAACCGTCGCTCTTGGTTTCGGTGATCAGGGAGCCACCGTGGCCGCCATCTTCCAGCTCGGCGATTGCCATGGATGCGACTTTCATTTTGTCGTCATCGCTCAGTTCTTGGTACTGGGCGCAGGTCATGGTGGCCATGTCCATGTGAGCGGCGGCAAAAGCGGGTGCGGAAACGGTGCCCAAAAGGCCGGCGATCGCAAGTGTTTTCAAAGTCGTCTTCATTTTCATTCTCCAGTTTTGTCTGTTCTCCCGAAAACAACACCGCATAACCGATATGGTTCCAGCGCATAGCAATAAGCCCCGCGAAAACCGCTCCCAGAGTGGCTAAGGGCATGCCTTGACTGGATTCTTTCGGCGATCATTCGGGGCGCAGCTTGCCGAACATCCAAAAAATGATCATTTTTTTCTTTCTCGCGGGGGAAACTGCACGCGGGCTCTGGACCCTCCCGAGCGTGCCGCCTAACCTCCGCGCTATGTTGCGCTATGCGTTGAAAAGATTTCTCTCCTTGCTCATCAGTCTCGCAGTCGCGTCGCTGGTGATTTTCATGGTGATCGAGGTCGCCCCCGGCGATCCGGCCTCCTTTATGCTGGGCTTGAATGCCCAGCCCGAAACACTGGCCGCGTTGCGCAGTGAACTGGGGCTCGATCAGTCCCGGCCAGAGCGTTATCTGGAATGGGTCGGTGGCATGTTGCAGGGGGATTTCGGCACCTCCTACACCTATCGCACCCCGGTGACCGAGATGATCGGCGACCGGCTTTGGGTCTCTGTACCCTTGGCGCTTTATGCGCTTTTCCTCTCTGTCATCGTGGCCTTTCCGGCGGGCATCTATGCCGCCTCGCGCCGCGGTCGGGCGGGGGATGTGGGCGTGATGGGGGCGACGCAATTGGGCGTGGCGGTGCCGAACTTCTGGTTCGCAATGATCCTCGTGCTGATCTTTTCGATCAACCTGCGCTGGTTTTCGGCAGGCGGTTTCGTCGGATGGGACAAGGGGCTTTTCGTCGGGCTGCACGCGCTGACCCTGCCCGCCATCGCGCTGGCCTTGCCGCAGGCGGCGATCCTTGCGCGGGTCATGCGCTCGGCCCTGTTGGATGTGCTGGGCGAAGATTTCATGCGCACCGCGCGGGCCAAGGGGCTGACGGCGCGGCAGGCGCTTTGGCGGCACGGGCTGCGCAATGCGCTGATCCCGGTGCTGACCATCATCGGCTTGCAATTCTCCTTCCTGCTGGCCGGGTCGATCATTATCGAACAGGTCTTTTACCTGCCGGGGTTGGGGCGACTGGTGTTTCAGTCGATCTCGGCGCGGGATTTGATCGTGGTCGAGTCGGTCGTGATGCTCTTGGTCTTTTCGGTGATCTTGGTGAACTTCCTTGTCGATCTGGCCTATGCCGCCGTCGATCCCCGGTTGAGGGCCCGCACATGAACCGCAACCTGTTTCTTGGGGCCGTGCTGACCTCGGTCTTTCTGCTGGCCGCGCTGATCTCCTTTGTCTGGACGCCCTATGACTATGCCGGGCTTGATATTGCGAACAAGCTGCGCAGCCCGTCGCTGGCGCATCCGATGGGCACGGATCACTTTGGCCGCGATATTCTGAGCATGATCATGGTCGGTGCGCGCACCTCTATCGCCGTGGCGCTGGTGGCGGTGGGCATTGGCATGGGCGTGGGTGTGCCGTTGGGGCTTTGGGCCGCGGCGCGGCGCGGCAGCCTTGTGGATGAGGTCATCATGCGCGGCAATGATCTGGTCTTTGCCTTTCCGGCCATCGTCATCGCCATTCTGATCACGGCGGTTTTCGGGGCGGGGGCGATCAATGCCATTATCGCCATCGGCATCTTCAACATTCCCGTTTTCGCTCGGATCACCCGTGGTGCGGCGCTGTCGCTGTGGCAGCGGGAGTTCATCATGGCGGCACGGGTGGCGGGCAAATCCGCGGCGCGGATCTCGTTCGAGCATATCCTGCCCAATGTCGCCAATCTGCTGATCGTGCAGGGGACCATCCAATTCTCTCTCGGCATCCTCGCCGAGGCGGGGCTGAGCTATGTCGGCCTCGGCGCGCAGCCGCCGGTGCCGTCTTGGGGCCGGATGCTGGCCGATGCGCAGACCATGGTCAGCATTGCGCCGCATATGGCCCTGATGCCGGGGTTCGCGATCATCCTGACGGTGCTGGGGCTGAACCTGATGGGTGACGGGCTGCGCGATCTGCTTGATCCCCGTCTGAGGGTGGCACGCACATGACGCTTCTGACCGTTTCCAATCTTTCGCTCTCGATCCACGGGCTGCGCATCCTAGACGGGGTGACTTTTTCCGTCGCACCGGGAGAGATTGTGGCCGTGACCGGGGAAAGCGGCTCGGGCAAGTCGATGACCGCGCTGGCGGCGATGCAACTCTTGCCCAAGGGCGCGACGACGACCGGGCATATCATGCTGGGCGAGGACGATCTGACCCAGATGGACGAGGCAGCGCTTTGCGATATGCGCGGCAATGACATCGGCATGGTGTTCCAAGAGCCGATGACCGCGCTCAACCCGGTGCAGAGCATCGGTCGCCAAGTGGCTGAGACCATCCGGGTGCATGAACCCAGCGTCTCCCGGGCCGAGGCCGAGGCCCGTGCCGCCGATACGCTGACCCGCGTCGGCCTGCCCCAAGACCGCTTCCCCCTGTCGCGCTATCCGCATGAGCTGAGCGGTGGGCAGCGCCAGCGGGTGGTGATCGCCATCGCCATCGCCCTGCGCCCCCGTCTGCTAATTGCCGATGAGCCGACCACCGCGCTGGATGTCACCACACAGGCGCAGATCCTCGCCCTGCTGACCCGTTTGGCGCGCGAAGACGGCATGGGGCTGTTGATGATTACCCACGACCTTGCCGTCGTGGCGGATATGGCCGACCGGATCATCGTCATGCGCAAGGGGCAGATCGTCGAACAGGGGGAGACGCAGGCCCTGCTGCACAACATGCAGCATCCCTATACCAAAATGCTTTTCGACGCCTCACGCCATGAGGTGAACCTGCCCGCACGCCCGCGCCTCAGCCTCTGTTAGAGGTCAAAGGCGTCTGCCGCGACTACCATCTGCCGCGCAAGACACTCTTCGGCGCGCCCGGCACGTTCCGCGCGGTGGACCACCTCAGCTTTACCCTGAACCGGGGGGAGCGTTTGGGGCTGGTCGGGGAATCCGGTTGCGGGAAATCGACCCTGACGCGGGCGATTTTGGGTCTGGAGCCGGTGCAAGAGGGCAGTATCACTGTCGATGGCCAGCCGGTCTTTACCGGGACGCAGCCGAACCTCGCCGTGCGCCGCAAGATGCAGGTGGTGTTTCAAGACCCTTTCGGCAGCTTCAACCCGCGCCACAGGGTCGACCGTTTGGTGACCGAGCCGTTTCACCTGCTCGACAACCCGCCGCAGGGGGCCGACCGATCCCGCGCGATCGACGAAGCCTTGACCGCCGTGGGACTGCGCCCGGCGGATGCGCGGAAATACATTCACGAATTCTCCGGCGGTCAGCGCCAGCGGATCGCCATTGCCCGGGCGCTGATCATCCGGCCTGAGTTGATCCTGTTCGATGAGGCCGTCAGCGCGCTTGATGTCTCGGTCCGGGCGCAGATCCTTGATCTGCTGGCCGATCTTTGCAGCCATTATGACCTGACCTATCTTTTCATCTCGCATGACCTGTCGGTGGTGCGCACGGTGACGGATCGGGTGTTGGTGATGCAGTCTGGCAAGATCGTCGAGGCCGGAGAGACCGCGCAGGTCTTTGACGCGCCGCAGCATGCTTATACTAAATCGCTGATCGCCGCCGCGCCGGTTCTGCCTGACCTGCCCCAGCCCGTCGGGTAGGCTTCGCGGCCCTTCGTGTCAGCCGCATTGATTGCGATGAAAAACCGACCTAACGTGAAATCGGGGATTCCCGCCACAGGGGCATGTCTGCTCGCGGCCCGAACGGCGCGTTTGAAATTTCCCTGCCCAGTCAATTGCCTGAAGGCTGCGGCGCTCTACTTGTGCATGCAATGGCGGAGGCCTAAAGGGTGGTCCGCCAATTATAACAATGGGAGACATCTTATGAAAATGTTCAAAATGCTCGCGATGACCGGTGCCATGGTGGCCGGCACTGCGGCCATGGCTCAGGAAAAGTTCATCACCATCGGCACCGGTGGTCAGACAGGCGTTTACTTTGTCGTCGGTCAGTCGATCTGCCGTCTGGTGAACCGCGGCACCGCGGATCACAACCTGAAATGCACCGCGCCGTCGACCGGCGGGTCCATCGCCAACATCAACGCGATTAAAGCGGGCGACATGGACATGGGCGTGGCCCAGTCCGACTGGCAGTTCCACGCCTACAACGGCTCTTCCCAGTTCGAGGGTGACAAGTTCGACAACCTGCGCGCGGTCTTCTCCGTGCATGGTGAGCCCTTCAACGTCATCGCCCGTGCCGACAGCGGCATCGAGTCCTTCGACGACCTCAAAGGCAAGCGCGTGAACATTGGCAACCCCGGTTCCGGTCAGCGCGCCACCATGGAAGTCGTGATGGACGCCAAAGGCTGGACGCTGGACGATTTCGCACTGGCTTCCGAGCTGAAACCGGCTGAGCAAGCCGCCGCTCTGGGCGACAACAAGGTGGACGCGATCATCTACACCGTGGGCCACCCCAACGGTTCGATCCAAGAAGCCGTGTCGACCGTCGACGCCAAGCTGATCCCCGTGGACGGTGACGCGATCCAAGGTCTGATCGACGACAACCCCTATTATGCCGAGGCCACCGTGCCGGGCGGCATGTATAAGGGCACCGACGAAGACGTGAAAACCTTTGGTGTGAAAGCCACCTTCGTGACCTCCGCCGATGTTGACGACGAAGTCGTCTATCAGGTGGTCAAGGCGGTCTTTGACAACTTCGACCGTTTCAAGCGTCTGCACCCTGCCTTTGAGAACCTGACCCAAGAGGAAATGATCTCGGGCGGTCTTTCCGCGCCGCTGCACCCCGGCGCCGAGAAGTATTACAAAGAGCAAGGTTGGCTCGAGTAATCTATCCGTGACATGATAGCTCTGGCGGCGGTACGCTGCCGTCAGAGGCCCGAAGAACAATATGCGCATCCGCCCCAAGGTGGAGCCGACAGGGGGACGATATGTCTGAGAAGGACCAGCAAAAGGCGGCGGCTGTTGAAACCGCCGCGACCGGTGACCGGGGCGGATTGAGCCAAGCGGAGCTGGACGAACTTGTCGCTTCTTCTGATACGGGTGGGCGTTCTGTCAGCGGGTTGATGGGCACCTTGCTGCTGCTGGTGGCCTTGGCTTGGTCCCTATTCCAACTCTACATCGCCTCGCCCATCGGCCTTTTCAACGATACGCTGGCCCGCTCCATTCACCTTGGCTTTGCCGTATTCCTTGGCATCATGGTGTTTCCGGCCACGCGCACCAGTTTTCAGGTGGCGCTTGGCGTCATCGTTCCCATCGTTCTTGCCGCGCTCTTTATGGTCAGTACGAAGGATTCCACCGCGGTCTGGTGGATCCCGATCCCGGCGGCCTTTGTGGTCGCGACAGTGCTGCTCGGGTCGCCCAAGAACCGCATTCCGATCTGGGAATGGGCCTTGGCCATCGTCGGCACCTTCTGCGCGCTCTATCTCTTTATCTTTTACCGTGACATCGCCAACCGCGTCGGCGCGCCGATCCTGCCGGATTATATCGCAGGGGTGACCGGCCTGTTAATCCTGCTCGAAGCGACCCGCCGCGCCCTCGGTCCCGCGCTGATGATCGTGGCGAGCGTCTTTCTCTTCTACACCGTGCTTGGCCCCTATATGCCCAGCATCATCGCCCATAAGGGCAACAGCCTGTCGGAGATCGTGAACCACCAGTGGATCACGACCGAAGGCGTCTTTGGCATCGCGCTTGGTGTGTCGACCTCTTTCGTGTTCCTCTTCGTGCTTTTCGGCTCTCTTTTGGACCGTGCGGGGGCGGGTAACTACTTCATTCAAGTCGCCTTCAGCCTCATGGGCCACATGCGCGGCGGCCCGGCCAAGGCGGCGGTCGTGGCCTCGGCCATGACCGGCCTGATTTCGGGCTCCTCGATCGCCAACGTCGTGACCACGGGCACCTTCACCATCCCGCTGATGAAGAAGGTGGGCTTCAACTCCGAAAAAGCAGGCGCGGTCGAGGTGGCTTCGTCGGTCAACGGCCAGATCATGCCGCCCGTCATGGGGGCTGCGGCCTTCCTGATGGTCGAATATGTCGGCATTCCCTATTTCGACGTGGTCAAACACGCCTTCCTGCCTGCGGTGATCTCTTACATCGCGCTGGTCTACATCGTGCATCTTGAGGCGATGAAAGCCGGGATGCAGGGTCTGCCGCGGGCCTATACGCCCAAGCCGCTGGTGCAGCAGCTTATCGGCATCGCCTTTGCAATCATCGCGATCTGCGCGCTGTCCTTCGCGGTTTACTACCTGATGGGCTGGATCCGCCCGGCCTTCCCCGAAACGGCGGGTTATATCATCTTTGTCTTCCTCACGGCGGTCTATGTCGGCCTGCTTTATGTGGCGAGCAAGGAAGAACCCCTTGAGATGGAAGACCCCAACGCCGAGGTGACCACTCTGCCGATGCCGGGGCCAACTGCGCGGTCCGGTCTGCATTTCATCCTGCCTGTCGTGGTGCTGGTCTGGGCGCTGATGGTCGACCGCCTGTCGCCCGGCCTCTCGGCCTTTTGGGCGGCGGCCTATATGATCTTCATCCTGCTGACGCAGCGCCCGCTGATGGCGATGTTCCGGGGTGAAAGCCAGTTCGTCAACGATGTCAAAGCCGGGTTCCTTGACCTGATCGACGGTCTGGTCACCGGCGCGCGCAACATGATCGGTATCGGCATCGCCACCGCCACGGCGGGCATCATCGTCGGCGCGGTTAGCCAGACCGGTGTCGGCTCGGCGCTGGCGGATGTGGTCGAAGTGCTTTCGGGCGGCAATATCCTTGCCATCCTGTTCCTGACCGCGGTGCTGTCGCTGATCCTTGGCATGGGGCTGCCCACCACGGCGAACTATATCGTCGTCTCGGCCCTACTGGCGCCGGTGATCGTGACGCTGGGCCAGCAGAACGGGCTGATCGTGCCGCTGATCGCGGTGCATCTCTTCGTCTTCTACTTCGGCATCATGGCGGATGTGACCCCGCCCGTGGGTCTGGCGAGTTTCGCCGCCGCCGCCGTTTCGGGCGGTGATCCGATCCGCACTGGGCTTGTCGCCTTCTTCTACTCTCTGCGCACCGCGGCGTTGCCGTTCCTGTTTATCTTCAACACGGAATTGCTGCTGATCGGGGTCACATGGGGGCAGGGGTTGTTCATCTTTGTGGTGGCGACCGTGGCCATGCTGCTTTTCGCGGCGGCGACCCAAGGCTTCTTTCTGGCCCGCAACCGTTTCTACGAGACTATCGCGCTGCTGCTCATCGCCTTTACCCTGTTCCGCCCGGGCTTTTGGATGGACATGATCTATCCCCCCTATAGCGAGGAAGCCCCGACCGAGATCGTTCAGGCCGCTGAAGAGACCCCCGCGGGCGAACGGCTGCGGCTGCGCATCTCGGGCGTGAACGATCTGGGCGATCCGCTGGAGTTCGTGGCGCTGCTGCCCATCGGCGAAGGTGAGACTGGGGCCGAGAAGCTGGAGGCCGCGGGTCTCATGTTCCGCGAGGATGGCGACAAGATGATCATCGACGATGTCCTCTATGACAGCCCGGCGCAGGGCGCGGGCCTCGATTGGGATCAAGAGGTACTGCGGGTGCTGAAACCGATGCCGCAACCCAGCAAGTACTGGATGTTCATCCCCGCCCTGCTACTTCTGGCGCTGGTGGTCTTCTTGCAACGGGGCCGTGCCGCGCAGGCCCCCCGTAAGCCCGCGACAGCCTGAGGAGGGCGCATCATGTTCGATAACATTCTGCTGACAGTTGATCTGAGCGACCCGAAATCATGGGAAAAGGCGCTGCCGCAGGCGATTGATATGATCCGCCTCTCCAAAGGCACGCTGCATATCCTCTCGGTCGTGCCGGATATGGGCACGCCGCTGGTCGAAGGGTTCTTTCCCGCGGATTACGAGAAACAGGCCACGGGCCGCGCGGCCAAGGCGCTTGAACAGCTGGTCGAGCGTGAGGTGCCTGATGACGTAAAGGTGAAGCAGCACCTGAAATTCGGCAAGATCCACCGCGAGGCGCTGAAAACGATAAAGAAATCAAACGCCGATCTGGTGGTCATGGGGTCCGAGCACCCCGACAGCCTGCGCGAATTCCTCGTCGGCTCCAACGCCGACCGCATTGTGCGTCGTTCCCCTGTTTCCGTTCTGGTCGTGAGGGCGTAAGACAGGTGCTTCGCGGAGATAGGCAAGGAAATGGTCCATTGCGCCGCGTAGTTCGGAGTATTCACGCATGACCCCTTTCGCGATTGCCGGCGTGCAGATGTACGTCAATGCCTTGCAGCCCAATGTCGAGGGTATGATCCAGCGGCTCGACATTCTGATGGCGCGTTTCCCTTGGACGCAGATGGTGCTGTTCTCCGAACTGGCGCCCTTCGGCCCGCTTGACCGGTTTGCCCTGCCGCCCGAGAATGAGACGATCGAACAGTTTCAGGCCGCTGCGCGGCGGCACCGGGTCTGGCTGATCCCCGGTTCGATGTTCCTCAAGCATCCCGAGGATGGCCGCGTGTATAACACCTCGGTCGTCATCAACCCCGAAGGCGAAGTGGTCCGCCGCTATGCCAAGATGTTCCCCTTCCGGCCCTATGAGGCCGGGATCGCGGCGGGCAACGAGTTCTGCATCTTCGACGTACCGGACGTGGGCCGCTTTGGCCTGTCGATCTGCTATGACATGTGGTTCCCCGAAACGACGCGGCAGTTGACCTCGCAAGGGGTCGAGGTGCTGCTGCACCCGGTGCTGACCGGCACCACCGACCGCGATGCGGAACTTGCCATCGCGCGCGCCACGGCGGCGCAGTTCCAGTGCTATATCTTCGACGTGAATGGCCTCGGCGCCGGGGGCGTGGGCCGCTCCTGCGTGGTCGACCCGACTTCGATGGTGCTGCACCAATCGGCGGGGCAAGAGGATATGTTCCCGATCGAGATCGACCTCAACATGGTGCGCCGTCAGCGTGAGACGGGGATGAAGGGCTTGGGCCAACTGCTCAAATCCTTCCGCGACCGCCCGACAGACTTCCCGGTCTATGACCGTGACAGCGGCGCGGATGCCTTCCTGCACACCCTTGGCCCGCTTGAAATCCCGCAACAGGGCAGCCGCGCGGGGCTGCATGTCGATGTGCCCGCCCAGCAGGTGCCTGCCGAGATCCCGACCTATAAGGGCAAGAACGGTTTCCCGCCTGAGCCGCTTGCCAGCCCCACCGCCGGGACGGCGCCCGAGGTGGCCCAGACACCGGCGCCCGTGGCCCCGGCTGCGGGCACGCCCGACCCACAGACAACGCCCGACACACCCGGGCAGAACGACAATACCAGCGGCTAGGCCGGGGTTAGGTTCGCGCAAAGCGCTACCTGACGCATCGGTCGGCCCTCCAGCAGAGGACGACTGATGCATTCTATGAACGACTATTCCTCGGCCATTCAACTGCGGTCGGATCGGTGGAGCGCCCTGCGCGCCGCCGCCGCCGCCATGTCGCGCGATCCGAAAGGCAAGAACGCGGCGCAGGGGCGCAAGGAAATCGAGGCGCTGTTTGAGTCACTGGCCCTGATTGAGCCCTATTGGGCCTTTCCGGGCATGTCCGCTTTTGACCACATGCGTCGCCAGTTCGCCCATGGCAATTTCGAGGATCTGGCCTTTGCCGTGAACCGGGTGACTCGTGCGCTGACCACCGGCGCTTACCGCCGCCGCACCATCCCGTTGGAACGCGACAGTCTGGATCAGGACGAGCATGACGACGAGGCGATGCTGCCGCCCGAGGCGCGAGCGCTGGCGAAACCCTATTTCGAAGTGCTGATCGTCGACAATGTGAATGAACAGCAAGAACGCTGGCTGCGCAGCAATGTCACCCGCATGCGCCGGACCGAAGACCCGTTCATCTACGAAGCCGTCGTGGTGCCCAGCCTCGAAGACGCGCTGATCGCGGTGATGTTCAACCACAATATTCAAGCCATCGTCGTCCGCCCCGGCCTGACGCTGAAATCGAAAGTCGATCAACAGATCCTGACCCGCTACCTCGCCCGCGCGGGCGGGCAGGATGAGATCGACGCGCTTCAGCCTGAGAGCTATGGCCCAGAGCTTTGCCGGATGATCGCCAAGGTCCGGCCCGAGCTTGATGCCTATCTGGTCACCGAACGCTCGGTCGAGGATATCGCCGGGCTCGATCTGGGGATTTGTCGGCGGGTCTTCTACAATCAGGAAGACTTCATGGAGTTGCACCTCAATATCCTGCGCGGGGTGCAGGCGCGCAACAAGTCGCCCTTCTTCACCGCGCTGGTGGAATATTCCAAACAGCCCACCGGCGTCTTCCATGCCATGCCGATCAGCCGTGGCAAGTCGATCACCCGGAGTCACTGGATTCAGGACATGGGGGCGTTCTACGGGCCGAATATCTTTCTTGCAGAGACCTCGGCGACCTCGGGCGGCCTCGACAGCCTGCTAGAGCCACATGGACCGATCAAAGAGGCGCAGGAACTGGCTAGCCGCGCCTTTGGCTCTAAACAGACGTTTTTCGCCACCAATGGCACCTCGACCTGCAACAAGATCGTGGTGCAGGCACTGGTGCGGCCCGGCGACATCGTGTTGGTCGACCGCGACTGCCACAAGAGCCACCACTACGGCATGGTGCTCGCGGGCGCGCAGGTCAGCTACCTCGACAGCTATCCGCTCAACGAATACTCGATGTACGGCGCGGTGCCGCTGCGCGAGATCAAGGAGCGGTTGCTGGAGCTGAAGGCGGCGGGCAAGCTCGACCGGGTGCGGATGCTCTTGCTGACCAACTGCACCTTCGATGGTCTGGTCTACAACGTCGAGCGGGTGATGGAGGAATGTCTGGCGATCAAGCCCGACCTCATCTTCCTCTGGGACGAGGCATGGTTCGCTTTTGCACGGTTTAGTCCCACATATCGCCAGCGCACCGCGATGAACGCGGCCAATACCCTGCGGGCGAAGTTCAAGTCCGAGGCCCATGCCGCCGCCTATGAGGCCCAGCAAAAGACCCTGAAGGACGCGGATGATGAGACCCTGCTCAACACCCGGCTGATCCCCCCGCCGCAGGCGCGGGTGCGGGCCTATGCCACGCAATCGACCCACAAGACGCTGACCTCGCTGCGGCAGGGCTCGATGATTCATGTCAACGATCAGGATTTCAAAGGCGAGGTCGAGCAGAGCTTCCACGAAGCCTATATGACCCACACTTCGACCTCGCCGAACTATCAGATCATCGCCTCGCTCGACGTGGGGCGGCGTCAGGTCGAACTCGAAGGGTTCGAGTTTGTCCAACGGCAGGTCGAAGCGGCAATGTCGATGCGCCGCGCGATCAGCGAACACCCTCTCTTACGCAAGTATTTCAAAGTGCTCTCCGCCGGGGACATGATCCCCGAACAGCACCGCGAAAGCGGCGTCACCAGCTACTATGACGTTGAGCAGGGTTGGACCGACATGTGGGATTGTTGGGAGCAGGATGAATTCGTGCTCGACGCGACCCGCGTGACCCTCGCCGTGGGCGGCACAGGCTGGGATGGCGATACCTTCAAGACCCAGATCCTGATGGACAAATACGGCATCCAGATCAACAAGACCTCGCGCAATACCGTTCTGTTCATGACCAACATCGGCACCACGCGCTCGTCCGTGGCCTATCTGATCGAAGTGCTGGTGGAGATCGCCAAATCGCTCGACGATCTTTTGGACGATGCCAGCCGGATGGAGCGGCTGTCATTCGACCGGCGCGTCACCAATCTGATGGAGAACTACCCGCCGCTGCCGGATTTCAGTTGCTTCCACGAAGCCTTCCGCGCCGCTGACACGCCCGAGGGCGACATTCGCACGCCCTTCTTCCTCGCCTATGATGAGAAGAACTGTGACTACCTCGACCTGAACGGATCCTTGCAAGAGGTCATGGACGCGGGCGACACGGTGGTCTCGGCCAGCTTCATCATCCCCTATCCGCCCGGCTTTCCGATCCTCGTCCCCGGACAGGTCGTCAGTCAGGAAATTCTCGACTTCATGCGCGCGCTCGATGTGAGCGAGATCCACGGATACCGGCCCGATCTGGGCCTGCGCGTCTTTACCGCGGAGGCATTGAAACGCGTGCGCCGCAAAGACCTTTCTTCTTCACCCGTTTGACCAAAAGGACCTACGACATGGCAAAAATTCTCAAGAATATCTCCGAAATCCGCCGGTTCTTTCACCGAAACGAGGACCCGGTCTATTTCATCTCGGCCACCAACTTCAATCTGCTGGGCCTCGATGAATGGGTAAAGAATTTCAAGTACATCTGCTACATCGACTGCTACGGCGGCAAGCATCCCAACGTCTTTTGCCCCTCGGAACAGCCCCATGCGGAGTTCCAGAGCATCGAGGACATCAACAACTACCTGCTGCAGCACAAGGAGGTCATCGACTTCATCAAGCGCCGCGGGGGCAAGCCCAAGTTCGTCTTCCTGATGTTCGACGAAGAGACCGAGCGCCTGAGCAAGGAGCTGGGCGCCGAGGTCTGGTTCCCGAAAGCCAAGCTGCGCCAGTCGATGGACAACAAGATCGAGACGGTGCGCATCGGCAACAAGGCCGGCGTGCCTTCCGTGCCCAACACGCTGAGCGAGGTGAAAAGCTACGACCACCTGCGCGAGATCTGCGAGAAAGCCGATCTGGGCCATGACCTCGTGCTGCAATCGGCCTATGGCGACAGCGGGCATACCACCTTCTTCATCAAGTCCGAGGCCGATTTCCGCCGCCACGAGAGCGAGATCGTGGGCGAGGGCGAGATTAAGATCATGAAGCGGATCGACTGTCGCGGTGCCGCGATCGAGGCCTGCGCCACCAAGGAGGGCACCATCGTCGGCCCGCTGATGACCGAACTGGTCGGCTTCAAGGAATTGACCCCCTATCGCGGCGGCTGGTGCGGCAACGAGATCCTCGCCACCGCCTTCCCGCCCAAGGTCCGCGAGAAGGCGCGCGATCTGACCTTCAAGTTCGGCGAGCAGTTGCGGAAAGAGGGCTATCGCGGCTATTTCGAGCTCGATTTCCTAATCGACAAGAAGACCGGCGACTTGTGGCTGGGCGAGTTGAACCCGCGGATCACCGGCGCGAGTTCCATGACCAACCACGCGGCCTTCGCCCATGCCGACGCGCCGCTGTTCCTGTTCCATCTGCTGGAGTTCAGCCGCAAGAAGTTCACCCTCGACGTGGATGAGTTGAATGCCCGCTGGGCCGATCCGGACAATATCGACGGCTGGAGCCAGATGGTCATCAAACACACCGAAGACAGTGTCGACATCTGCACCGAGGCGCCCGAGACCGGGATCTATAAGATGAAGGAGGACGGCACCGTCGTCTTTGATCGTTTCGACTATCACCGCCGCGCGGTCGAAAGCGAGAACGAGGCCTTCTTCCTGCGCATCCTGCAACCGGGGGACTATCGCTACGAAGGGGCCGATATCGGCATCCTCGTGACGCGGGGTCGGTCGATGACCAAGTCTTTCCAGTTGAACGAACGCGCGAAAAAGTGGATTCATGGGATCAAACGCAGTGTGGATGGCAAACCCTTGCCCACCGCCTCGGCCGGTCCAGAGCTTTCTGATCCGGCGTTCAAGATCCTGTAACGAGATGAAAGGCCGCGATGTACTGGCGCGCATTGTCCGAAGACGAGCCCGGCCCCAAATGGGCCGGTCTCTTCGCGGCCTATTGGCCTGATTACCACGCATGGTGGCTGAAGGAAGGGGAGGCCGCGCGCCCGACCTATGCCCAATGCCGCCGTGCGCTGGCCCAGCATATGCCTGAGATGCTGCCGCTTTATGACCAGCTTTGCAGTCTTGCAGGCGGCGGCGATCACGCGGCGCGCTTCCTTAGTTTCTATTGCCCGCCGCCCTATCTGTCGGCCTGTTCGCAGGCGATCTGGGCGGGGAAAGAGCCGGTCATGGTGCGCAACTATGACTATAACCCCAATGCCTTTGACGCGATGGTGCTACGCACGGGCTGGCAGGGGCGGCAGGTCATGGGCACCTCCGATGGGCTTTGGGGGCTGGTCGACGGGGTGAATGATGCAGGGCTGTCGATCTCGCTCACCTTTGGCGGGCGGCGTGTGGTGGGCGAAGGCTTCGGCGTGCCGCTGATCCTGCGCTATGTCTTGCAGACCTGCGAAACCGCGCAGGAGGCGGGCGAGGTGCTGGCGCGGGTGCCCACGCATATGAGCTACAACGTCACCGTACTCGACCGAAAGCGCAGTTACCTGACAGCCATGATGGCCCCTGATCGCCCCGCTGTCATCACCCGCGCCGCGGTGGCGACCAATCATCAAGAGAATGTGGAGTGGATCAGCCACGCCCGCTTTACCGCCACGGTCGAGCGTGAGCGCTACCTGTTGCAACGTCTGCGTCTGCACCGCGACCCGGAGGAGAAGTTCATCGGCGCCTTCCTCAAGCCGCCGCTCTATTCCACGGCCTTCAACGCCGGGTTTGGCACGCTTTACACCGCCGTCTACCGTCCGCGCAAACGCGAGATGGAGTTGCGCTGGCCCGGCACGACATGGGCGCTGTCGCTGACGGATTTCACCGAAGGGGCGCGGCAGGTCTTGGTGCCGGGGGCGGCATGAGCGGGGCGGCGCGCAAAGGGCCGCTGGCCTCGCTCAGGGTGGTGGAGTTTTCCGGCCTTGGCCCCGCGCCGCTGGCGGGGCAACTGCTGGCCGATCTAGGCGCGGATGTCATCACGGTTGACCGCAAAGCCGCCCCGGCGGAGCCGTCGGACATCAACCGGCGCGGCAAGCGGTCGGTGGTGTTGAACCTGAAAGCGGCCGAAGGGATCGCCGCGGCGAAGGCGCTGATTGCTTCTGCCGATGTGCTGATCGAAGGGTTTCGCCCCGGCGTGATGGAACGTTTGGGCCTTGGCCCCGACGACTGCCCCGAGGCCCTGATCTATGGCCGCATGACCGGCTGGGGCCAGACCGGCCCATGGGCGCAGACGGCGGGGCATGACATCAACTATCTGGCTCTAACAGGGGCACTCCATGCCATGGGCCGCGCCGATACGCCCCCGGTGCCGCCCTTGAACATGGTGGCGGATTACGGCGGCGGAACGATGTTCTTGCTGTTCGGCATCCTTGCGGCTGTGATCGAACGCGGTGTGACAGGCAAGGGCCAAGTCGTCGACGCCGCGATGGTCGATGGGGTGCCTGCGATGATGGGGCTGATCCATGGCATGCTGGCCCAAGGCGCGTGGACCGAAGAGCGTGCCGCCAATTGGCTTGACGGGGCCGCGCCGTTTTACCGTTGCTACACCTGTGCGGATGGGAAATTCATCTCGGTCGGGGCTTTGGAGCCGCAGTTCTACGCGATCCTGTTAGAGAAGTTGGGCCTGCCTGCGGAGCTTGCCGAGAGCCAGAACGACAGGACGACATGGGAGGCGCGTATCGCCGAGTTCTCCGCGATCTTTGCCACCCGCGCCCGGGACGACTGGGCGGCGCATTTCGACGGTTCAGATGCCTGCGTGGCCCCAGTGCTCAGCTTTTCCGAAGCGCCGGATCATCCGCAGATGGCGGCGCGGGGCAATGTGATGAGGGTCGATGGCGTGTTGCAATCAGGCCAAGCGCCGCGGTTTGACGGTGCCGCGCCACAGATGCCCAGCCCCCCACGGGCCATCGGCGCGGATACCGATGCGGTGCTGGCCGAACTTGGTCTGCCGCGCGACCGCGCATGAAAAACCCCCGGCCACAGGACCGGGGGTAAATCTCGTCACAGAGGCAAGGCTCAGGCCGCTTTGCGGTCGTGTTTGCCCTCTTCAATTTCCTCGACGATCTTGGCGACGAAAGCGTCGAGATCCTCGGGCGAGCGGCTGGTCACGATGCCTTGGTCGGCCACCACTTCGCTGTCTTCGTAATGCGCACCGGCGTTCTTCACATCCGTCGCGATGGAGGAAAAGGAGGTCGCCTTGCGGCCCTTGATGATGCCCGCCTCGATCAGCAGCCACGGGGCGTGGCAGATAGCGGCGACGGTTTTGCCGCTGTCGTGGAACTTGCGGATCAGAGCCACCGCGTCTTCGTTGGCGCGCAGCAGGTCGGGGTTGATCTGGCCACCGGGCAGCACGATGCCTTGGTAGTCGTCGACATTCACGTCCCGAAGGGCGAGGTCTGCGGGCACGGTGTTGCCCCAGTCATCTTCGTCCCAACCCTTGATCTCATTGCCGTCGGGCGTGGCCACATGGACGGTGGCGCCGCGGTCGCGCAGATCGTTCAGGGGTTTTTCCAGTTCGGACTGCTCAAAGCCATTGGTGGCGAGGATCAGGATCTTTGCATTGGTGATATCGGTCATTGCTTTCTCCTTTGTCATTTCTGCTAGACCAACGGTCTGCATGGCCGCCTGTTCCCCTCACATTCGCGCGAGGGCGATGATCCGCCGGTGCAGATGCGCCACAGGGCGGTGAATATTTGTTGATACGTCAAAGGGCGGCGTCATATATGCGTTCAGAATGGATCGCCCCGACACCCCCCTTGCCGAATTGCCCATGGACGAATTGATCGTCTGTCCGCAATGCGACGCCGTCTATCGGCTGCGCCGCCCCGCGCATGGGGAGCGGGCGAGTTGTGAGCGGTGCCATACCGCCCTGATCACGCCCCGCAGAAACGCCGGGTTGCAGATCATCGCCGTGGCGGTGGCGGTCATGGTCTTGATCATCGGGGCGGCGGTCTTTCCTTTTCTCACCATCGACGCGGCGGGGGCCAGCAACGCGGTGTCGGTGCTGGATGCAGCACTTGCCTTTTCCGGCGGGCCGATGATCCTCTTGTCGCTGGCCACGGCGGCGCTGATCTTTTTCATCCCGCTCTTGCGAGTGCTGCTGACGCTCTATGTGCTGATCCCCGTGGTGCTGGATCGCCCGCCCGCGCGCCATGCCGTCGCCGCCTTTCGCCTGTCGGAGGAACTGCGCCCTTGGTCGATGGCCGAGGTTTTTGCCATCGGCTGTGCCGTGGCGCTGGTCAAAGTGGCCGATCTGGCCGATGTGGGCTTTGGCCCCGCGTTTTACATGTTCGGCGCGCTGGTGATCCTCGTCATCGCGCAGGACAGATTCTTATGCAAATGGTCCGTATGGAACTCTCTGGAACATCCCAAGACATCGTGAGCGCACGGGAGTTGGGCATCGTGGCCTGCACCCGCTGTAACAAGCCCGCGCCGATGGGCACGGAGATTTGCAGCCGTTGTGGCAGCAAGCTGGTCTCGCGCGATCGGATGAGCCTTCAGCGTGTCTGGGCATTCTGGACGGTGGGGCTGATGTGCTACATCCCCGCGAATACCTATCCGATGCTCAAGACCCGCACGCTGTTTCAGGTCGAGGAAAGCACGATCATCGGCGGCGCGGTGGAACTGGCGCAATATGGCAACTGGGGGATCGCCTTGATCATCCTCTTCGCCTCTGTCGCCATTCCGGTGGCCAAATTCATGGCCGTGGCCTTTCTTGCGATCAGCGTCAAACGGCGCTCTGTCACCTCGCAGCGCCAGCGGCATTACCTTTACGAAGTGGTTGAGTACATCGGACGCTGGTCGATGATCGATATCTTTGTGGTTGCGATTTTGTCTGCTCTGGTGCAACTCAAGACACTGGCCGCCATCAATCCCGGTACCGCGAGCATCTTTTTTGCCCTCTCCGTGATCTTTACCATGCTGGCGGCACAAGCGTTCGACACCCGCATGATCTGGGACGCTCAGACCAAGGACGAGGGCCTGAAAACCAATGACTAAGACGCCTCCCGACGTACCGATTTCCCCGACCCGCAAGATGTTTCTCAGCGGGGCCTCGGTGATCTGGATCATCCCGATCCTCGCCCTGATCGTGGCGCTTTTCGTGGCCTATCGGTCTTACAGCGAGCGCGGCCCGGTGATCGTCGTGGAATTCGAAGAGGGCGCGGGCATCTCTGCCGGAGAGACCGAATTGCGCTTTCGCGATGTGACGGTCGGGGTGGTCGAGAAGGTCGGCTTTACCTCGGGTTTGGACCGGGTGACGGCGCATATCCGCGTCGACAAGGACGTGGCCCCTTACATCGACAATGGCGCGGTCTTCTGGGTCGTGCAGCCCGAAGTCACCGCACAGGGCATCACCGGTCTCAGCACGGTGCTGAGCGGTGTCTATATCGAAGGGTCGTGGGACCAACAGGTCGGCCCCGCGGCAGAGCGCTTTCAGGGATCGTCGACCGAGCCGTTGATCCGCGGCGGCCAAGGCGGGCTTGAGATTGCCTTCCGCTCCACCGCGAACGGGCATCTGACCGACAATGCGCCGATCCTTTACAAGGGCATCGAGGTGGGCCGCGTCGGCTATGCCAAGATCGCCCCGCGCGGCAACTACGCCATTGTCGAGGCGCTGATTTTCGAAGAGCACCGTCAGTTGATCAATGAATCCACCCGCTTTTGGGACGCATCGGGCTTTAGCGTCAACATTGGCCCCGCGGGGGCCGAGATCGACTTTTCCTCGTTGGCGACCCTCGTCGGCGGCGGCATCACCTTTGACACTTTCGTCTCGGGCGGGGCGCAGGTGTCTGACGGGACGGTGTTTGAGATTTACCCCGACAAGGAAACCGCGCGGAACTCTGTCTTTAACGCCTCCGAGGTCGATCCGCTGAAGCTGAGCGTCGTGTTCGACGACAATATCTCGGGTCTGATCGTCGGCGCCCCGGTTGAGATGAGCGGGCTGGAGATCGGTGAGGTCGAGACCCTCTCGGGGCTGGTAGACTTCGAACGGTTCGGCGACAGCCGCGTCCGGCTGAACGCCATCCTGTCGATCCAACCGGCGCATCTGGGGATGCAGGATGACGTCACCGCCGAAGCCGCGCTGGCGTTCTTGAAAGAACGTGTGGAAAACGGCCTGCGCGCGCGGCTGGCCTCGGCCAGCCTGTTGACGGGTGGTTTGAAGGTTGAATTCGTGGCCGTCGAAGACGCGCCCGAGGCCTCGTTGAACGAGATGGAGAATGGCCTTGCGCTGATGCCGACCACGGAAAGCGATGTCTCTGATGCGGCGGCCACGGTCGAAGGGGTCTTTACCCGCATTAACAGCCTGCCGATTGAAGAGTTGCTCAACAGCGCGATCACCTTCCTCAATTCGGCAGAGGCTTTCGTATCGGACGAAGACCTACGCGAAACCCCGCAGGACGTGCGCACCCTTTTGGGCGAGTTGACCGGGCTGGTCTCTTCCGAAGAGGTCAAGAACGTGCCTGTCGCCCTGAACGGCACGCTGGTGCGGATCGAAGAATTGGTGGCCCAGCTTGAGGAAGAGCGGATTGCCGAACGGCTTTCCGCCGCGCTTGAGGGCGCATCGGATGCGGCCAATGCGGTGTCCTCCTCGGTCGAAGGCGTGCCGGAGTTGGTGGAGCGCATTCAAGCGGTGGCGGCCAAGGCCGAAACGCTTGAGGTCGAAGAACTGGTCGTCGCACTCACCGACCTCACCGAATCCGCCGATGCGGTGATCGGCACCGAAGATGCGGTGGCCCTGCCGGGCGCATTGAAACGCGCCTTGGACGAATTGAACGCCACGTTGGAAGAACTGCGCGAAGGCGGCGCGGTCGAGAATGTGAACCGCACCTTGGCCTCGGCCCGCAACGCGGCGGATAATATCGCCCTCTCGGCCCAAGACCTGCCGCAGGTGGTCGAGCGTTTGACCGCCCTTTTTGCCCAAGCCAGCCGCACCATCGAAGGCTATAACCAAGGTGAACAACTCAGCCGCAGCGCCGAACGCACCCTGCGCGACATTCAGAAAGCCGCCGATGCCCTTGCATCTTTGGCGCGGACAATCGAACGTAACCCCAATTCTCTATTGCTGGGACGGTAACGGATGACATTTGCAAGACCCTTGATCACCCTCGGCCTGCTGGCAGCCTTGGCCGCCTGTGGCGGCACGGCTGAACGTTTCCCCGTCCGCGCCCCGGCGGTGACAGAGAAGACCTCCATCGCCTTCAGTTCTGTCGAAGTGCGCGACGTGTCTTTGCCGACCTACGCCGCCGCCGAAGAGATTTCGGTGCAACTGGCCGATGGCCGTCTGGTCAGTTCGACCGATGTGCTTTGGGCCGATGCGCCCGAACGGGCCGTGGCGCTGGAGCTTAGCCAGAACCTTGCGCGGATGACGGAGCGGCGCATCGCGTCTGAGCCTTGGCCGTTCGAGGCTTTCCCCGATGCCAGCCTCGAAGTGCGCTTTGCCGAACTGGTGGCCACAGAAGCGGGGGAGTTCCGCGCCTCCGGTCAGTATTTCGTGGCCGTCCCCGATGACCGGCGGGAGCGGTCGGGCCTGTTCGACCTCAGCGTGCCGTTCAATCCCGAAGGTGGCGCAAACGCCATCGCCGCGGCGCGGGGGCAACTCGTCCTTGATCTGGCCCACTATATCGCCCAGAACGGGTTGAAGTAGGGTCGAGCGCCGGAAGTCTACCGGCGACGCGCGTTGTTCCGTCTGTTCGGAAAATTCTGAATAGTCTTGATTTGTGCCTCGCCTTGTCTATCTACCGTCAACGCGCCTGCCGTGGACGGGGAATGATGGATAGCACTGACCAAATCGACCAAGTCCGCGATGACTTCATCACCCGCATGGGCGTCGTTGCCATGGGCGAGGGGTTGCCGCGCATGGCGGGGCAGGTCTTTGCCATGCTGGTTTTCGAGGGCGAGCCGATCGCCTTTGGCGCGCTGTCGCGCCGCCTTTCCGTCAGCCGCGCCACGATCAGCACCTCCATTCGTCTGCTCGAAGAGCGGGGGTTGATCCGGCGTGTGAACAAGACGGGCGACCGGCAGGATTACTTCCAACTCGCCGATGACGCCTATGCCGCGATGACGAAATATGCGCTGGCAGGGACCCGCCACGCCAAATCCGAGATTAACGATACGATCCGCAAGCTGCCCGAAGAGGCCGAAGGGGTGCGCCGAAGGCTCGATAATTTCGCCGCCTTCTATGACACGATCAGCGCCGCGCTTGATGACGTAGCAACCCGGGTGAGCAAGCCCAAGAATTGACGCGCGGCCCGATCACGGGGTCGCGGTGATGGAGTTCGATCAATGAGTGACACATCTCAAGAGCGCCAGACGCTTTCATTCGACAGCGATGCCGGCTCGAAACGGTCGAAGTTCATCGCCGGTGGGATAGCGCTGTTGATCGCTCTTTGGATGGGCAGCGGCTATATCATCCCCTCCGAAGAGACCGAGGAGGCCGCGCCTGCGCCCATTGCTCCCGAAGCGGTGACAGTGGCGGTGCGCGGCTCTCAAGCTGAAAGCGTGACGCAGGTCTTCGTGGCCGAAGGGCAGGCCCTGCCGGATCGCGATACGATGGTCCGCGCCGAAGCGGGTGGTGAGATTGCCGAAGTTTTGGTCGCCAAGGGCGATGCGGTCGAAGCGGGCGCGTTGATCGCGCGGCTCAGCACCACGGCGCGCGATTCCGATTTGGCCCGCGCGCGTGAGGAATTGAGCCGCGCACAGCGCGAATACGACAACGCCCAAGCCCTGCTGGACCGGGGCGTCTCGACCGTGGACCGCGTGAGCCAAGCCCGCGCGACGTTGGCCGCCGCTCAGGCCTCGGTCACCGCCGCCGAAGAGGCGCTGAACAACACCGAAATCCGCGCCCCCTTTCCCGGGCGGTTAGAGATGCTCGATATCTCGGCGGGAGAGTTCGTCTCTACCGGTGAAGAAATCGCGCGTCTGGTCGACAACACGCCACTGACGATCCAAGTGCAGGTGCCCCAGCAGTCGCTCAAAGATATTGAAGAGGGGCAAGAGGCCGAGGTCGTCTTCATCACCGGGACAGAGGCGCAGGGCAAGGTGCAATTCGTCTCAAGCAGTGCCAGCGCCGAAACCCGGACCTTTACCGCCGAAGTCAGGGTCGAAAACGCGGATGGAGCGATCCCCGCGGGCATTTCGGCCCGCGTGCGCATCCCCACGGGCGAGACCCGCGCGCATTTCGTCTCTCCGGCGATCCTGTCCTTGGACACCAATGGCACCTTGGGCGTCAAAACCGTTAATGATGACGATAAGGTTGTCTTTAACAAGATCGCCATTGTGCGCGCGCAGACCGATGGCATCTGGATCGCGGGCCTGCCGGATGAGGCCCAGATCATCACCATCGGGCAGGGCTTCGTCAACAACGGGGAAACGGTCAATCCGCAGCCCGAAACCGGCGGCGACAATGAAGGGGAAGCGCAGCCCATGACGGGTGTGCCCGAGATTGACGAGTTGGAAGACCAGCCAACCGGCAACGGCCAGATCACCGGCAGCGCCGAAGCCGCCCAGCCGGAGCAAGTGGAATGAACACGCTGATCGACGCCGCTTTCAGCCGCGCCCGCGTGGTGATCCTGAGCTTGGTGATGATCTTGGCGGTCGGGGCCTATGCCTATGTTGGCATCCCCAAGGAAAGCTCGCCCGAGATTCCGATCCCGACGCTCTATGTCTCCACCTCTCTCGAAGGCATCTCGCCCGAGGACAGCGAGCGGCTGCTCGTTGAGCCGCTTGAGACCGAACTCAGCGCCATCACCGGGTTGAAACAGATCACCTCGAACGGGGCCGAGGGCCATGCCTCGGTGCAATTGGAGTTCGAGCCGGGGTTCGATTCCGATGAGGCGCTCGACAAGGTGCGCGAGGGCGTGGACCGGGCCAAGTCGGACCTGCCCGAAGACGCCACCGACCCGGTCGTGACCGAGATCAACACGGCGCTCTTCCCGATCCTGACCGCGATCCTCTCGGGCCCGGTGCCGGAAAGGACGCTCAACTCCATTTCCGAAGAGTTGAAGGACGCGATCGAAGGGCTGTCCGGCGTGCTTGAAGTCGATGTCGGGGGGGAGCGGACCGAGCTTTTGGAGGTGCTGATCGACCCTACGGTCTTTGAGACCTATAATATCTCTTTCGAAGAGCTGATCAGCCAGATCAACCGCAACAACCGCCTGATCGCGGCGGGGGCGATTGAAAGCGGCGCGGGGCGGCTGGTGCTCAAGGTGCCGGGGCTGATCGAGAATGTCGAAGATGTCATGTCGCTGCCGATCAAGGTACGCGGCGATACGGTGGTGACCTTTGCCGATGTAGCCACGATCCGCCGAACCTTCAAAGACCCGACTGGCTTCGCCCGGATCGACGGCCAGCCCGCGCTGGCGCTTGAGATCAAGAAACGCTCGGGCGCGAATATCATCGAGACAGTCGCGGCGGTGCGCGAATTGATTGACGAGATGCGCGCGGAATGGCCCGACAGCATCACCGTCAAATACACCCAAGACGAATCCGAGCAGGTCCAAGACATGCTCAGCGATCTCGAGGCCAATGTCATCGCGGCGGTAATCCTTGTGATGATCGTGATTGTCTGGGCCTTGGGCGTCCGCTCGGCCCTGCTGGTGGGCTTGGCCATTCCGGGGGCCTTCTTGGCCGGGGTCACGGCGCTTTGGGTCATGGGCTATACGATGAACCTCGTCGTGCTCTTTTCGCTCATCCTCGTGGTGGGGATGCTGGTGGACGGGGCCATCGTGACCACCGAACTTGCCGACCGCCGCCTGCAAGAGGGGCATTCGCCCCGCGCCGCCTATGCCCATGCCGCCAAACG